>CAZITB010000071.1:0-15212 GCA_964542055.1 uncultured Candidatus Kuenenia sp.
AAGCTAACTGCAACACACCCAGGGAGTTACCGCAAAGCCCATTATCGAAGTTCAGATTATACGTTCCCGATGGACATGGAAAATACCGATAAACAAATCGCATGGGCCACGGGCGTGGCTGCCGGATAATAACAAAAGTTGAACAAGACTGATTGTGAGAGCCTATCAAAAAAGCGAACTATTCTTGCACTGCAATAAATTTTTGTACGATGCGGGCTATATCAGTACACACAAGACCTTGCTTCGTCTGCAAAGGCTCTAATTAATTCTAAATCCGCATCAAAAAAATGATCTGATGGAGCAAGAATGAATGCTCCATTTTTACCAGCCTCATTGAAACATCTTCTCACTTCTGCACGAGTCTTTTCAGGAGTACAATCTTTGAAAAAATGAAACTGATCAAATCCGCCTATCATGCATTTATCTGGTCCAAGTACCTCTCTAGCTTTGGCCAGATCAGCATCACCACCCATGTCTGATGGCGAAAAAGTTTCTATAGCATCAGGATTCATGGATTTTAACAACTCCAGCACAGGCATGATACCACCGCAAATATGATAAACTATTTTCTGTCCCATTTCATGAGCACATTCTATCAATTTAGTATCGTAAGGTGCCACAAATTCTTCAAACAATTTCGGTGAAATTACAGTGGAAGAAGCGTCACCTCCGCCAAGTTCGAGAATGTCATATTTTACACCTTTCAGGGATTTAACAAAAGCCTCTTTTCTTCTGTAAAGTATCTCTAAAAACTGTTTAACCCAGGAAGGGTCATCGTAAGTAGCCATGATTAAAGGTTCAACTCCGTAAAGACAAGCCGCATCCTGCCAGACACCCGGCTGGCCAAAAAGATCAAAACCGTTTACAAAACTCCTGATAAGTGCATTTTCGCCATATTTTTCAGCAGCTGAATTCACGTTCTGCATATCACAAATAAGCGATGGAGCATGTTTGGCTATTATTTCAATATCTGATTTTTTCTTTACGAGATGTTCAGTTGACCAAAAGGTGTGTTCATTGCGTTCGATGATTGTAGAAAGCTCGCCTGAGGGCGTATGGAAAGTATATCGGTTACTGATCACATCTTTTCTGGAGATGGGCTCAGTTGTTAATTGCCATTGATTTGATACTATCACTTTAGCCGCTACAGGATCGTTAGTTTCATACCTGAAAGATTTATTGTCAGCAGGTTTAATTTCATAAATCCAATTTATTGCATCTAGTCCAAATTCTTGAAAAAATTCATCATTTGTCATACCGCCGGTGTATTTATCAAGAAAATAGGGCATAAGATGATGTGTAGTTACAGGCAGCCTGTCGGGTTTGCCTCCATTTATCGCAGTTAAAAATCTTTGTTTAGTGAGCATTTTTTTCAGTAAATAAATTAGTTATCCAAGAACTTCTTCGACTTTCTTTGCTCTTTTATTTGTCTCGGTTTTATTTGCCGGCGGAGGAAGTTGGCGATACCAGAAAATATACAAGCCAACCAGCGAAATAACAAAAACCACCAGAGTCATAAAAAACGGCTTCCACTGCATTGTCATTGCTTGAAGAGGTAATAAGAGAAGCGATACCAGCCAACCGATTCCAAAAGGCACAGCTATTATATCGTTGATGTGCTCTTTTTTAGTTGCTGCTTTAGTCTCTTGATCAAGTGAATCGACAAACGGCTTCCAGAAACCAAAAGGCCTGGTTTTTATATAAAATATTTCCAGAACCTTATGGTCAGTTTGAGCAGTTACAAAAGTGCCCCCGATACAGGCAGCAAATCCCACCGCTAACACATAAGTGAACTGATACCATTCATACATTTCAGGAGCAATTATTCTTTGCATAATAGCAGCGATTATGCCCGCCAAAAGACCAAATGCAAATCCACCTCCGTTAAACCGCCACCAGTAAAATCTTAGAAACCAGGGAACAGCCAAACCTGCAGCCAAACCACCCATTAACCATCCCCATATATCATTTATGTTGGCAGCATAAAAAGCAATGATGAAACTAATTGCAGAGAGAAGCAGGCCAAAACCCCAACTTGTGTAGATAAGTTCGCTATTACCTGCCTTAGGCCTTAAGTATCCCTGATAAATGTCACGAGTAAAAAAGGTAGTGGTATTATTAATCAATGTATTAATAGTTGACATCGAAGCGGCCATTAAAGCGACTAGTATCAACCCTGTTACACCTTTAGGAATAACATTAATCAAGACCGCTGGTAAAATTCTTTCAGGATAAACAGTTCCCTCATAGCTGATCATAGCAATCTTTTGATTCCAGTTTTCACCGAGAATTCCAGACAATTCAGCGGGTAACTGACCGAAAGACTCAGGATGATTCGCGATGTCCGATAATCTCCCATGCCATAGATTCGCATTGAGTGTTAAACTATTCTGGTTGAAATACTGTCGAATAGCCTCAGATGCTTCAAAAGTTACGCTTTGATCAGGGAACATATCTTTGACCAGAAAAATACCGAGTATAGCAAATCCCATCATCAAAGGCCATCTCATCATTATAGTCCAGCCTGACATAAATCCTAATAAGCCGCATTCTCTGTCACCGGCAGCACCAAAATACCTGTTGTCCACTACCATGCCCATTCCCTGAAAAACTGTTTTAAACAAAAAGAAAAATACAACCAGCCTTAAATAGCTGTAATGCTCATATCCGCTGGGCATGCTTACCTTCCAGGTCGGGAGTGCCTGTATCCAGTTTGAATTACCCGTTACCTGCTCTGAAACTGCGGCAAGATCCGCACCGGAGACCACCACCATTGAATAAATAAGTATAAATGCTGCGCCTATAAGTATGCAAAACCCTTGGAAGATGTCAGTGACCACCACACCGTAGAAGCCGGATTGAATGGTATAGATGCACGTGATGACTAACATTATCAAGGCACAGGTACCGGGAGTAAAAGGCAAAAACATTGAAAAAAACAATCCAACACCTTTAATGGCATAAGCAAGCATGCCGATACCGAATACCATCATGGCGAATACCTGTGCAAGTCTGGCGAAATTTCCCCAGCCGCCTTCTCCGAATCTGAACTTCATCCATTCAGCAGAAGTCATCAGCCCTGATCTTCTCTGCCACTTGCCGACGAAAATAAACAAAAATACAAGTACCAATCCCACTCCGCCCCTTAATTCTAGAAATAAAGCAGTGGGGCCGAGCAAGAATAGAAATGATGTGATCAACATAGTGCCGGTAAGGTCAAGCCATGCAGCCATTCCGGAAATACCTAGCGCCCACCAGGGCAGTCTTCGCCCACCCAAAAAATAATTGTCGATACTTTCTGAAGCAGCTTTTCTATAGTAAAAACCTACACCTACAAGTACCGCAAAGTAAATCCCTATTATAAGATAGTCAATTATGCTCAATTCGGCCATTTAGCACTCCTTGCTTTCATTCAATTCCTTTTTTGTCGCCAGGTCCTACCCAAAGCCCGGAATCAAATTTCCATTTATCAGATTGTATGCGACAATCCAAAGTGGGCATATTCGAATTAATCATGGCGGTAGTTTCATCCCAGTTTTTTATACCGCTTACGGCATCCAAAACACAAACATTTTGGTAGCCCAGACAAACAGCGTACTTAAGAGAATCTTCAATGGACAGTCCCTTCAAATACCCAGTTAATAGCCCTGCAATGGATGAGTCTCCCGAACCGGTAGCAGAACCAAATTTTTCCACGACAAAGGCCGGTGCCCACAATTCTCTATCTGACCAGTTATCCATATCTGCCGGTTTTGCCCTTCCCAATCCATCAAATTTAGACTTTTCAGATGATTTGATATAAAAGCCTCTGTGTCCGCTCTTTAAAGTTACTACTTTGGCTCCCATTGCAAGCATTTCATCGGCTAACTGACTATATTTTTCAGGACAGACTAAATCGATCAGATCAGCATTATTATTTTTGTCTTTTAAGTCAATAAACTCTTCTGGATAAAGCATATAAAAGCTTTCTTCCAAAGACGGCACATGGATATCCACGTAAGGTAAAATGTTTTCAAGTATTTTTCGCCAGTTAGCTTTACCGCTGGGAGATGCCGGATCAGGAAGTGTCATATCGCATGATGTGGTGGCTCCCTGCTCTTTTGCAGTTTTAAATATTCTGGCAAGTTCCTGTCCATCATCAGCAAACATTTTATCCATTAAAGGTGGGTAACCAAAATGAAAATGTCTGCATTTGGCGATTAAATCTTTGTTCAAATCGTCCGCTGTGAAGTAATTATTGGTACCGGGATTATGCAGAAATATCCGGTCAATACCCGGAGGGGCTACAACAACTGTATAAGAACTAGCCTTATCTTTTAGAATACTGACACCTTCGGCATTTCCGGTTTTGTTAAGCAAATCAATCGTAAGTTTACCGAGTGTGTCATCGCCTACACAGGCACTGAAACAAACAGAACCACCAAGCCGCTTCAAATTCAGTCCTGTATTTGAAACCGGTCCTCCTGTACTTATTTTAGCGTCATTTACATTTACCAATTTGCCTGGTCGAAGTATGTGCTCGATCTTTGTTTTTCCTGTTTCTGGAAACAGAGGTATAATATCAATACACAAATGCCCTGCTACCATTACATCATAACTGTAATCCATTTTCATTCCCTGTCGATTAAAAACTAACGAAAGATTTCAAACTGAAAAGTATAATAACTTAATGAGTATTTTCTCTTGCAACAGTTTCTTGCTTTTTATCTTCATAGGTATAATTATATTCCGTAGCCAAACGAACCAAGGTTTCATAATTCTGCATGGTTCTGGAAGAAATTTCTCTGCCGTAAGGACTGGAAGTTGGCATCAGAACAAATCCGCGTCCTTTGTAACTCATTGCGGTATCTAATGTCTGGCGAATTAAAGTCTCAAACTCAGATTGCACCATCCCCTCAAGATCAGAGATTTCGATATTTCCAAAAATAACCATATTTTCGCCGTAAGCTTCGAGAAAATCTTTTAATTTCACGTCACCATTTGGAGGCGGCTCTACAGGGTCAATTGCAGCTGCTCCCATACCAACAATATAGTCCATAATATTCTTTATACGTCCATGAGCATGTATTCGAGCAAATCCACCGTATCTCTGAATGCTGTCCACCATGTTTGAAGTATAATTTACCACATAATCTTTAAAAAGATTCGGAGGTAAATAAGGTTCAGTCGCATATTCGGGACCAAAAATTCTCCATAAATGCCCTGGAAACAATTTCGCTACTTTTTCAGTCCGCTCATAAAGGATGGGGGCAACTTTATCTAAAAGTTTATGAAAAAGTTTTTGCTCTGTCATGGCCACAACCGTAAAGTCTTCCATGCTGAATAGAGAAGCTACCATACAAAGTGGATCTTCGGTTTCTACCATCACAATACCCGCATCACCAACTGCTTGATCTTCAGCTTTCAACTTATCAATATCAACATCACAGTAGAAAAACTCTTCAGGTATTTGAAGATAGGCTTTAATGTCTTCAGTATTCTTTATTAAATGTTCAACAACCCATGTCGTATCTACTTCAGGGTCTCTTCGTGTAAGTGATGTTAATGTCTTACCTGCAATGTTAAGAGTGGTGCTGGTAAATCGGCTGCCATCTTTAATGAATTCTTCCTGATTATATATCTCTGAAATTTTTGAATTCAAAGCCGGGCCTGTTACCTCATGACCTCTTGAGCGAATTGGGCTCACCATTCTGATAATATCAGTCTGCTCATAAGCTAAATCCAGCAGTGGTTTCCATGTCGGATACTTATATACGTTAAACTCATCATCGTCATTACAGTCAACTTTAAATCCGCCGATTTCATAGAGATTAACCGCTGGTCGATCAATCGGCTCCCCTTTTAAGGTCGCCATTAACCGCTCTCTTCTGGACAATTTAGTTTTCATTTCGATGATCTCTCTTTTCTATCGGCATTATCTTTGTCTTTTGTCACTGTCATTCTTTTTAACATTTCTCTAATATCAATTGCACCTTTAAATGCTACGAGTACAGTTACAGTAGAGTACCAGATAATGGAAACAATTACAATCAGCAACCAAAATAATTTCATTATTTGCCCCCTTTCGACGGTTTCAAATAAGATCCTATCACCATTGCCATTGCAGTAGCGACGTATGTGGCCACACCCCATTTATAAGGGCCTATGCGTTCAACAAACAGATGTTCCATTGAGGAAATCTGTTCACATATCAAATATATAACCGGCATTGTGGCACCGACAATTATCGCTCCGAAAGCACCCCAGTCGTTGGATTTTTTCCAGTAAAGGCATGATATCAGCAAAACGGACATACTGGAAAGATAAATCGTACCGGTAATCGCCAGATAAGTCCAAAGATCAGCTTTAAGCTCGTACCATAAACCATATATAAGCAGAAATATTCCTATCAGTGCCACTATCATCCTATTGATCAGCAGTCCCCGTTTTTCGGACCACTTTCTCTTGCGAAAAGGTCCAAGAATATCATTGTAAATAACGGTTCCCCACGACAGCATATAAGATGAATTAGTTGACATATCAGCCGCCAACATTGCTGCGACCAAAATCCCCATTAGACCAATGGGCACGGAAGTGCTCAACATTTTGGGCATTGCCAGTAAAGTATTACTCCCTACTTCATCAGAGGATAAAGTAGCCAATGCGGCAATTCCCCACAAGCCAGGCAAAAGAAAACGGCAGATAAAGAAAAAGCTTGTGCGGGTGTACATTTTTCCCCCGGTGCGGCTGTCTTTAGCCGAAAGCACCCTTTGCACCATAGTCTGCCAGGTTAAAACCATTGCAAAACCCACAAGAAGATTAAAAAGTATATATTCCCACCCCATTCCAGGATGCAGAAAAGGATTGAAACCGCCCTGGCCGTATTTCTCGCCGACAACGGCTACCATAGTACCCCACCCGACTTTAAAAAGCAGCAACACAGTTACTACAAGCAGACCAAGACTCATGATGATGAATTGTAAATAATCCGTAACCAAAACGGATATCATTCCACCTAAAATGGTATAAATTGCAACTGCCAGTAACAGTAAAGTCATTGTTACTTCAAGATACGAAAAGTTTAATCCTGTTACAACCACCAGAAATTCCCCGCCTGTTCGTAGAAATACACCCATGTTTAATAATCCGCCAAGCACAATAACTACACCGCCCAGCCAGCGAACTTTAGAGCCAAAGTTTTTTTCGAACAGTTCCGGAACCGAACACGCATTTGCATTTCTCATTGGTTTAATACAAAAACCGGTTAAACCCACAACCAGCATGGCAAAGGCAATCAAAATTCCTGGAGTTGCCCCGGAAAAACCATTAATAAAACAATTTTGTGCTGTGTACATGCAGGTTACTATTCCAAATTCTGTAGCTGCCAGGGAAGCGATGCCCAGATAAAGATTCATTTCCCTTCCTGCAACAAGAAAATCCTCAACTTTCCCAACATACTTGCGGACCATCATGCCGGCAATTATACACAGCAACAGGTAGAAACCAACTATAGTCCCATCAATAGCAGAAAACTGTGTCATACGTCCTTTTCCTTATATCTAAATCAAAATCTGTTAAACCAATATATAAAAGAGGTTATATCACATTACTTATCTTACTGATTGTCGCCGAATGACAAACTTATTGTTGAAGATTTTTCGTGTAATGTCCAATTTTACAGACATATAGCCAACATAAACAACAAAATTTTCCACACTTTTCAGACCTAATCGTCTGCTAAAGTTTGGATTTCATCTGATGACAAGACACGTTTGTAAACTCGAAAATCACGCAAGTTACCTTTGTAATGGTACAAACCTGGTTGATAAGCTCCTATCCAGAAAGCAGAAGCATCAATGAAATGCTCTGTATTACCGGGGACGCTATGCCAGAGTTGGCCGTTTAAGTATATTTGCTGCGCTCCTGTAGCGGCATTCTTTGTAAACGCCCAGTGATTCCATTTATTTAAGTATTCGTTGGAGGATGCATCTTTTTTGATACGATTCGAATATCCTGTATCCCAATAAACTGCATTTTGAGTTCCATCCCCTGCATTAGCGAACGGGAGATGAACATTGATAACATAGGGCGATCTGAAAATACTGTTTTGAACTGGCATGGTACCCGTACCGTATTGCCAAAAAGCAACTGTAACCTGGCTGGATAGATCGTGTAAAACATTTTCAGGTATTTCAATATAGTCATCGATTCCATCTAAATAAATATGGTTTCCAGTCCAGCTGTTACCATTATGTAAAATTCCGTCATAGCCTCTTCCTGATGAATCGTGAACTACCGTTCCTGAAGTTTCATCAAATTTCCACCAGCCCAGCAAATCAGGATCAATGGGTACACCTTTGGTTTTAAACTGCCAGAGAGTACCTTTGTATATTACACCATCAGCATTTTCATCAACACGCCAGTAATAATTTGTCAAATTTTCAAGTGTACCAGGTGAATAATTAGTATTAGAAGCAGATAGTGTGGCTTTGTGTTCCGGTGAATCTATAGTTGCATCTGAAACTGCTGAATAGCTGGTGCCAAAATAAACTTCATGACTGTCCGCATTTGCTCCGGAATCCCAGGACAAAGCGGGACTAATATCTACTCCATATTCTCCGTTTGAAGGAGAAGGAGTGTGCGCCTGATTCCTCTCCAGCGTGCCAACCGGAAGAGCTGCCAGAGAAATCTTTTCAGGTGAAATAATGGCATTGGGGTAATCAGATTTAGTTCCCCCAGCTTTACTTGTCCATACCCACAGAGACATTTCCTGACAATCTGCTCCTGAAGGCAATTGCAATTCAATTTTGTTGTTTCCTTGCGAAATATCTGTTTCCAGAATTCTCCAATATTCATTGCCCTCACTGATAGCTGCTGCATGGAAACCGGCATCTGACGATTGATTGCTCAATGTTCTGGATACGTTATTGACTTTGAAAACATAAGAGGGGGTTGACGGTACCTGCGTTGAGCCTTCAATGACCACAAAAAATTTGGTTTGAGGGGCACCTGAAACGATGTCGGCATCAATATTTAATTCGAAATTGCTTCCGACTGTCTGAGAATTAACTGTTACCGATAGATTTTGGCCGACAACATCCTGGGCAAGCGGCAAACCGGTAAGACCCTGGCTGTTATTGATTGATAATGCAAGCGTTTCATAAGGAGCCAAATTAACCTCTAGCGTGTCTCCATAATTTAGATTTTGTGCGTAAATTCGAACCTCAGGGTACAGGCTCACAGCGGACATTCCTGTATCGGAAGGTTTAAAACCTATTTTTTCATCTAATGTAAGCGTGTAAGACTGCATTTGTACCCAAGGATTTCTAAGACCGATCAGATGGTCAGTATCTGACCAGTGAGCATATCCATACGGCGTTCTCGGCATTTGTGCACCTGGAGATAACTGAGGAACCTGTGAGTTCTGCCAGTCAACCGGTAAAAGCACCTCAGTTTCACTCAATACATCCCAGTTTTGTCGTCCCCATGAAATCACATCTGCAAGCTGGTGCCATCTTATGTCATTCATATAAGCGGGATTAATGTATAAAGGCAAAAATTGATTGCCTCGTAAAAGTACCGTAACCGCATCATTAAGCAGTGGCTCATTTGATTGATGCACTACACCTAATACCTCTTGCAGGGATGCTGGTATCGGCAAAAGGGCAGAACCCTGGAGATTGAAAAAGTCTCTGGCCGTTGTATAACTTTCTCGATAAGATGGGCATGGTACCCTGCCTGGAGGAGAGTCATCACCAAATGTACCAATTACAGAATCAACCGTAAAGAGCCACCATGGGCTTGCATTCCAACCGAAACAAGTAGTTTCGATCCATACATCTGGAGAAATTGCCTTAAGGGAATTAAAGAAATCAATACCGTTGCGAGCTGTATGTTCAACCGAATAATCACCGGTTTGATGACCATGGTTGGTTTCATTACAGCCTAAAGACCATCCGTCAATTTTGAAATGACGCTCATCGTACTGATTTGTTAAATAAACCATGCGACTTTGAAGTTCGTTTTTATAATTTGGCCCTCCTACACACATAAAACCAGGTTTGTCCGGCCCGTGCAGGAAACTAACTTCATAACCGTTCTGATAGGCCCAGTCAGTATCAAGTGCAGGTGCATAATAAACACTCGGCGAAAGCCAAATACCTAAGTTTCCATTCATGCTTTTGATTTTAGCGTCAATATTTACAAATCCGTTGGGAAAAAGAGATGATCTGATCTGCCAGATACTTTGAGGCTCTGACCAACCCAGGTCCAGACAAAAAGTATCAAGAGCAACACCGTATGGCTCAAACAGATTCTGTTTGAAAGTTTCCATCAGATTTAGAACATCATTTTCGGTATAAGGGTTCGCATTAGTATGCGTCCACCAGCTATTGTAATTAACATGCAATTCATCCCCGGCAATACTATGAGATTTAATGTAGCTTTTAAAATCTTTAACTTCTTTGCCGGAACTACTCAATCCATAAATGGCCTTTTCACTTTCATACCTGGTTTCAGCAGCAATTTCCTTACCTGGTCGAAGTGCTAATATAATATAATCGCTCTCCACCCTCGTTTTGGCTATTGGGAATTCAATTCCAAAAAAGTATCCATCTACAAAGACCGGGTAACTCTGGCCGCTCATCCACCAGTAATTATTTGTTAAAATTCTAGGTGATTTATTTCCGGCATAAATCCTGTCCAGTTCTACATCCTTCAACAACGATGATTGATTTACTTTAATAGATGCCCATTTACGCAATACTTTTTCATCATTATGCCACTGCAAAAACAACTTAACATCAACATTTTTCGATGATGGCATTGTATATGCAGGATAAGTAACTTCAACAATCTCTCCGGTTTGCAGTACGCCATTGACCGCAATTGGAACGGCGGCTGGAATAGTTCTGCCGTCAATATTTAAAATAGGTCTCTTGAGGGAAACCTCAATAGAATTCCCCTTATTATTTACAATCACTTTGTCGGAAGAAAACTTAAAACTTATATTTTCATAAAACAACCCATCTATGATGGAATAATCGACAAAGTTTACCAGGCTGTCTCTGTCTGCGTCATAGCCGTTGCACCAATTGTTAGCGATTTCGCATTCATTGAGCCAATTATTGGCAAAATCTGCCAACACGGTAATATCTGCAGCTGCTTTTGCAGAAGTTGAAAACATAATACACAAAATTACTATTAGTAGTCTTTTGACTTTCATGATTTGCCCTTAATTTAATCTTTATAAAGAATGGCGTCTGCAAAATCTGCATGATCGCCTTCAATAGAACCGGCATCTTCAACAATGAGTTCCATTTTCTCAATGCCTTTGACATCCAGATCAATAACTTCTGGCTCACTATCTTTTTCCAGTACATCACTTTCCCATTTGACTTTACCATCCAGCAATATCTTAATTTTAATACTGCCTTCAGCTGCATCATCTAACCCAGCCACAGTATGAAATCTTTTGTACTTACCGCCAAGATCATAAACAATATGGGCATTTGAGTGAGTACCTATACCTCTTAAATACTTTTTGCCATTTAAGATTAAGGCTTTATTCCAGACACTTTGGTTTTTTTCAAGATCGCCCCAGCCCTGAGTTGCACTAACCGGCTCGATTGTATCAAGATATATCCCGTCAATATACTTTACCGGAAAAGCTAATCTTTCAATACTGCTGACTTGTTCAGGGTCAATATTACCGATGAGTTTTTCTGAATCTATGTACATAATTTCGGGATAGCAAATGGAATTAGGATAATTATCCTTTTTGAAGCTATCGTATTCTTTTTTACTTAGAACCCAAATTGATATAGTTTCTTTTTCATGAGGATAGTTAATCTCCAGTTCTATATCATTGTCTTTATCGGGCAAATCAGCCAAAAGGAACATCCACTTTTGACGCTCTTTAAGTCCTGTGGCTGCCCATGCGCCTTCAGTACCTGTCACTCTGAAATCTGTTTTTTTGCCATTTATCAACAGTTTATATTCAGGCGTATTGAGCAATTTATCCGATTCCAGCAACACTACCAGCATTGATTGATTTTCCCTGACGCGGGTTGCACATTTGAGCTTTATCTGAGTTACTTGGTTTGAATCTCCAACCAGTGATGTCCAGTTTGGCCCGTAGGTCTCTTTTATATCCTGGTATTCTATCCGCTTGATTTCTTTTTCTTTTATACTGGTTCTGATTGAATTGCCCACCACTTTATCGGCTGATACTAAACCACTGGTAAGCTTATCATCAAATTCAAGTACCAGAGTCTCATAAGGAGCTACTTTTAAAGTTAGTTTATCACCATAGCTCAAATCCTCACCATACAATCTGACCTGAGGATAAACACTTACCGCATTCATGTTTTTCATGTTACGGCTAAAACCTATCTTCTCATCCAGAACGAGGGTGTATTGCTGCACCTCGATCCAGGGATTGCGCAACTGGACCAAACCTTTTTTGTCATTGAAATGGCTGTAACCATAAACCTGCCTCGGCATAACATCTTTTTGACTTCCTAAAGACGGCATGGAATCACCTTGCCAGTCAGCTGGAAGTAAAATCTTTGTATTCATCAGCACAGAACTGTTTTCCTTTGACCATTTTATCAGTTCAGCCATCTGCTGCCAGCGGAGTTCATTCATATATTTAGGGTTAACATAAAGTGGAACAAACATATGTCCTCGCATGATAGTTGCCACGCCATCATTTAGAAACGGCTCAACTGTCTGATGAACTATGCCAAGTACTTCCTGGGCCTTTTCAGGTACCGGAAATCTTACCGCTCCCTGGAGACTCCAATAGTCACGGGCAGTTGTATAACTTTCACGGTAAACCGGACAAGGTACCCGCCCATGCGGGGCATCATCTCCGTGCATACCGATAACTGAGTTCACATAGAACAGCCACCACGGACTCGGATTGCCAAAACATGTAGTCTCAAACCAGATATCAGGTGCCGCTTTGCGCAGGGCCTGCCATGCCTTAATTCCGCCCATGGCTACTTGCTCACTCGAAAGTTCACCCGGCAGATGACCATGGTCCTCAGATGGACAAGTCAGATAATAACCGTCAAATTTTATATGACGAACCCCGTATTTAGTAACTATATCAACCAGACTTTCACGAAACTTGTCGCTGTACTTTTCACCGCCCAAACACAAGAGCTTAACTTTACGGTCGCCCCACTCAATTGTCTTGGTTTCATAGCCATTTTTTTCAGCTATCTCGTTATCAAAAGAAGCCGGCGAATAAAAATTACTGGGGGATACCCATAACCCGATATTGCCGTCCATTTTTCTAATTTCCTTTTGTATATTCGTAAATCCCTCGGGGAATGTTTCTTTATCAATTTCCCAGACCTTGTCTTTGACAGACCAGCCCAAATCAATTGAAAATGTGTCGAAAGAAATGCCGTACGGCTCATATAAGTTCTTTTTGAATTTGTCCATCAATTTAAGTATCTCTTCTTCGGTATAGGGAACTGAAGATGTCCACCAACTGTTATAATTCAGGTGGAAACCTTTTGGTGACGGACGATTTTCAGAAATGTATTCCAGAAATGTTTCCATTTCCTTACCCTTTTGAGCCAAACCGCAAAGCAACTTGTGGCTGCTGTACCATTTATTGCTCTGAAGTTTTGTTCCCGGCTTATGAGCAAGCACAACCTTATCATCTATTTTACGAGTATAAGCAATTGGAAATTCGACACCCATATAAAAATTATCTATAAATACAGGGTAACTCTGCGGTGGATTTCCAGCGATCGGCTCTATCAGTTTTTCTGCTTGTACCTTTTCGAGGATTATTTCCTCTGTGAACAGTGTTTCATCAGAACGAACGCGGTACTGGGCCCATTTGCGAAATACCTTCTCTTGCGGGTACCATTTGATGTGAACCTTAATATCAATTGTACTGTTTTCGTCAACAGGCAGCGATTCATATAAGGCCCATATTTCATTGTCATTTTCAAATTTATCATCAACTTTAGTCGGTTTTTGCGCAGGCAAAACAACGTTTGAAGATATTGTAAACTGCGGACATTTTAAGCTTAGAGGTATTCTGCCGTAATCTTTGGCGGTGATACTGATATCTCTGTGAACATCTATTACTATTGCCTCTGTGTTAGCATCGGCTGAAACACAAACAGATAAAGAAATAAATGTGATAAGGACAGACAGGATAATTTTTCTACGACAGTAATGCATCTTTACTCTCCATAACATAAAAATAAACTTCCTTGAAAAAACGGGGGCTTTAAAGTTTAATATATTCCTTAAAGCCCCCGTACACAGCTATCTTACATGTATAACTATCTTAAATCAAAATAAAATTAAGCACGTTTTCTTCTGAAAGCCAGAAGTGATCCAAGCCCAAGTATAGCCAGTGTAGCAGGCTCTGGAATTGCGTAAAGCTCTGCAACATCGCACTCAGCTAAAGCACGATCATAAACTCTTAACTCATCCAGCCAACCGGGGAAAACCGGTTTGCCGGTAGAAGTGAGTCCACCAAAACCAAATTCCGCAGCCTCAGCGAATCCACCGTTGGCTCCAGTAGCAACCAGAGTATCATCAATGTAAATTGAAAGAATTGGTCCAGTAGCCGCAGAATAACTTGTTGAGAAAGTGTACATGTGCCAATTGTCAAAATCCGTAGAAGTCGTAGAGGTTCTTACATTAGCGTAACCATCGTGGTACAATGTTGAATCGTAGTAGCCATGATATGTGTGTATGTTCTGGGTATAACCACTGGTTAAAGCAGAGTCAACCGCAGTTCCTACAGACCACGCACCATAATCATAACTTTTCGCCCAATAGGAAACAGTCATTTCCTGTGTTGCGACAGAAGGATTCATAGCAGCTACAGGCACATCAACATAACTGCCGCCAAAAACCAAGTTGAGTTCTATAACATTGCCTCTTTCTGCGTCATTTATGATGCTTACGTCATTTCCGACCACTGTACCATCATTACCATTGCCGCTGACATCATTGAAACCTGTCTCAAAGTCATAGTTGACCTGAAGACCGGTCACGATGTCCGCACTAGCTGCCGCACCAAACATAAGAACTGCAACTAAAACTACTGTCAAAACATTTACTCTCTTCATCGTAAATCTCCTTCCAAAAGGGATTAATTTTTTTAACACTACTTACATTTCGTGTTAAATCTCTACTTCTATAACAATTCAACAATTCATTTTTTCTGCGGGCAGCCTCTCAAACCGCCC
>CAZITB010000072.1:0-14774 GCA_964542055.1 uncultured Candidatus Kuenenia sp.
TTGATTCCAAAAGCATATAAATAAAGCCGGTAATGATCGCTACGAGTATAGCTGAGAGCAGGATGTACAGGGCCTTTAAGCCGAAAAAACCGAACAGCATAAATGTAACGGCGAGATTTGCCCATGGGCTTGCAAGGAGAAAGGTGATCACTGAAAAATTGGAAGCCCCTTTTTTATAGAGTTGTATCGACAGGGCCAATATTCCATGTGAACAGAAACTCATGAAAAAACCAAGTATCACAGAATATAAAATAGTTCTTTTTTTTCTTTCGGTCAAGAGGTTTGAAACGTATTTAGTGGGTACAAAGCGGTCGATAAGGCCACCTAGGAATATGCCCAGGAGAATTGCCCACCAGATCATTGAAAAGTACATGTAAATGGATTCTCTAAACGAGACAAAAAAAGGGAATATGTAAGAAAGTGTAATAAGTACAATTATAATCGCCGCAACGATGAAAGTTTTGTTTTTGTAAAACTTTTTTTCCCCTTTTGACACAGCTGAAGATAATTGTTCTTTAGCTATGTCGTGCTCCTCGGCGAATTTATTTACACATTTCATACTACAGAAATAGTGTGATTCTCCTTTGTAATCCAGCTTTAAACTGCCGGTTTTACTGACATTCATTCCGCATATAGGGTCTTTGGGCATAATAATTAAACCAGTTTAGCTTGTAAATCTATCTTTGTTCCTTTTAAGGCCTTTGAGACCGGGCAGTTTTCTTTGGCATCTTCGGCATGTTTGTTGAAAACTTTCTCATCTATGTCAGGGACTTTGGCTTCGGTTATCAGTTCGATATGAGTGATCGCGAAACCTTCGCCTTGTTTTTCGATTTCGACATTTGCCGAAGTGCTTATTTGCTCAGGGTCGTAACCGTCTTGTTCCAATTTATGAGCCAGTGCCATTGAAAAGCAGCCTGCATGAGCTGCGGCAATCAATTCTTCGGGGTTTGTCCCCTGGCCCTGCTGAAAACGGGATTCAAAAGAATATTCACCCTGGTACCCGCTTTGAAGTTTTATACTGCCTTTACCTGTTTCCAGTTTTCCATTCCATAATGCTTGTGCGTTTCTTTGAGGCATTTTATTCTCCTTTAAGAGTTTTAACTTTCGAGGTCAAATCCGGCATCTTTCCAGCCTTTTTTACCTTCTTCATAATCTAGAACTTCTTCATATCCAAGATCATCTATTTTTTGAGCGGCCTTTGGAGATTTTGGGCATTGTTTGGATCCGCAATAGACAACTACCATTTTCGTTTTGTCTGGAACCGCCTTTTGGAAGTTTTCTTCAAAATTTTCATCATCCACAGGAACATTTATAGCTCCGGGGATATGCGACTTTTGATAATCTTCTTTGTCGAGGACATCGACCAATGCCATATCCACACCGCTATCCATAACTGTGACTAATTCACCTATTTGAATTGTTTTCATTTGTTAAACCTATACAATTCCTCTGAAAATTCCAGGTCCAAAATCAGCTTGATAGTAGTCAGCGCTTTTCTCGCCTGGTTTACTGTATTTATCTATTTCATTATAGTCGTCATCTGTCAGTTCAACATCGACGGCACCGAGATTGTCTTTTAGCTGATCAAGTGTTCTTGGTCCAATTATTGGGCTGGTGATGCCTTTCTGCGACATGCACCATGCCAGGCTTAACTGGCTTGGTGTACAATTTTTCTTTTTAGCATTTTTTTCGACTGATTCGATTATGTCAAAACTTTCGTCGCTGAAGCAGCCGTGCATATCTGAAGATGTGAGTCGGCCATCTTCAGGTTTTTTTTCATTGCGTTTGTATTTTCCCGTCAGGGCACCGCCAGCCAGAGGCGACCAGGGAAGTATAGCCAGACCGAAACTCATAGCCATAGGTATCAGTTCTCTTTCAACTCTGCGGTCAAGCAGGTGGTATGGCGGCTGTTCACTTATGTAGCGGTTAAGTCCCAGTTCTTTGGCTATCCAAAGCGATTCGACCACCTGCCAAGCCGAAAATGTGGAGGTGCCAATGTAACGGACCTTGCCCGAGCGGATAAGATCATCCAGTGCTCGTAGTGTCTCGTCTATCGGTACAGTGCTCTCTGGACGATGTATCTGATACAGGTCGATGTGATCGGTTTGAAGACGTTTTAAAGAGGCTTCGCATTGGGCGATGATATGTCGTCTGCTGTTGCCAGCTGCATTTATGTCTTCATCGTCCATTCTGCCGTGTACTTTTGTGGCGAGTACAATTTTATCTCTCTGTTTGTTTTCTTTGAGTGCTTTGCCGACAATGGTTTCACTTTTGCCTCGGTGATAGACATTTGCTGTATCAACGAAATTTATGCCATTATCCAAAGCATGATTTATAATTTCAAAAGAATCATTCTGGTTAGTTTTACCACCAAAATTCATACATCCAAGGCACAAAGAGCTAACTTTGACGCCCGTTCTTCCAAGTGATCGATAATCCATTAGCTTTCCTTTCAAGTTACTTATTCAATTCTTCGGCCATTTCATCCACTTCATCAGCACCTTTTTGGAGCAGTTGTTCTTCGTCATCAACAAGAATATTGATCAACCGCTGAAATTCGCCGATATGTTCTCTTTCTTCGTTTGCGACGTCCTGCAAGACCTTTTTGGCAAGCGGGTTATCGGTTGCGTCAGCATGGGCTTCATAAATATGCACAGCCTCTTGTTCGGCTGAAATGTCAAGACGCAAGGCTCTTGCGAGTTCACGGTCAGTCATTTTACGGTCCGGTGTTACTCCAACAAATGGATTTGTAAATTCAGCCATTATAAACTCCTTCCTTTAGTTTTATTTTATTTCAATATCAATTTCAGATTCCCATGTACCGTGCAGATTGCATCTTTGATAAGCTCGAAGTTTCCCGTGGCTGTGTTCAAGTGCAATTTTAGCTGTAAAGGTGGGAGCAGTTGTTTTGGGCGTAAAATCCATTCTGCAAAGATATGTATCGTCTGCATAGAGTTCAATAAATTCTATGAAATGTTCCGGTTCATTGGGATGATCGACTATTTTTCCAACTTCGACTTTGACATCGAAATATTCACCTTTATTAACAGAATCCGGAGCCGTTATAACTGGCAGATGCATTTTTTCCAAATCGTTTGCCTGTTCTGTATCATCAACTACATTAACTCCGCAAAAAACATCTTTTCTGCATTCCTGATCTTTTTGATTTTTTTTATTAAACATTTTCTACCTTCCTTTATAAGTATAAGTATATAAAGTTCTTTTTATTATTCTCATTAATTTTCTATAAAAAATAAATAAGGAAAAACCCGAATGTCGACTGGTAAAATCCCCTATTTTTGTAAAAAGTCGAGCACTTCTTTATCTGAAACGTCGTACCATTGTTCATAAACCTGCGCAACGGCATGGAAATTTGAAGGTTTTTCAAGAATTACCACATCATCGACGATCGTTTTAAGCTTCTGTTCTATAGAAGGGCTTGATACAGGTGAAGCAACAATAATTTTACTGGCGTTTTTATTTTTGCACAGTGCAATAGCTGCCCGCATCGTAGAACCCATAGCTATGCCATCATCTACTAAAATCACAGTTTTACCGAATATATCGATTAGAGGTTTTGAATTTCTCAGTACCTCTATTCTCCGTTTAATTTCCTGTTTTTGCTGGTTAATTATTTTATTGACCAGGTGTTTAGGTAACAAGTTATTGCTTCTATCAACGAAATAGGTGCTACCATCTTCAGCGACTGCACCGAATCCTGCTTCGGGGTTATCGGGATAAGGAAGTTTACGAACTACAATCAATGACATGGGAGCGTGGAGGTATTGGGCTATATAATAGGCCAATTCAACACCTCCACGAGGTATTCCCAATACCACTAAATCGGTTAAATCGGTTTGTTTGTAATCTTCTAATGCCTTGGCGAGTTTCTGGCCTGCATCTTTTCGGTTTTTAAACATTATAAATTTTTAAAGTTTAGGATGAGCCGGTTGAGAAACATTTTCAAGTATCTCGTTTGAAAGGTCGGCTTGGTGAGATTTGGCTGCAATATCGCCGAGAGAAACCACGCCGACCGGGGTATTGTTGTGGTCCATAACCATCAAGCGTCTTATTTTTTTCTCTTCCATAATATGGGCAGCATCTTCAAGGGAATCGTCTGAAAAACATGAGGCGATATTTGTGCTCATAATCTGATTTACGCTCATATCACTAGGATTTTTTTCAATAGCCATACCGCGAACAACTATGTCTCTATCGGTAACAATTCCGACGATTCTGTTTCTATCCTGAACGGGCATGCACCCAACGTCAAGAGATTTCATTTTTTTTGCAACTTCAAATAAAGAATCTGATGGACTTGCCATTTCTAAATCTTTCGTCATAATTTCCTGTACTTGCATAGTGTTTATCCTTTCGTTTTGGGGTTTTAGCTTTCTTTTAATCATCAATTGAAATAGCCTCCACCGGACAGGAAAGCATTGCTTCCTGGCACCTGGTTTCAGCTTCGGGAGGAACTTCATCTACGATAACATTTGCGACATCGTTTTCTATCAGAAAAACTTCAGGGCAAATATCTTCACAGGGACCGCAACCTGTACAAATATCTGGATCAACTTTGGCTTTCATATCATCTCCTTAAAAATATTAAGTATATTTTGTGTCAACGAAACGTTGTTGAGTTTGAATTCCATCGATTTTATCGATGTCAGCCTGATCAAGAACCCAGTCAAAGACTCTCATATTTTCTTTTAGGTGTTCGGCTGATGATGCTTTGGGGATCACTATATTGCCTTTTTGCAACAGCCATTTGAGAGTTACCTGGGCAGGTGTTTTGTCATATTTTTTGGCGATTTTGGTGATTATCTCATCATTTAAAACTTTACCTCTTGCCAATGGGCTGTATGCCGTAATAGTAATTCCTTCCTGCTGACATAATTTAATGATATCATCTCTTTTAGTATAAGGATGATATTCAATTTGCAGATTACAAATCGGGACTTGACTTACGGTTAAGGCGCTTTGAATTCTATGAAGATCGAAATTACTTACGCCAGCACTTCTTATCATTCTCTTTTTTACAAGAGACTGGAGCGCCTCAAAAGTTTCTCTCATTGGAATGTCATCATTTGGCCAGTGAATTAAATATAGATCGATATAATCAGTTTTTAGTTTTTTTAAAGACTGGCTGCAGGCTTTTAACAAGTCCTTTCTATTTAGATGGCTTGGGCTGACCTTTGATGTTATGAAAAGTTTTTCTCTGTCGTACCATTTTATCGCGTCTCCAATTTGCTGCTCGTTTTCATAGGCTTCGGCGGTATCGAAATGTGTGTAGCCCATCTCAATTGCGGCGGTTACAATTTCCTGGCAATTGCCACCTCTAAGTTTCCAGGTACCAAGACCCAGAGCGGGCATATCATAACCGCTTTTAAGTCTCATAGTTTGTCCTATGTTCATATCAGTAATATTCATTATTTGCTCCAGAATTTAAGTTATCTACTACTATTAAACATACGTAAAAAATACATTTGTTTAAATAGGGGATTCCCCTAAAAAAGGGGATAGGTTTCCTGAACCTTTTAGAAACTTCAAGCAAATGACTTGTTTTTGGTAAGGAATAAACTTGTGCATTTCGTTAAGGATGTGTGATATTGTAAAGAGTTGACATAATATTTTAAGTTCAATTTACAGGGAGAAATTATGCCTTCTAAAGAATATGTCAAATGGTTCGAAGAATTGAATTCCGATGATGTTGCAATTGTTGGAGGTAAAAATGCATCATTAGGGGAAATGATAGCTACTTTAAAACAGGATGATATCAAAGTTCCTGATGGGTTTGCAACTACTGCCCAGGCTTACAGGTTGTTTTTGGAAGAAAACGATTTAAATGATAAAATCAAAGATTTGCTAGGTCAACTGAGTGATGACAGGAAGAATTTAGAAAAGATCGGCAAGTCGATCAGGCGGGAATTTTATAAATCCAAATTTCCAAAAGAAGTTGCCCAGGCGATACGAGAAAGTTATGAGCGGCTTAGCGAAAAATATGATACACAAGAAGTAGATGTGGCGGTTCGCAGCAGTGCCACTGCCGAAGATTTGCCCGAGGCGAGTTTTGCCGGACAACAGGAATCTTTTTTGAATATTACAGGGTTCGACGAACTTTTAGAATCATGTAAAAAGTGTTATGCATCGCTGTTTACTGACAGAGCGATAAGTTACAGGATAGATAAAGGTTTTGACCATCTCAAAATCGCACTCTCGGTAGGCATTCAGAAAATGGTGCGTTCGGATATGGAAAGTTCAGGAGTGATGTTTTCGATAGATACAGAGACGGGTTTTCCAAATGTTGTAGTTATAAACGCCGCTTGGGGATTGGGAGAAAATGTAGTCCAGGGTTCGATAAATCCCGATGAGTATGCGGTTTTTAAATCCCTTTTGCAGGAAAACCATTACAGGCCGATAGTTGAAAAAACCCTTGGCTCGAAATTGAAGAAGATGATCTACACTAAAGGGGGGTCGGAAACGACTAAAAATGTAGATACTTCGAAAAAGGAAAGAAATTCGTTTGTTCTGGAAGATGATGAAATTTTGCAGCTTGCCAAATGGGCGGTTGTAATTGAGAAGCATTATAAAAAGGCGATGGATATGGAGTGGGCCAAAGATGGCGAAACGGGTGAATTGTTTATTGTACAAGCCAGACCCGAAACGGTTCAGTCGCAGAAAAAGGCGAGCATGCTGAAATCATATTCGCTCAAGGAGAAAGGCAATGAGATTTTGAGGGGGTTGGCGATAGGGCAAGCGATCAAGTCCGGTAAGGTTCAAAAGATAAAAAGTCCCGATCAGATAGACCAGTTTGAAACTGATGCGATTTTGGTAACAGGCATGACCGACCCGGATTGGGTTCCGATCATGAAGCGGGCTTCGGGGATAGTTACAGACCATGGAGGAAGGACTTCACATGCAGCGATAGTCAGCAGGGAACTGGGTATTCCCGCAATAGTGGGCTGTTCCGATGCTACCGAACAGCTGGAAGATGATCAAGAAGTAACCATATCATGCGCCGAAGGTGACCAGGGGATAGTCTATGAGGGCGAGCTTGAGTACGAAGAATCGGATATCAAGCTCGATGAAGTTCCCGATATTGATACCAAGATAATGATAAACCTTGCAAGTCCGGCGGCGGCATTTCGCTGGTGGCAGCTGCCATGCAGCGGGGTAGGTTTGGCGAGGATGGAATTTATCATCAACAATATTATCAAGATTCATCCGATGGCTTTGATCAAATTCGATGAACTGGAAGATAAGAAAGTCAAAAAGCAAATAGAAGAAATCTGCAAAGGTTATAAAGATAAGCAAAGATATTTCGTTGAGAATCTCGCCAGAGGGATAGGTAAAATTGCGGCCTCTCAGCATCCTGCTGAAGTTATAGTCAGGATGAGTGATTTTAAAACGAATGAGTATGCCAATTTGATCGGCGGTGAACAATTCGAAGCGAAAGAAGATAATCCGATGCTTGGATTCAGGGGAGCAAGCAGGTATTACAGCGTTCAATATCGTGACGGATTCAAGCTGGAATGTGAAGCTATCAAGGAAGTGCGTGAAGTTATGGGCTTGAAAAATCTTGTAGTTATGATTCCTTTTTGCAGAACGGTCGAAGAGGCGGACAAGGTGATTGAAGTGATGAAAGAATACGGGCTGGAAAGAGGTAAGGAGGGTTTGCGAGTTTATGTGATGGCTGAGATACCTTCGAATGTAATTCAAGCCGATGAGTTTGCTCAGAGATTCGACGGCTTTTCGATCGGCTCGAATGATTTGACACAGCTGGTATTAGGGATCGACCGGGATTCTGAGCAGCTTTCGCATTTGTTTGATGCGCGTAATGAATCTGTAAAAAGAATGATACAAATGTTGATTGAAACAGCGCACAGCAATGAAAGCAAAGTTGGCATTTGCGGACAGGCGCCGAGCGATCATCCGGACTTTGCGGAATTTCTGGTCAAAAATGGGATAGATTCGATGTCGTTAAATCCTGACAGCGCAATAAAAGTTATCAAGCGTATCGCTGAAATGAAGCCGGAATCTGGTAAACACAAAATCACAGAAGCAGGGACCAAGCTGGTCGATAAAATGAAACATATTGTAAAAAAATAGAGCTATTTATTTGCTTTTGTTTCACTTTGTACTGCATCAACGACAGCACTTGTAAGATTTGTGAATAAATCCCATTGAGTCTTTGCCAACTCGGTCGATTTCTTCCAGATTGATTCGTCCATATCTCTTTCCTGCATGTTGAGCGATTTCAATTGATGATAAACTTCGACCAAACTCATGACACAGTTTTCCATCGAAAATTCTTTTGCGGTTTCGAAAGCGTTTTCCTTGATTTTATTTTTATCTTGTTCACTTAGATTATAATATTTGTTGATGGCTTGGGCAAAGTCATCTTCGCTTTCATTGTCGAGCATAAAACCGTTTTGACCATCTTTGAGAACTTCTCTTACTCCAGAAGCATCAATGGCGATAACGGGAACTTTTGCGGACATTGCTTCGGTAAGTACCATACCCTGAGTTTCGCTTTTTGATGAGAAAACGAACAGATCCATTGCATGGTAAGCATCGATGGTTTCCTGACCGGTAAGTTTGCCGGCAAAATGTACCTGTTTCTGTAAACCATTTTCCTGGAAATGTTTTTGCATGGGTTCTTGAGAAGGACCGTAGCCGCCTACAAAGAAATGAGCGTGATGGTTTTCTTTCAGGAATTTACTTACTGAACGTGTAAGAAACATTAAATTTTTTTCCTGGGCCAATCTTCCGATGTGACCAGCGAGAAAAGCATCTTCAGGTATATTGTGTTTCTCTCTGAAAGTCGATCCGTTACCTTTTGTGAATTTGTCCATTTCAACTCCGGTAGGGATAATGGAAATGGGAGTTTCGACACCCCTACCTTTGAGGATATCGGCGACGCTTTGGCTTGGCGCGACGACCCTGTCGCATAGATTTGCATAGCCGGTGGAAAGGCTGATAACAAATTTTTTCATGTCACCAAAGTCCACCGGTACATAGTGAGTGTAATCTTCGAACATCGTATGTTGAGTGAAAATCAGCGGTACAACGTACTTTTTTGAAAGTCTTACAGCCATAGATCCCATCAAAAAAGGGTGATGGGAATGAATTACATCCGGCGTGAAATCCTTGAGATCGTTTTCGAGAAAATGCGGTATCGGCAGAACTACTGAGAAATCACTTCCATTGAAATGCTGAATCGCAGGTACTCTTATGATATACGGGTCGCTGGAATTATCTTCTTTATATTCAGGGGCAATTACTTTTACATTATGTCCGTGTTTTCTTAGATACTTTGTAAATACAGCTACTGAATTTGCAACTCCGCCAACGTGCGGCAGATATGTATTCGTTACCATTAAAATATTCATTGCATCGGTTCCAAAGTTACTGAATTTCTATCATCTGTGACAGAAGTTTTTTTATACTGAGGTAAATTGATTTCGATTTCAGGCTTTTTATTTCGCCATGAAGCCTCCCAGTTTACATTTATTTTTTCCTGTTGTCTAGAAATATTTATAGTTACAGGTCCCCAGGAAGTCATCACGGGTCCTATTGAAATTTGCGGGGATTGCTCAAGCCAGCTTCTTGTTACTCCCAGGCCGATGATGAGTTTATTATCAGCTTCGACTGCGAAACTATTTATCATCAGTAACAGCCATTCAGCCGATGCCCATACATGCTGACCATCTCCCATGCACCCCATGCCGGTTCGAGGGTTAATAGCTTCTGGCCACTGGCCGGTCGGGCTTGCAAGATCGGCAATGGTATCGGTCAAACCGGTAAATCTCATATCGCCGCTTCGCATCAGGACCTGCGCCAGCTCCATGGTCAGGTAAGGGTTGATACCTGAATGTTGTATGTCATGGAAGAAACCGCCTCTGAAAATACAATTGTTCATGAGGTAGTCCACGGTGTCGAGCATCCTTGGGTCTTTACTGTCGAAAATGTTGAGCGGATACGTTGCCGAAACCGAACCTATTACGCCCGAATCCAGTCTTCTATGAGGTGAAGCCGGAATGGCTTCTCTGCCGATCCTCTGCCGGCAAAGTTTGAGAGTTTTTTCTATACAGTCCAACAGGTCATCCGCTTCATCTCGCAGTTCCTGGATTTTATCGTGATATTTAGAACCTTCCAGCAGATCGGCTGCCGCTTTCAAACCTGCTACTGACCAGAAGTCATCCCAATAATAATTGTCATTAGGGCCAAGGTGCTCAGCGCTGAAACCGGCAGGCAGCAGTCCTGCAGCGGGTTTGCTAGATGTTTTGGAAGTTCTTTTGCGTATGATCCACTTTGCTCCAGCATGGATCGATTTAAGCCAATCGTCTTTAGGTTTTTTTTCTGAAAGTTTACAGTATCTATCAATGACCCATAATGTCTGGCCGTTTGAATCCCATTCTCCCTGCTGGGAATGGAAGTAACCTAGTGAAGTTTGTTTTGGGAAAAAATTGTCGATCAATTGCTCTGCGCGTTTGTGCAAACCTACGCAAACCATAGCATAGACGATAAATGCCGCATCACGAAACCAGAAACGTTTATAGGTAAATGGTCCGGGATAGACATCTTTCGGGGAATGCAAAACTACGGATCGGACGGCAGCATCGAAAAGATATTGAAAGTTTTTATAATTTAGTTCGATCTTACATGCAGGTTCAACGGCGTTTTTCCAAAGCTGCATTTTTGCCGAAGGTTCAAAGTAACTTTTTGAGGTCTTTTCAACTCGATCTAAGAAGGGCAATGCAACTGAAACAACTCTTTCGGTATTCGGTTCAAGTTTGAACAAAGCTGCAGCCGATGCCATACCTACATCACATTTAACTTTATTTTCATTTTTTCTGTTCAACAAATCCAAAGAAACGTCACCGTTTTTAAAATCTGAAATCAGCTGTTTGTCTGGGAGTTCGCTCAGAAAAATTTTATCTTTGTCGTTGATGTTCCATGAATAATCTTTTTCATTATATTCTAATGAATGAATGAAAGTGATCCCTTCAGGATTGTACGGTCTTACGGAAACCCCAAGCCAGGCAGGTTTATTTGAATTTGCCTTCAATTTCATACAGCACACCCGTTGCGAGTCGCAAAGTTCAAGTTTGGCTTGATTGCTAAGTTCAAGGTTATCTGTTTTCGAAATGGTTGTAGCCGAAAGGTTGTCATCCTCGAAATCCCATTTCTGCTCTACGCCCTGATTCATTCTTGAAGGATAGAGATTTTCGCCGTCATCGGAAACTATCCATGCATCGACTGACCAGCTGTCCCAGTATGGCATGACCAAACCTCTCGGATCAACTACCGGAAACTCAGAGTATCCCGGCAAACCTACCGCAGTCCAGTTTCTGGCAGAGAGATTTATTTGAGTTAAGGAAAAGGCGCGTGGGATAAAGGCTTTGTTAGCGGGATCGAATTGCTGATTAACCCAGAAAGGCCATACCCAGTCGAGATTGTGGTGGATTACTCGGCTGTTGATAAGGCCGCGGGCATGGAGCACCACGCCAGCGCGGACAAGTTCTATCGGTTCGTTTACCTCAGAAGGCTGTGAAAAACTCCTTAATCGGGAAATGATTGCAATCGGGTCCATGAAACCGTGAGTACGTGCCAATCTTCTTACTATGTATTTTACTGGTAACCATTTAAGCCACATAATTTACTCGTATTTAACTTTGTTGTTTAGGTTCAAGTATCGCGTTTTATATTTCTTAACAAGTATTTTTCGTATAACCAAACTTATGCCCAGAAAAGAGATTATCAATGCGAATGCTATGATAACTTTGGGTGTGAAAAGCTGATTTACTGATTTAATATTTAAAAGCTGTTTGCCGGCGAAGCTAAAGACCAAAATCCCCGGAAGAGAGGCAACCGCCGTGGTCCAAAGAAAGGTTTTTAATCTAACCTTAGTAAGCCCAGCCAGGATGTTTATCAGGATGTAGGGCATCATCGGGATCAAGCGAACTATTAAAAGATAAATGTAGCCGTTTCTGTCTAAATCTCTATTGAAAGCAGCCAACTGATCTTTCCATTTTACCTGCACCCAATTACCGGCAAACTTTCTACTTACGATAAAAGAAATAGCAGCTCCGGAAGTGGCGGCGGCATCTACATAAAGGGCGCCCAGCAAAGACCCGAAAAGGTATCCTGCCAAAAGAGTAAGCACAGCAGCGGCAGGAAACCATAGGTTTATAAAAACGAATACGGCAAAGAAAATAACAACTGTTGCAAAATAGTTTTGTTGGGTCATAACTTTAAGATCGCCGGCGAAATTCTGAATAGAAGATAAAGAAAAGTTTTCACTTATCCCGGAAATCTTCAAAACAAATAATATCCCTGCTGCTATAATTAGAAAGATCGCCAGTTTTTTTATTATATCATCCATAGTTGCCTGAAATAATTTCCATTTCCTTACTTTTTATAAAGAAATATTTATAAAATTTAAATAAGGAAAAGCCTCGAATCAATCAAGTATTTACCTTGTTTTATTATACCAGATAATGCTCTAAGCTGTTGTAAGTTATGAATTTGCAAAAATGGGATAAAAATGCCTGAACTACCAGATGTTGAAATTTTTAAAGATTATTTCAACTCCACCGCTTTGCACCACAAAATAGCGGAGGTGGAGGTTTTGCAAAATCGCTTGCTTGAGAATATCAGCAAATCGAAATTTGAAAGCAGTTTTAAAAATAAGAGTTTCAATAAAGCTGATCGATATGGCAAACATTTATTGGCCGAATTGAATAAACAGGAATATCTGCAACTTCATTTTGGAATGACAGGATTTTTGAAGTATTTCAAAAAAGAAGACGAAAAGCCCAGGCATACGGTTTTGCTTATAAAATTTTCAAATGATTACAATTTAGCTTTTGCGTGTCAGCGATTGCTGGGCAAGATAAGTTTAGAAAACAGCATAGAAGAATTTAGAAAAAGAAATGATCTTGGCATTGATGCGATGGACATAAGCATCGAAAAATTTAAAGAAAAAATAAACAAGACAAATAAAGCGGTCAAATCCTTGCTTATGGATCAAAGTGAAATTGCCGGAATTGGAAATATATATGCAGATGAAATATTGTTTAAATCTAAAATCAATCCTAAAAAGTCCAGCAAGGATATCAGCGACAAAGAAATCGAGCGAATCCATAAAAATATCAGCAGAGTCTTATCTTACGCCATAGAACATAAAGCAAATCCAAAAGATTTTGCCAGATCATACCTTTTACCAAATCGCAAGAAAGGCGAAAATTGTCCTCGATGCAAGAGCAATTTAAATACGGAAAAAATTGCAGGTCGAACGACTTATTATTGTCCACAATGTCAAACCTAAAGTTAATTGCAACAGAGAATGATATGAAAAAACATGAAACCAAAAGCATCGAAACACCCTGGGCTGAGGATATAGATCAGATATTGAAGAAATTTAGCGTTGATCCAGAAGCGGGGTTAAATAATGATCAGGTAAAGCAATTACGTAATAAGTACGGTAGAAATCAACTAAAAGAAGTAAAAAAGAAAAGTGCCGTAAAAATTTTCATTAACCAATTTAAAAGCCTGGTAATTTTAATTTTAATTGCGGCATCAATTCTTGCATTTATCTTTACCAGCTGGATTGATGGATTGGCAATTGCGTTTGCAGTGATACTCAACACGGTAATAGGTTTCTTTATGGAAATTCGGGCGGTACGTTCGATGGAAGCCTTGCAGGAGATGGAGCAAATAACCGCCAATGTGTTAAGAGATGGCCAGATAAACGAAATACATGCGGCCCAGCTGGTGCCTGGAGACATCGTAGTTTTCGAAGGAGGGGATATTGTTTCGGCTGATTTAAGATTGATAGATGGGTCGAATCTGCAGGCAGATGAATCGATGCTGACCGGCGAATCAATGCCTGTCAGTAAGCAAAATGAAAAAGTAGAAGAAGATGTACAGGTTTCTGAAAAAACCAATATGCTGTTTAAAGGTACTTCGATCACGCGTGGATCAGGCAAAGCGGTGGTTGTCGCAATAGGGATGAACACAGAATTGGGAAGAATATCTTCTTTAATAGAGGAAAGCGGAGAAGAGTTTACACCTCTGGAAGAACGATTAAAGAAATTCGGTCAAAAACTTATCTGGATAACATTTGCTGTTTTGGTCGTTGTCTTGCTTTTGGGAATTGTCAGGGGTAAAGAACTGCTGCTTATGATCGAAACGGCAGTGGCTTTGGCCGTTGCTGCCATTCCGGAAGGGTTGCCGATTGTCGCCACTGTGGCGATGGCGCGTGGAATGCTGCGAATGGCAAAGCATAACGCGCTGATAAATAAGCTTGCAGCGGTCGAGACTCTTGGCGGTACAAACGTTATCATTACCGACAAGACGGGAACGCTTACAAAGAACAAAATGACAGTTACCGAATTCGACCTTGGCAATGGCAGGTTTAAAATAGAAAAGGACGATAGCGGTGAGTTTAGATTTACCAAAGACGGACAAGCCATAGAACCCCAGGAGAATGAAATATTACTGAAGGCTTTGCAAATCGGTGTGCTGTGTAATAATGAATCTTTGAATGAACAGGATCAGCCCAAGGGGATCGGTGACCCTATGGAAGGTGCATTGCTGGTTGCTGGGGTTAAAGGATCAATTCGCAGGAGAGAGCTTATTGAAGAAATGCCCGAAGAGCGGGAAGAAGCGTTTGATACTTCGACGAAAAAAATGGCTACGTTCCACAAAGTGGAGGATGGTTTTTTTGTCGCGGTCAAAGGTGCTCCTGAAGCGGTTCTTGACGTTTG
>CAZITB010000073.1:0-14478 GCA_964542055.1 uncultured Candidatus Kuenenia sp.
ATATCTATGAAGATTATGTAATTTTATCGAATGGGAATTTTTATACAGATATAAATGGCAAAATTGCTTTATCGTGCATTAAAAGAGCTGATGCCGATGTAGTTACGATCACAGCGGAACCGCTTTATAAAGCTTATTCTGAAGTTCCCAAGCTTACTTCAGATGGCAAAATTGCGGGATTTTCGCGGTTATTTAGTAATGCGTGCCTGGAAAGCTTTTCGCCGACTGTGGCAAATCATATTGCAATTAAAAAAGATTTTTTCAATAAGCACTTATCAGACAAGTATAAATCAATTGGCTTTGAAAATGTTTTCAAAATTTGCAAAGAAAACAGCACGGCTGTAAAACATTACAATGTTTCAGGAAATTCGGCGAGTTTGCAGGATTGCAGAGAGTTTTACAAATTTTTTAAAATTCACCACAAGTTGATAACAAAAGATTTTGCATTAAAATATAAAAAAAATTACAAACATACTACCGGTGATGTTCTATATTCTGATGATGTCCAGATCGATGAGGGTGTAAGAATAATTGGTCCTTCGATAATTTGCTCAAAAGTTCATATAAAAGCAAATAGTATTATCAGCGGTTCTATCATAGCTGCTAATATCGAGATAAAAGAAGATTCGGTATTAAAAAACGCAATTTTGTGTGAAAATTCGGTGGAAAATTCTAAAGAGGTAGTGTTTGCTGATTTCTCATCAAAAAATTTTTCCTGCAAAGGTTTTAAAAAATGGAATTTTTTTTCCTACCCGATAATTGGAAAGAGAATTTTTGATATAATTTTTTCACTTATAATGATAATACTTTTTGGGCCGATATGGCTGCTTGTTTCGATAGTAATTAAATTGAATTCTCCGGGACCGCTTTTTTATAAAGCTGTAAGGCAGGGAGTTGGCGGAAAAGAGTTTAAATGCCTTAAGTTCAGAAGCATGATCACAGGCGCCGATGATATGCAACGTATATTGAGAGTTAAAAATGAAGTTGACGGCCCCCAATTTAAAATTGCAGATGATCCCAGGATAAGTCCGGTAGGCGCTTTTTTACGGGACACAAGCCTTGATGAAATACCGCAATTTTTTAATGTTCTGGCTGGACAGATGACAGTTGTAGGGCCGAGGCCTTCGCCAGAAACTGAAAATATGCAATGTCCTTACTGGCGAGATGCAAGGTTGTCGGTAAAACCGGGCATAACGGGATTATGGCAGATTATGCGGACACGAGAGCCTTCAAAGGATTTTCAGGAGTGGGTTTATTACGACACCAAATATGTAAGAGAAATATCATTCAAGAAAGATCTGTGGATTTGTTATAAAACAGCGATGATGCTCATAAGAGAATTTGTTGACAGATTCTAATAAATCATCAATAGTTTTACGTCATAGATCAGATAATTTTTAGAACAAACAGGAGCAAAAAATGGCAAAGGTTAGAATAAATTATAAACTCATCATTGTGTTAGTCATTGGCTTGGTGTTGCTGGCGGGTTCTGCGATAGGTCTGAGAAAATGGTTTAGAACCAAAACTGTATCAGGGGGATACGCCGATGGCAAAAGGGCCTATGAGCAAGGAGACTGGGCTGAAGCAACGGATAAGCTTGGAAAGTATATTGCAGTTAGAAAAGATGACGTTGAAATTTTGAAAATGTATGCCCAGGCACAGCTGAATATCAGGCCTGTTACGCAGGGCAATGTTCAACAGGCTATTTCAGCTTACAGGCAGATAACAAGGCTGGACCCAAATGATGTCGAAGCTGTCCAAAAGATCACTGATATTTATTTGTCTATGAGAGCTTATAATGAAGTGAAGTCCAAAGCTGAAGAATTTTTAGCTTCAGGTGAAGACCCCAACATCAGTTTGAATCTCGCCAAGGCTTTAATCGGACTGAGAAGATTTGAAGAAGCGAACCACAATCTGATGGAGATCGTTGAAAAGTATCCTAATTTTATACCTGCGTATGAAATCCTGGCGGCTTATTCTATGAGGAGGCCGGAACATTTCGAAACCGACCCGCAAGTCTGGTACGAGAAAGCTATTACAAATAACCCTGAGTCTGCGATGGCTTATATAATCCGGGGGGCATGGAACCGGATGAATAATGACAAGGAAGCTACAATGGCCGATCTTAAAGTAGCTGAGAAATTGGATATAGAGAATTTCAAGACAACAATAAGGCTTGCCCGTGAGTATGTTCTTGCAGAGGAACCAAATAAGGCAATTGAAATACTTGAGCATGTACAAAAACAGAATGAAGATGATATAGATTTGTGGACAGCCAAATCGCTTGCTGCTTTGGCGAAAGAGGATAAAAAACTGATGGTCGCGACCGCTGACCAAGCGCTAGAGAAGCTTGGTTATAAGAGCTGGGATTTTCTTGAGCTGGCGACCGAACTGTATATCAACGGTGAAGATTACGCAAAAGCGGAAAAGACTTTGGATAAAATGTCTTCACAGGGAGACAACAGGGCTCAGGCATTATTTTTCAGAGGATTGATTGAAAGTCAGAAAAATAATAAACTGAAAGCAGCTGAACTGTTGAGAGAAGCTGTGGACCTTGGTTACAAAACTTCCAGAGCACGGATTCTATTGGCACAGGCTTACTCGGAAACGGGTGATTTAAGTTCTGGAATTCAGCAGCTCAGGGCTTTGGTAAATGAAATGCCGGATAGTTTTCAGGCACATGTCAATCTTGCGAAATTATTGTCACAAAACGATGATCCAACAAGTGCTGCGGAAGAAGCGCAACAGGCACTTCAGATCAATCCTTCGAGTTCGGAAGCGATGATGTTATTTATCCGGAATAAATCGAAATCTTTGACCAGAGCAGGAGTTCCTAAAAACCATGCTGAATGGATATCTTTAGAAGAAAAGGTTGCCAAGTTTGCACCATACAACAAGGAAATGGATGATGTTATCATTTTCAATAAATTTAAACTTGCGCTTTATAGGAGTGACGTTGAAAAAGCTAAAAGACTGTTTCAAAACTTAGAAAATGTTTATCCTGACTCAATGCAAACTCAATTGGCTAAAACAGAGCTTCTGTTGAATGAGCGGGATATAGATGCCGCAAAAGCTGAAATTGAAAAAATGATCGAGAATTATCCCGACAGGGGTGAGCCTTATTCTTACATGGTTCAGATTCTATTGGCAGAAGGCAAGTATGATGAATGCTTGTTGGTGGCAAAGGATGCGATTGGTTCAATTGAAAATGAAAGTTCCAGGCTTCAGTTGGCTTTGGTGGTTGCTGATATTGCAAAGAATATAGATCAGGAAGAAAGTGTAATCGAACTTTTGAAAACAGTTTATGAGCAGTTTCCCGAATCGGTAACGCTGAAAAGGAAGCTGCTGACGTTTGAAGAGATAAACAGTGACCCTGAACAGGCAGCTAAAATCATTGAAGAGATAAAAGAAATTGAAGGAAATGACGGCTGGCAATGGAAGTATGAAAAAGCAAAGTCAATTTATCTGGCTGAGGGTCAGAAAGATTCGACTGAGATGACCAACCTGTTGGAAGAGGCAGCAAACACAAATCCATCGAACCTGGAGATCAGCCTTTTAAGAGGTGCGGCATACGTACAAAAGAATGATCTGGTTGCGGCAGTTTCAACTTATAAACAGGCATTGGCAAGATGGCCAAGCGAACCGAAGGTAATAATACCTTTGATATCACTTCTTTACCAAACAGAAAATTTCACTGAGGCTGAGGAATTGATCTCACATGCGTCGGAGTTAAAAATTCAGGATCCAACTTTGGATAAACTTCAAGTTTACAGTTTGATGAAGGGGGGGAGTTATCAGGATGTTTCTGAGTTGTTGAACAGCTTGATTGAAAACGATCCAAATGACAACAGCTTGAAACTTTCTCTGGCTTTGTTATATCTTCGTGAAAAGAAGTTTGATCAGTCCCAGGAATTACTTGATCAAATAGATGATGAGGAGCGTTCTTTTTCAGTGGAGGTTGCCAAAATTGAGCTGTTGAATGCCAAAGGGGATTTCGAACAGTCAATGCGTGCAGCGGATGAATTGATAGAAAGGTTCGGTACTGCACAATCATATATAACACGCGGCCGTAATTTTGTGATGATCGGCAAGAATGATCTTGCAGAGAAAGATTTCCTCAAAGCAGTGGAAGTAAAGCCTGAAAATATAGAATGCTGGCTGGTTTTAACAGATTTTTACAGAATATCTCAAAATGATTCCAAAGCCAGAGAAACAATAAATAAGGCCATTTCAAAAATGCCTGAAAATACAAACTTGCTGAAAAAGGCAATTATTTTATATGGAGCTTCGGGCAGTGAAGAAGATTTGGAACATTCTGGTGAATTGATTGATCAAGCATTGTCTGCCAATCCTGAAGATGTTGATCTTAGGCTTTTGAAATCAAGGTTTTTGATTTCCACCAGGAACAATGCTAATGTAATCAAAGCGGTTGAGATACTTGAGGGCTTGATTGAAACATATCCAAATGTTGCGGGGGCGTGGCAGCTGCTTGCAAATGTTTCTATACAAAATAATAACCCGGACCGGGCATTATTTTATTGCGAGAAAGGCTTGGCTCATTCGCCGTCTGATCCACAGCTGCTTTTGTTGAAAGCGAAAGTGGGTATGGAAACATCGCCGTTTTCGGCAGTAAAGATTTTAAATGATCTTCTGGAAAGAAACCCGGGTGAAATAGACATAATCATTCCATTGGCTCAAGCCCATATAAAAACCGGTAATATAAATGAAGCAATAGAAATGTTAAAACAGAAAATCGAAACAGCTAATTTGCAGGATAAACGAAGGCTTAACTTGATGCTGGCGACGGCGTACGAGAAAGATCGTCAAAGCGAAAGAGCTACCGAAATTTTTGAAAAGTTAGCCGAGGACTCAGATGATGAAGCGTTGCTTTACACAAGAGCAAATCTGTTAATTGAAGAGAGCAAGTGGGCCGATCTGATAAAGCTTGTAAGTAAATGGTCTGCAAATAACAAAGATAACTTAGACGTTTGTCATGTGATTTCTCGACAGCTGATAATGAATGATGAAATGAACGCAAAGGCAACGGCTGAAGATATTTTGAAGAGGCTGAGGGCATCAGACCCTACTAATTTGGAAACTTTATCAAATTTAGGTTTAGTATATCAGCTCAACGGAAAGCCTGCTGAATCTGCCGATATTTATGAAGAAATTCTTAACATTCAGCCAAATAACATTGTTGCGATAAATAACCTTGCATGGATTTTGGCAGAAAACAAAGGTGAATTTGATAAGGCAGTTCAGTTGGCAACTCGAGGGCTTGAACTTGCCCCAAATTATGAGGACCTTTATGATACCAGAGGAGTAATCTACTACAGAATGGGTGAGTATGATAAAGCGGTTGAAGATTTTCAGAATAATCTTAAGCTAATTCCGCCTGGAAAAGCAGAAGCGGCAGGTGCGTACTTCCATCTTGGGCGTCTGTATGCAGAGATTGGAAACAGCTCCAAGGCTGTTGAAAATCTAAACAGAGCAATTTCTCTCGATCCAGAGGGGGATATTTTATCGGCAAGTGATATTTCAACTATACGCAGGCTGCTGTATAAATTAAAAGGCGGCAGGTAATAGTTTCAGATAATTTGTTTTTGAACACAGAAAAGACGTCATTTATGTGGCGTCTTTTTTTTGGCTAGATTTTGCTATAGATTTTAAAAATTTTTAAACTTTTTTGTTGACATGACAGCCTTTATACTATACTATTCCTATTAGATGGGTATGAAATAAAAAAAAGTTAATAGAAATAGATTTTTTCTTAGTCATTTGAAGGTTTTCCCTAATTGAGTGATACTTTTGAATGACTTATAAGTGATTACATAAAGCCAGTAATATTGGACGAAGCGATAATATTGGACTTTGAACCTAAAAAAGAAAAAAATGCTCCTTGACATTTTGTAGTAAAAGAGTTTTAATATATTAAGTATTGCATAGTGGGAAGGATTCCATCTAGAGCGATTTCTTGCTCAAAATCAATGGACTGTAATTTGCTTTGAAGATTTAATACGACTTTTAGTAAGAAAGTGGGAATAAAAATGGCACAGAAAATATGTTTTAAAAGTATGCTTATACTGGCTGTTCTGGTAATGAGTTTCACGGCACAGTCTCAAATAGAAGTAAATGTTACAAGGCAACCGGGCTACTACTACGGCAGCTACGGTGAGTTTACTCTGACTTCAGTCGGTGACCCAATACCAGGCGGGAAAAGTCAATGGAACTCGTTTTGTATCGAGAAGAATGAATTTATAAGTGCAGATACAAATTACTTTGCTGACATTTCCGATGCAGCAGTCAACGGAGGTTCCGGAGGGCCGAGCCCAGACCCGATAAGTGCTCAAACCGCTTATCTTTATTCAGAGTTTCTAAACGGAACTCTTTCAAATTACAACTATGATCCGGGTTTTACTACCCGAAGGCTTTCCGCTAAATCACTTCAAGAAGCTTTCTGGTTCCTTGAAGAGGAAATCAGCACTGTTTCCGGCCAAGCAATGGCCTGGGCTCAGGAAGCTAATAACTCCGGCTGGACAGATACCGGCAACATACGTGTAATCAATTTTTGGGAATACGATTCCAATAACGAGAGAATCGAAAGGCAAAGTATGTTAATCGGCCTAAATGTAGTACCTGCACCTGGAGCGACGCTTTTGGCTTCGATGGGTATCATGATCGTTGGTTGGCTGCGTAAAAGAAAAACAATGTAACCGAATGTAATTAAAATATTAATAAAGTAATGGGAAATTTTTCGAAAGGAGATTCAAATGAAATTTGTATCAACATTAATCGTACTTGTACTGGCAGCTTCTGCAATGGCGCTACCATCGTTACAAGTGGGCATCACGAGCACTCCAGAGGGATGCCTTGAAGCCACAGTTGTTAGCGGCCCGATTGGAATTTATGACGTGGGTCAGTCATTCAAAACCTTTTGTATGGAAAGAGGTGAAAGTGTAAAGTTGGGTCAGACCTATAATGTAGAGCTAAGCAGCACTGTTTACAATGGTGGAGTTTTACCAGCAGGTGTGGGTGATCCTCTTGACTCTAAAACCGCTTTTCTGTATAATGAGTTTTTGCACAACAATCTTGGAAGTACCGGATTTATCGGCGATGAAGATTCAATATTTGCTCTTCAAAATGTGATGTGGTACATAGAAGATGAAGGCTCAGTTATTGACATGAATTCGGGTCTTGCTGCTAATCTTCTGGCATATGCCCAGCAGGCTGATCCTTCAAAACTTTATGGTATTCGAGTTATGAATATGACTGATCTGGAAGGTAACATGGCACAAGACTTAATTGTAAAAGTCATTCCGACACCTGGTGCAGTTATCCTTGGCAGCATTGGAGTTTCAATTGTAGGCTGGATAAGAAGACGTAAAACTACTTAACAGTAGAAATGATGCCTTAATCTGTGGTGGTGATTGAGTTCACCACCACTATTTTAAGTTTTGAAAAGGGGGCAACTATAATGGTTAGTAAAAAGAAAACATTGAATAAAGTAGCGTTTGGAATACTTCTGGTTACGCTTAGCCTTTTGACGGTTGCAGTAATGACAAATGGCAGAGCATTTAGAAGTAGTGATGAAGCTATAGAATCTTTTTATGGTAAAGCTATCTTCGGCGGTAAATTTGCCTGGATGGATAATATTAAACGACCGGGATTGTCAACTACAAGATTGACAAAACCCCTAGAGTTTGATTTTGAACTTTCCAATGCGGTAACAACATCTGTAAATCCTAACCAGGACATGCAGCTTATCGCATCAATTATCGATCCAAGTTATAATTCGGGTTTTCGTGGTCCCTTTGATAATGAAATGGGCAACGGAGATCTTTTCAGCATAGAAAAGGCTTTCGTGGGTCCGATGGATTTCGACAGTGGATACAATTACGGCCTTGGCGATAGTGATGGTGGCGGCGTAGGAGATTCTTTTATTGATAATGACAATCCTCCAATTGTTGGTGACGATGAAAATCCTGAAGAACCTGTCATTGATGATGGCGGCAACAATGAAGTTGTTGTACCGCTTCCAGGTTCTGTTTCGTTAGCCTTGATTGGTTTGATAGCTTTATGTAAGAGAAGAAAATCGTAACTTAAATCTAAGCTTATTTTAAGTTTTGAGTTATTGGTCAGTTATCCTGATCAATAACTTATTAACTTACTTTTACGGGTGCTTTTCGAATTTACCATTCCACTCCCCTATTCCATTCCAATGAAATTCAATTAACTGGCCGTATTGATCTAAGGGGTGTGATTTGCCCAGCATTTCGAGAGTTTTATTTTTCAGCTGCAGCATACATTCTTTACCGCCGTACTGCCACGCTTTCAACCCGAAATCTATAAGTTTGTTGGGGTTAAATCTCGAAAGGTTTTCCATATCCTTGCTTAGCTGTTGAGCCATAGGAGAAAGTTGAATATCCCAGGTTTGTCTCAATTTCCTTTCATTTTCCTGAAGTGTTGAAAGGAGAACTTTCTGTTTTTGTTTGTGCAGCAACTTTTGTGCTTTCTCAGCAATCAGCCTCTGTTTTCTATATATGCGGCTTTTAGGAAGAGATGTTTCAATTAGATTTAAAGAGGGATCGATAATAATCCAAAAGATAAATGTAACAACAAAAGTTCCAATTGCCAAAACAGTAACAGATTGCGATATATTATCAGCATTTGTAACCGCAAATGCAGCAGCTAATGTACCGATAAAAGGTGTCAGATCATACAGGAACATATAGTAATTTGTTGTTGTAAGCGGATGTTCTTCTTCATTTTTTTTATACCTGACCAGACCGTTATATATCGCGAAAAGGTAAAAACTAACAAGCAGAAGGACAATCAGAAGGGAATAGCCAGACAATGAAAAAATAACCCACCATCGCAGGCCCCAGTACCTTAGTGCATTGATAAATACGTAAAAAAAGGTCAAAACAAGCCATATGGTGCTTGTTAAATGAATAAACTTTCTTAAATCAAAATTTTTAACCATTTTTCCCCCTGAAAAAAGCAAGCCCCGATTACGAGGCTTGCCGATTGGATTTTTGATTATTGAGGTCCCTGAACGACATTCACAGTTGAGAATGCACGTCCGATTGGCCTTACGAATTCTTCGATCTTCATAGCAATCGCTGCCAGTACTGTTGGTGGTACGTACACAACATCTCCTTTTTGCAGCAGAACATTTTTCCCGGTATTTCCGTCTTTTGTAACTTTAGTCAAATCAAATTCAAAGATTTTTGGTTCAATATTGTTAGGATCATAAGAAGGCCTTATAACCTGAACTCTTTTCTGCCAAGCCAAAACAGTAGGCTGGGCGGCTGCCAAAGCATTGAGAACTGAATCCCTACCAGTTACGAGCTTAGGACCGGGGAAGTTTACCTGACCAAGGACGTAATAATATTTACTCGCAAATGTTGTTACTTTTACATCTATTGGGAAATCGCCAGACAAAGCATAAAACGACATGGCTCTTTGACGAATCATTTCAGATACTTCGATTGGTGTTTTACCAGCGACATAGAATTCTCCAAGAGTTTCGAAACTGATTTTGCCGTCTGGGCGGATTCTTTGGATGACTTCATGAACTTCGGGTATTTTTGATGAAATCACCTGCACCTCATCGGGTGGTTGAAGCACATAATTATCCATATTTACTTCTACCTGGTGGGGTTTAGCAAAAGCCATAATGTCTTCCGGGCAAGAATTGAAATCGCAACCTGAAATCAACAGCCCCATTAGTGAAACCAGTAATAAAGCCAAAACCTTGTTCTTCATTTTAAACTCCTTAAAAGTCAGTTACTTAGCAAAAAAGCCGATAATTATAAATGTTATCATTGTAAGCAAAATTTGTCAATAAAACATCTGTAATACTTTTATACCTTTTTATCAATCTATTATAGGTATCAATTTCAGGTCATTGCCCCTGAGACATCTGAGAAGATGGCCGTTTTCAAGCTTTTCAAGCGGTGGAAGTGATTTGAGGCATTTGGGAATCGCATACCTGCACCTATTAAAGAAAGGACATCCGGTTTCGTAATCCTGGTATCCTATAATTTCTCCATTGCAAACGAGCGGTTTTGAAGAATTTTTAATACAATTGGACCATAATATTACCTCCGTATAAGGATGCCTGGGTTCTGTGAAAATCTGGTCGATTTTACCCGATTCCATTATTCTGCCTGCAGAAAGTACAATTACGCGGTCGCAGAGATATCTAATTGCATACATGTCGTTGCTGAGGATCAGATAGCTTAAATCGAATTGGGCCTGCATGATTGCAATCTGTTTTATCAGTAAATTTTTATCTGTAAAGAAAAGGTTTTTGAAAATGTCCCCGAAGATGATTAGTTTGGGTTTGATCATCAAAGCTCGTGCAAAAACCGCAAGTGTTTTCTGGCGAAGGTTTAGATTATGAAATTTATGCTTAAATTGTTCCTGTTCAAACCCAAGCTTGCCAAGAAGCTGCTTACAACGTTTGATTGACTGCACTTTTTCATACTGCTTTTGGATCATTAATCCTTCGAGAACCCCTTCAATGAGGCGAATGTCAGGTCTGAAGGAATTTTCAATATCTTCCGGTAAATATTGTACGTAGCTATTTATTTTGTCTGTTTGGCTTCGATCGATGTCTTCTATTTCAATTATGCCTGAATTTATTTTCCTTCTTCCAGTTATAATATCTAAAAGAGCATTTCTGCCGCTTTGATATTCTCCTAAAATCGCTGTTGCGGATCTGGCCTTTAAAACCATTTCAAATTCATCTATAATTAATGGTGAATTTTTGCCGGCCTTATGACAACTAACCGATTTCATCGTTAATACTGGTTTGACGATATTCATCAGATGTTACTTTCCGAAAAGAGTTCAACGAGATTACTTTGATCAAAATAAACTTTCTGAAAATCCTGTTTATCCAGCAGTTTGATTATTCTTCCCGAATCGATGAACGCAAGCCGGTCGGCAACTTGCAGTGAAGTATCAAGACTTTCGGCCATCAAAATCGATAAACCGTGATTTTGTTTCAGCTGGCAGAGCAGATCGAGAAACTGTGCTTTAACAGTGATATCTGCACATATTAAGGAAAAATCCGCAAAAATTATTTTGGCTTGTTTGCCAATCGCCAAAGCCAGCATCGATTTAAAGAGAAGGGCATCCTTTATCTGATCCGTTTTGAATGCATATAGCTCGGCTGCCTGGTTAATTTGGCATTTCTGCATCGAATGTATGGCGGCAACTTTGGCTTCTGAAAAAGAGACTTTCATCTTAGCTCTTATCGCTTGTGCAATTTGGCTGCCCACGCTGTAATAAGGATTGAAAATTTGACGAGGGTCAGAAAAGTAAGTTGTTTGTTCCTTAAAAACTTTGAAAGATTTTCTTATAAGTTTGCCGTTTTCGTAGAGCAGTAGCGATGAACTTTTGTCGTTAAAAACAATATCACCTGAAACTATCTGATAGCCTAGTTCTTTTGAGAAAACGATAGCATTTATTACATCCGATACGCCGCTATCAAAAGGGCCGGATAAGCAGAAAATTTCATCATCATATAGAGCAAAGCTGATATTATCTACCACCAGATGGCCTTGAGCATTGAAAATAATTAAGTTTTTTGCTTCTAATATTTTTTTCATTTATTTTCTTATCATAACTTTTTTTGAAATCAGGTTCAAAAGCCAAATGGTTAAAAGTGCTATTACAGAGATATTAATTGCCTGCCAGGGTCTGAATAAATCTTGTGCAAAGGATTGTTTTAGAACAGTTCCCCAGCTTACATAGGAGCCTTGCAAGTGGTCAGTAAATAAAAAGGATAAAAGGATTTCAAAGGAAACTGCTAATGCGACAAAGCTGAATGTTTCAGAAAGAAATTTTCTTTTTATTTGAAGAACGATATGATTTTTGAATATATAGCTGCTGCCGGCACCGTTAAATTTCGCAAACTTCACGGACTCTTTTTCGCTTATTGTTTTTATTTGAGAATTGACTTTGCTGGTAATTTTGAAACAGCCAAAAATCGCGAATAAAACTGTTAAAACCCAATAGTTAAGCACAGGAAAAAGCATATTAAATATGAGAACAAGGGTAAATAAAAATAAGATGTCTGGAACAGGCCTGGCAAGGCTTTCCAGTTTTTTATAGTAACTGCCAAGTCCGGAAAATATATTTACAAAAGATATTAAAATCCAAGCTAAAATTGCAGCTGTAAAAGCAGCTATCAAGGCTAAATTCAAGGTTATGAAACCGCTATAAAATATTAAGCCAAATAAGTCTCTACCCTTATGGTCTGTGCCTAAAATGAATGTTTTTTCTGAAAAGCCAATCAAATGAAGATTCGATTTCCAAATGTTTAATAGTTTGTATTCGGGGCCTTTCTGTAAAAAGGTCAAATTTGAAAATTTAAAACTATCGGGCGGTTGGTTGATGTATTGGTTACCTAAGGCTTGGTGCCCATAGGGCGAAATGAAGTTACCAAAAATGAAAAATATATAAAAAATAAGCAAAAAGAAAAAAGCAAAACCCAGTTTTTTTATTCTGCTTTGTATATATTTTTGGGTTAAGAGTTTTTTGTTATATTTACTTTTAAGATTTTTTTTACTCAAATTGGACCTGTTCTATTTGCTTATTTTTGAAGGTATAACAGACAAACATAAATGCAGTAAAACATAAATTAGAATTAAAAGTAACAAGTAAAACACGAAAAAGATATTTTCAGAGTGTATGATCAACCGGCTTAAAGAGTGAAATTTTGTTCCTGTCAGAGAAATTACTTCGGTTGAAATGATCGCAATACCTAATAATGAAGGTATGAGCCATTTAATGTTTTCAAATACCGGCAACAGGTAAAAAGGATTATAAAACTTGATCGATAAAAATAGTGTGTTTTTGTTATAGAGCTTGTTAGTGACGTAATATTTTTTCTGTTTTTCCCGGCGTATGTTTTCGAGCATTAATTTGGCTAGAATGAAAAATGCAAATACCGCAGTGAGAGCGGACTCATAGAGAAAACTTCCTGGAAAAATCTGATTTTTTAGATAGATGGCTGCAACTGCTATCAGGGTCACCGGAACCGCCCATAGCAGAAAAAATGCCTTTTCTAAAAATCTTATCATTTTATTACTGTTGAAAAGTGAAATTATAAAGCAGAAAACTGCGGATGCCAACCACCCTGCTGCAAAACCGCTGAGCATAATTATTGCTACCTTTAAAGCTGATAAAAATAATTTAACAAAGCTGAATTTTATTTCATTTGCATTCTGAGGAAACTGGAAGGATATTGCTGTAGTATTGGCGGTTACCAAATTTAAAGCTAACATCAGCAAAAGAAACAGCGTCAAACTTAAAATAAGGTAGCCTATAAATGTTACTGTCTTTCTCACTTTCAATCCTCATTTAACCAGATCAGATAACATTCTATCACAAAAGATGAATATTTCAAATTCAAATAGTTATTAATCTTTCCTGAAAGGTATGTAAAGCGGATCTCCGATCAGGATCATCTGCCATGAATTGTGGGGCTTGGTCAGGTAGAACGCTTCAACCAGCGAACGGCCTTGAAAAAGCTTTGAAAAAAATTTGTCTGGTTCAGGAAAAGCGTGCAGGTATGGCTCGGAAACCGAGCCAAGTGTTGCGGTTATGCCTGCCTGGAGCATTGCAGGGCACCACTGTGAACTGTTCGGGTCGCGAATATCGACAGCTTCGAAACTTGCGATGTGGTAGCCGATGGCGCCGTCTTCGAATGTGAAAGCGCTAATGTATTTTTTCAGGCTGTACCACCCGCAATATAATGCAACCTGTGGACACCGACCTGGAGCGAAAAGTTCATTTGTATTTTCCTGTACTATTTTGAAGCCCTGTTTCTTTGTTATTTTTGCGGCATCTCTTATGGCCCGGTCATAATAGCCATAGCTGCCATAATTAGGGTCAGCTTCTAATCCGCGGGAATCGAAATAAGCAATACCGGTCAAGCCTTTCTTCTCGGTTCGAATAGATTTGTCTATCATCTGGATAATTTTACCAGGATCGGGGCCATCGAGCCTGCTGACCATCTTTGTAAGCACTTCATTATCTAAACCGTTTGTTATAAACAGGTTCGGCTGCCAGCGATCCAAATTGTAAGTTGTAAACATTACCAGCGAAAGCTCGGAATCGACTGATGCACCGGTCTGTTTTTGTTGGTCGTCATCTATGATCTTATAAGGAATGCCGTATGTTAGAAGGATGCAGCGTAAGTTTTCTTTGGGATTGAATTGCTGAAGTCTATTTCGGATCGGTTCGGCAATTTTTTCATCGTAAGCTTTGCGGGTAACAGAATCGGCAAGGGTTTTGCTCAAATCAATTGCAAGCAGGTTTTCTTTGGGCAGCTTACGTTTTTCAATATAGTACTGTGCGATGCGTTTAGATTCGGTGTTGGACTTGTTATAAACGACCAATACCTGCTGCGGTTTCAATGCAAAACAGCAAACATTGGAAATCATGAGCAGAAAAGTAATG
>CAZITB010000074.1:0-11387 GCA_964542055.1 uncultured Candidatus Kuenenia sp.
CCCCGACTACCTTTAGATAGGTAAGTATGTTCAGCGTTTGCAGGCATTTGCCGCTTCCGCTGGTCGCTTGTTCTATTGTTAAGTGACAACGGTTCAAACGAAGGACAGTTGCCCCGACTACCTTTAGATAGGTAAGTATGTTCAGCGTTTGCAGGCATTTGCCGCTCCCGCTGGTCGCTTGTTCTATTGTTAAGTGGCAACGGTTCAAACAAAGAACAGTTGCCCCGACTGCCTTTAAACAGGTAAATAGTAGCGCTTACCTGTTTTTTGGGCTGCTGACGCTGTTTATTATTCAACACAGCGAAAGGTCGAAGACATTCCAATTTTAAAATACTATATGGAAGGATGCGGAAAAATGGCAAAGAAAAAAACAACAAGTACACCAGTGCCTTTTAGAAGTCCAACAGAACTGGCGATGCCGGAAAAGCCGCTTATCGCCAAAACAGACCCTTTCTTGTCTGAACTTGCTGAAATAGCGAAAAAAAATAACAAAATAGACCCTGAAGCATACAAACATTACACTGTAATGAGAGGGCTTAGAACCCCTTCCGGTGCGGGTGTGCTGGTCGGACTGACAGAGATCGGTGATGTGCACGGTTTCATCGTCGATGAACAGGTAAAGGTACCCGCTGAGGGCCGTCTTCGTTACCGCGGTTACAATATCGAGGACCTTGTTACCGGCTGTCAGAAAGAAAAACGCCATGGGTTCGAAGAAACATGTTATCTGCTTCTTTTCGGATCATTGCCAACCACCGGTCAGCTAGCCAAATTCAGAGATTTCATCGACGAAACCCGCATTTTGCCTGATGGATTTACAGAAAACATGATCCTTAAAAACCCCAGCCAGGACATCATGAACGCACTGGCTCGATCTGTTCTCGCTCTTTATTCTTTCGACAAGAACGCCGAAGACCGCTCGCTGAAAAATATCCTTCGTCAAGCGATCACACTGATATCCAGGTTCCCAACGCTGGCTGCATACAGCTACCAAGCCAAAAACCACTATTTCGGTGATGAAAGCCTCTTTATCCACAAGCCCGAACCTGGCAGATCAACCGCTGAAAACCTGCTAATGATGACCAGGGCCGACAAACAGTTCACCAAAACCGAGGCTGAGCTGCTGGATTTAAACCTGATCTTACATGCCGAACACGGCGGCGGTAACAACTCTACATTTACGACACACGTTGTATCTTCTGCAGATACAGACATTTACTCCGCAGTAGCTGCTGCTTTGGGATCTCTCAAAGGCGCACGTCACGGCGGAGCGAATATCAAAGTTAAAAACATGCTGCAAAATATCATGTCTAATGTCAAAAACTGGGACAGCGAAAAAGAAGTCGAAAGTTACCTTGCCAAAATCATAAACCGAAAAGCATTCGACAATACCGGTCTTATTTATGGTGTAGGACACGCCGTTTACACCCTTTCTGACCCTCGTGCGGTACTTTTGAAGAAAAAGGCGGAACAGCTCGCTAAAGAAAAACAACGTGAAGATGAATTCCAGATTTATTCAATGGTAGAAAGATTGGCTCCTCTAGTTTTTGCGGAGATCAAGAAATCAGATAAGGTCGTTGCAGCCAACGTGGATTTCTATTCGGGATTTGTAAATGACATGCTCGGCATACCTTCAGACTTGTTTACTCCGATTTTTGCCGTATCGCGAATTGCCGGCTGGTCGGCACATATCCTGGAAGAAAGGGTAAGCGGGGGCAGAATTTACCGTCCTGCATTTAAGAGCGTTGCAACACCTAAAAAATATACTTTAATGAAACAACGTTAGTCAATTTAGTCTATATAGACCCTTTATATATGAGTGTCGAATCGAATTATCGGTTCGGCACTTTTTTTATGACTACACAAATAACAGATAAATTGTGGACACAAAGAACAAAAGCACAAATTTAACAGTAATTCTAAAAATTATCTGGCTTGACATAGCTCACTAAAATACGTAAAATTGCAAGTTTAAAGGACTTGCGAGCTTCCCTATTGAACCGTTCAAGTCTTTATCTGAAAAGGATTTAGTATAAATTAGGAGTTAAGTATGACTGCCGGTCAGCCAATAGATACTCACGTACATTTTGAAAAAGAACCTGAACTGAACAAGTTTTTCAAAGCTGTGATCAAATCAAATGCCAGCGACCTTCACCTTAAAGTCGGCCAGGTACCGCGAATGCGAATACATTCCACGCTGAAAACCACTACAGCGGATGTTTTAACAGAAAAGAGAATGGAAGAACTTGTCTTTGAAATTATGACAAAATCACAAAAACAATTTTTCGTTGAAAACGGTGCTCTCGACTTTGCACATGAAATTGACGGCTCAGACCGTTTCAGGGTCAATGTCTTTAGGCAACGGGGCTTTATTTCGCTGGTTGCAAGGAGAATTACATCTTCTATTCCCCCATTCGAAAAACTTCACCTTCCACCTATTATTGAAAGAATTGCAAAAGAAACCCACGAAGGGCTTATTCTCGTTACAGGTCCGACTGGTAGTGGTAAATCGACTACGATTGCATCGATGATCGATTTTATAAACCGCACGCGAGCTTGTCATATTGTTACGATCGAAGACCCAATCGAATATCTGCACAGGGACCAAAAATCAATAATTTCTCAGCGGGAAATTGGTATCGATGTTGTTGACTTTCCCGATGCGTTGAGGTCGCTGCTGCGTCAGGACCCGGATGTGGTGCTGGTTGGTGAAATGCGTGATATGACAACGATCAAAGCGGCAATGACCGCAGCAGAAACGGGACACCTTGTTTTTGGAACATTGCACGCACCCAATGCCCCCCAGACTGTGCAGAGGCTTCTTAATATGTTTTCGGAAGAAGAGAGAGGCTTGGCGAGACAGACTTTTGCGATGGCGATGAAGGCTATTATCAGCCAACAAATACTTCCGAGTATCAAACCTGATGCGGGAAGAATGCCTGCGGTTGAAATACTTACATCAAATTCAATCGTGAAAAAATTGATCCAGGAAGAACGCGATACGGAACTGCCAAGCGTTATCCGAGCAAATGAAAATGAAGGTATGCAGGACTTTGTTAAAAGTCTTTGTGACCTAGTCGATAAAGAATGGATCGATATTAAAGTTGCCCTTGAATATTCTCCAAACGTGGAAGAATTGAAAATGGCACTTAAAGGAATCCGCTCAGCTACCAGCGGTATTCTGTAATATTTAAATGTAATCTTTTGGAGCTATAGATGACTGAAATGATTTTAGCACAAGTAAGTTACGGCGGATATATAAGCCCAATCAAGCTGGCTGGGTTTGTTGTTTTGATATTCGCCTGGCTGCCGCTTGTAAGTTGGGTTTATATCGATACGCAGGAAGTAAGAACGAAAAAAGAATTCTGGACAGGCCTTAACTTCGGACTACCGGCAGCTGCTGCAATTTTGTGGTTTTTGATACCCTTTTACCTTATCGGGATTCTGCTGTTTATCATATCTGTTTTGGCGGTGTTTATAACGTATGTTATGCACAGAAATTCGCTGGTAGCGGATTTTGAAAGGGTTTTAACGATCAGTCATATCAAGGGGCTGATCTCAAATGAACAGAAAAAAGCCCAAAAGGCAGTTAAAGGTCTTGGTTTTGTTACTGCCAACGGCAATCCTGTTGATGTGCCCCAGGCTAAGAGTCCTGATTTTTACGGTTTTAAAGTACTTGAAGATATCATTGATGACGCAATATGGAAAAGGGCTTCTGATATTTCGTTTATACCGGGGCGAGAAGAATACAATGTATTTTATAAAATAGATGGTTTGCAGATTAAGCAGGAACCTCAGTCGGCTGAGGAGATGGATTATTTTATCCGTTTTTTGAAGCTGCTTGCCGATCTCGATATAAATGAAAGAAGAAAGCCGCAAACCGGTAAATTTAAAGTTAAAAAAGACAATGACAGTTATGAGTTTATCGTAAATACCGCAGGTTCGACCGCGGGAGAAAAAATTCTCATCAGGCGAGTTGAAGAAAAGGGTTTGATCAAATTAAATGACCTTGGATTTACCAGCAAACAAATTGAAGAGATAAATAAATTCAAAGAAACTGATGGCGGAATTTTCATTATTTCAGGTCCGCCCGGATCAGGGGTTTCAACTACATTTTACGCATGCATAAAGAATCATGACCCTTTTATGAACAACATAAACACCATCGAAAAAGAACAAGGAAAACCGATCCAGAATGTAACCCAGATTTATTATAAGCTTTCGGATACCGGTACCACAACTTACGCAAGAAGGATACAATCGATGTTCAGGACCGGTCCTGATATCGTAGGTGTGGCCGATTGCGAAGATCAGGAAACCGCCAAGGTTCTCACGGAGACCCTGGCAAAAGATAAAAAAGTTACCTACGTGTCGTTTACGGCTCCATCGGTTATTCAGGCCCTGGCGAAATGGATGAAATTGGTTCCGGATCGTAATCTTGCGATCGATCTTCTTTACGGTATCTCATGCCAGAGGCTTGTTCGAAGGCTTTGCAAGGAATGCAGAGAGGCTTATCAGCCCAATCGCGAAGTATTCAAAAAGTTCAATCTGCCGGCTGATAAGATTAAAACGCTATACCGTAAGGGTGAAATTGAGTACGATAAACATGGTAAACCGATCGTTTGTGAGAACTGCCAGGGAACAGGGTTTGTGGACAGGGTTGGAATATATGAAACTGCCTTTTTGAGCCCTGAGTTACGTGAGCAGATCAAAGAAGCCAAATCTCTGCAGGAGATATCTACACTTTTGAGAAAGGCAAAGATGCTTTATCTGCAGGAGCAGGCAATAAGAAAAGTAGCAGAGGGTGTTACGTCAATAAATGAAATTATCAGAGAATTTTCGCCGAAATCAGGTGAAAAGAGAACAACTGACAATAAATAAATGGAGACAATATGATAGCCAGTCTTGTTATTTTGATTATAATAGTTGGAGTCGTTTTACGGCTTTATTTAAACGGAACAGTACTTAATACTTTTGTTACGCTAATCTGTGTTCTGGCGGCGATGGCCCTGGCTTTGGGATATTACGAAGTATTGGTCAACGTAATGCTCACAAAAGGTATCCTTATTAAGTGGGCATCCTCGATTTCGTTGTTGGCAATCTTTGGCATTTCGTTTGTGATTTTGCGAGTGATCGGCGGATTTGTTACAGGTACTGCGATACATTTTTCAAATATTCCCGACAAGATCATTTGCTGCGGCATAGGCGCGGTGTACGCAACTATAGCAACAGGCATTTTGCTGCTTGCGGTTTCAATGTCGCCGATACCTTCAAAATGGACGCATTCGAGATTCGATACGGAAAGTTTTGACTTAGATTCGCCATCGGGGGTTTTGATTCCGGTAGATTCTTTTGTTACTTCTTTATTTAGCTCAATCAGCGGCGGGTCAATGAAGACAGACAATAGTTTTTCTTCGATGCATCCGAATTTCCTGAACCAGATTCATTTGAATAATCTTCATAAGGATGAGGGTGTGCTTAGTGTTGCATCCGAAAAGGCGCTGGCTGTTAAAAAGAACGGGGCTTACTGGACTGCTCAGCAGAGTTATATAGATTCATCTACAGGTGAGAGACTGGGTGAAGATATAGTGATAGTAAGGGCGGCGGTAAAATCCGGGCTGGTTGAAGACGGCGGAGCAATGGGTGAGGATGATATTTTGAAATTTTCGCTTGGTCAATTCAGGCTTATAACTGCAGATTCATCTTCTGAGGCAGTATTTGACGGTGCAGATACGAAAGCGGTTTATCCGTTGGGATATGTAAAAACTAAAAACCAGGTTGAAGTAAAAGATAATCTGGCTGAAATAATCGAAGTGGCCAGGAGCAGTTTTTCAAACCATGAAGGTTTCGGTAATTCATTTTTAGTTGACCTTGTGTTTGAAATGCCCAATAATCAAGTTCCGGTCGCACTGGCTTTTAAAAACAATGCTATTGTCGGGCTAGGCCAAAAGGCAAAAGAAGATGAAATACCTGATTCGGTAACTTTTATACAAGTAGCAAATTGTAAATCTGAATTAGCGGAAATTGCCCAGGTAGGATCGAGAGTAATTGAACCGACTGAAATTTCGAGTGAAAACAGTTTTTCGCTGGGATTAAGGGTCAATCTCAATGCCGAAAAGCTTGGGGAAACGGCAGAAGCCAGAAATTCTGAACTGACGATAAGTAGCAATGAATTTATTTGCGGGAAGGCAAAATTAACTCTCGATTCTGAATCTGTAAGTTCAAATCCACCAAGAAGACCGAATTCTACCAGTTTGTCGGCCATTTTAGCAACTATGAAAGGTTATGCAAATGTGGCTGTAAGTTGTAAAATAAACAATCCCACAGCAACAATAGATTCTTCCAATTTTCCGGTTCTGCTCGATGTACAAGGTAATGAGCATTACCCGGTGGGTGTGGTTTCGGGCGGCAGGAAAGATGGAAACTATGTATATCAGCTTGATTACTGCAGTGTTGGTGAAAATTTGAATATTGTGAATGGAGTTGTAACCCAGTCTTATGTTGATGAGCTTTGGATAACTGGTGAAATTGATAAAATTGAAGAAACATTTTTCTATTATCAAGTCAGCGTGCCGGAATCTTCCAAGATTATAATGAATGTGATTGTTGATGGTAGAAAAGTTGGTTTCAAAGATTGCGAAGGCTTTTTGATAGAGAAAACCGCAGTACGCAGATAAAGCCGTGTCTTTGGGCGGGCCTTGGCAATAGTTTTAGTTGCGTTTTTTATCTTATCGCTGCCACGATTGAGCTTTTTGAATTCCAAATTCGGGTTTTTGGGGTCGCTTGCGGTTCGCCGTTGTAACCAGATATCAGTAGTAGTGCGGCCAGCGGTTGTGGGGGTAGTATCCGTGGCCATAGCCGAAACCGATGTTTGTTCGGTACCTGACTGCTTCGCGGTCGAGGGCGTTCTGGTCTAGCTGGATTTCCTGGAGGCGGCCGTTTTTGAATTTGAGAATGTATGGATTCACTGTTCTATCTTCGGCGTCGATGCCCTGGGGGACGCTTAGGCGGCAGCGGTATTCGGATGTGTCCCACGACTGGCCTGATAGGGTGCAATCCTGTGCGACGGCGGCAAGTTCCTGGGTTGTCATTCCCAGCTGGAGTTGTTCAATGCGGGGATATGTTGTGCAGCCTGAAATGATTATCAGTAGTAATAACGAAATTATGTTTAAGTATCTCATTAAAAGAACCTCTAAATTTAACCTCAATACTTAATTATAGCGGTTCTTAAATTTTGCGGGTAGCTTTTTTTGTTAGATATTTGTCAGGGCGATTATTCCTGCCCTACTTTCGCGAGATCGGCATCGCTGCCGACTGCCATGAGGGTGTCTCCTTCGTAAATGATGGTTTCAGGCAGAGGGATATTGACGATATTTGATTTTTCTTCTTTGAGCTTTCGGCCCCTTTCGCCACGGGTGATAAGAACGAGGTTGACCTTGAAATTCTGTCTGAACTGGAGTTCTTTGATGGTTTTGCCGTCGAAGTTGGCTGGGGCGTGGATTTTCGCGAGGCTATAGCCGGGCGAGAAGTCGATTTTTTCGCTGATCTTGGGGGCTATTAGTTTATATGCCCACCTTTGAGCTGATTCGATTTCGGGATATATAACGTCGGTAGCACCGACGGCGTTGAAAATCTGGCCTGCTACGAGGGTTTCTGCACGGGCGTATATTGTGGAAATTCCCATGTTTTTGAGGTTTACGACTGTCAGGATTGCAGCTTCGAAGCCGCCGTGGGTCTGGCCTATTCCTACGATGGCGACGTCAACTTTATCGATACCCTGTGCTTTCAGGGCGTCTTCGTCGGTGGAATCGAGGCGGACGGCGAGTGTTACATGGTCTCGCATGTTGTCAATAAGCACGCGGTCTTTGTCTATGGCGATAACTTCTGCGCCGCTCATGTTGAGTGCTATTGCCAGTTTGGTTCCAAAACGTCCTAATCCTATGACTGCGAATTTTTTCATATTTCGCTCCAGTTTAACCTACAATTAGAGTTTCGTCAGGATAGCTGTACCTGTACGGTTTTATGTTGAATGTAAGCCCAGCGAGCAGGGTCAGTGGTCCCAGCCTGCCGATGAGCATCGTAATTATGATAATGAGTTTTCCCAGTGTTGACAATTCTGGGGTTATTCCGGTTGAGAGTCCTACCGTGCCCAGGGCAGAGGCGGATTCGAAGAGTATCTGTTCCATTGTGAAATCGTTATTGCGTTCTGTAATCGTAAGCAGCATCGTGACGGAAAGCAGTATCAGGACGAAAACAATAACGACTGTGATTGCTCTGCCGATGATAACATAGCGGATGGATCTTTTAAAGATTTCAACTTCATTTCGCTTGCGTATGGTTGCCCATGCTGCCATGAGTACGACGCAGAGTGTTACGGTTTTGATACCGCCAGCGGTTGAGCCGGGAGAGCCGCCGATGAACATGAGTATAATCAGGAGCAGTTTGCCGGGTGAGGTCATTGCTCCGATGTCAACGGTGTTGAAACCTGCGGTTCTTGCGGTTACTGACTGGAAAAAGGCTTCTCCGATGGTGAAATCGGCGTTTCCTTTGACTTTTTCAAATAAAAGCAGAGATGTGGCGCCTGTGATAATCAGTATCAGTGAGACGGTAAGGACGATTTTGGATTGGAGTGTGAGTCTTTTTGGCAAGGATCGCATGACCTCGGATGGATTTACGATTTTGAAGTAATAGAACTTGATTTTTTGCCAAGTTACCAGTACGAGGTCGTAAAGGACTCCGAATCCAAGGCCGCCGAGGATGATCAAGGGGCAAAATACTCCGAAAACCTGCCATGTGGAGCTGTATTCGATGAGGCTTTTGGTATTGAGGGAGAATCCTGCGTTGCAAAAAGCGCTGATGGAGTGGAATATGCTGGAGAAGACCTGATGTCTATCTATTGGGAGCATATTAGATTGTGCATTGTCCCACATACCATGCATAAGGATCGCGCCGATTGTTTCCACAATTACGGTGAAAGTGAAGATAAAGCCGATCATTGTTCCTATTTTGCCGAGGGTTTCGCTGCTGAGGACGTCCTGCAGGGCTACAGATTCGCTTACGGAGATTGCTTGTCTTAGAAGAAGAGCGAAAACTGCGCCGAAGACCATTATTCCGAGACCGCCAAGCTGGATCAAGGTTAAGATGATGAATTGGCCTGGCAGTGAGAAATCTGTGCCGGTATCTTTTACGATGAGTCCGGTAACGCAAGTTGCGCTTGTTGCGGTGAAAAGAGCGTCAATATAGCTCATGCTTTGGGTTTCGTATGTTTTTGGGAGCATTAGCAGGCCAGAGCCAATGAGGGATGTTATGACGAAGCTGGCAATAAGTGTTATAGTGGGGTTTTTTCCGGTTGCCGCGATTGAGACGATGGATCGTGCGAGTTTGTCAACTACCTGAAAGACGAGATAGAGCCAGACGGCAACGATTCTTGTTTTGTATGGTTCGAAGTACATAGAGTACCGGTTTGCAGTTAAAACGACGATTATCAGGAAAATAAGCAGTGGTAATTCGAACCAGATGGTTTTGAGGTATTCTTTTTTTCTTACCGAATTTAAAAAGCGGATGATTTTTTCGAGAACGAACCATGTAAAGGATACAATCTGGATAATATAAACTACTTTAAGGTCGAGCAGGACTTGCTCGAAGCCTAGCATAATAACGAAAGAGGCAGCGACAATGAAGCCTACTAAGCAATTTAGCAGGAATACAAAGAATTCCAACCTGTCATTTTTAAAGGTAATTTTCATCAGGGGGGATTTTACCTGAAAAAATAAGTATGTTCCAGAGAATTATTTGGCAGATTGAGGGAGTTTATTTTTGGAGTTTTTAGGAACCGTGTGAACATTTTAACAATATAAGCAGTATTTTAGGTTGCTTAGAACTATTAAAAAGTGTATAAGAGTAACCTTGAAGTCGGTTGCGGTCTAAACATACTTTGACCGGCTTAGAGTGTTTTCCTGCTTACAAAGCGGGAAGGAATTATATTTAATGCTTGTTAATGGAGATATTTAGAATGTCACGAAAAATGGTTACAATTGACGGTAACTCGGCAGCGGCCCACGTTGCCCATGCCACAAATGAGGTAATTGCTATTTACCCTATTACACCAAGTTCTCCGATGGGGGAAATAAGCGATGAAAAAACTTCTAATCTGCAACCTAATATATGGGGCACCATCCCATCGGTAACAGAGATGCAGTCTGAAGGCGGTGCAGCTGGTGCAGTGCACGGTGCTCTTGCATCAGGTGCATTGACCACTACTTTCACCGCTTCACAGGGATTACTGCTAATGGTTCCTAATATGTATAAGATCGCTGGTGAGCTGACTCCAACGGTTTTCCATGTTTCAGCAAGATCTCTTGCATGCCAGGCACTTTCGATCTTCGGCGACCATTCTGATGTTATGGCTTGCCGTCAGACCGGTTTTGCGATGCTTGCTTCGAATAATGTTCAGGAAGTGATGGATTTCGCACTTATCGCTCAGCAGGCTTCGCTTGCTTCGAGGGTTCCATTTTTGCACTTTTTTGACGGTTTCAGGACCAGCCACGAAGTGCAGAAAGTTGAGGAACTGACCTATGATGATATGCGAGCTATGATCGACAATGATCTTGTAGCGGCTCATAAGGCAAGGGCTTTATCGCCTGACCACCCTGAAATGAGCGGTACAGCTCAGAATCCCGATGTTTACTTCCAGGGACGCGAGAGCGTTAATAAGTTTTATCTGAATACCCCTGCTATTGTTGAAGAAGCAATGAAAAGGTTTGAAAAGATAACCGGTCGATCTTACAAGCTGTTTGATTATGTTGGTGCCAAAGATGCTGAGAAGGTCATCATTATGATGGGCAGCGGCAGTGACACAGCTCATGAGACAGTTGATTATATGGCCAGCAAAGGTGAGAAGGTCGGCGTTATGAAAGTTCGTCTTTTCAGGCCATTTAGCCTGGATCACTTTGTTGCGGCATTGCCCAAGACAGTTAAGAAGATCGCGGTTCTGGACAGGACCAAAGAGCCAGGCGCACTTGGCGAGCCAATGTATCTGGATATTCGTACAGCGATCGGTGAGGGCATGCATAAGAAAATGTTCGGGTTCGATAATTATCCGACAGTTGTTGGCGGTCGTTACGGACTGGGTTCAAAAGAATTCACACCTGCAATGGTCAAGGCAGTATTTGATAATCTCGATGCTGCAGAGCCGAAAAACGGTTTCACAGTCGGTATCGAAGATGATGTAACCGATACAAGTTTGAAAGTTGATGAATCTTTCGCAATCGACACAGATGTTTATACCGCTATGTTCTATGGTTTAGGTTCTGACGGTACAGTCGGTGCCAATAAAAACTCAATCAAGATCATCGGAAAAGCCACCGACAACTACGCGCAGGGATATTTCG
>CAZITB010000074.1:11397-14460 GCA_964542055.1 uncultured Candidatus Kuenenia sp.
TCATTGGTGAGGAAACTGATAATTACGCCCAGGGTTACTTTGTTTATGACTCTAAAAAGGCTGGTGCAGTTACCACATCTCACCTGCGTTTTGGTCCCAGCATTATCCGTAAACCTTACCTTATTACTGAGGCAGATTTTATTGCATGTCATAATCCAAGTTTCCTTGAGAAATATGATATGCTCAAAAATGCTAAAGAAGGCGGAATATTTTTGCTGACGACAACTCACAGTAGGCATGAAGTATGGGATACAATGCCGATTGAGGTTCAACAGCAGATAATCGATAAGAAACTTAAGTTCTATTGCATTAACGCAATTAAGTATGCACAGGAGATCGGTCTCGGTGCACGAATTAATGTTATCATGCAGACAGCGTTCTTTAAGATTACCAATATTATTCCTGTTGATCAGGCGATTGAGTCGATCAAGGGTGCAATTAAGAAGAGCTACGGCAGTAAAGGTGAAAAAGTTGTTAACATGAACTTTGCTGCAATCGAAGCTGGATTGAACCATGTCGAAGAAGTTGAAGTTCCTCAAAAGCCAACAAGCTGTTTCCACAAACCGGAAACCGTTTCGGCGAATGCTCCGGAATTTGTCAGGGAAGTAACCGCCACCATTATGAAAGGTGAAGGCGATACGGTTCCTGTGGGCAAGATGCCTTGTGACGGTAAGTTCCCAACTGGAACAACCAAGTACGAGAAACGTAATATCGCAGTTGAGATTCCAGAATGGGATCCGAAATTATGTATTCAGTGCGGTCAGTGTTCGCTGGTTTGCCCACACGCAACTATCAGGATAAAGGCCTATGATGAAAAGTACACCAAGGATACACCTGCAACATTCAAATGGGCAGATGCCAAGGGTAAAGACCTTGCGGGCTTGAAGTTTACGGTTCAGGTCGCTCCTGAGGATTGTACCGGTTGTGGTGCTTGTGTTGATAACTGCCCTGCCAAAGAACGCGATGAGAATAAAGAGCCTACCGGCAGAAAAGCGATTAATATGGCGGATCAGGAAAAACTCAGGTTGACCGAAAGGGAAAATTATGAGCACTTCCTGAACATTCCTAATACCGATCCTGCGAAATATAAACGCGAGTCGATCAAGGGAAGCCAGTTCATCGAGCCTCTTTTTGAGTACTCAGGTGCTTGTGCGGGCTGCGGTGAAACCGCTTATGTGAAACTGCTTACACAGTTCTACGGTGACCGAGCAATGATCGCCAACGCGACCGGTTGTTCGTCGATTTATGGCGGTAACCTGCCGACAACCCCATACTGTCAGAGAAAAGAGGACGGCCGCGGACCAACATGGTCAAACAGCCTGTTTGAAGACAATGCTGAGTTTGGTATGGGAATGCGGCTTGCGACCGATAAGTTTAAAGAGTTTGCCCTTGAGCTGCTTGAAAAGGCCGGCGAGAGCAAATGTGTTGAAAAAGGCCTGGCAGATGAGATTCTTGCAAGTTCCAAGAAACCAGATAAGAGCCAGGATGAACTCGAAGTGCTTCGCGGAAAAGTTGAACAGCTCAAGTCTAGCCTGAAGAAAGGCAGCTGCGCAATCTGCGATCAGCTTATTACAGTTGCTGATTACCTGGTTGACAAGAGCGTCTGGATTGTTGGTGGTGACGGATGGGCATACGACATCGGTTACGGCGGTCTTGACCATGTTCTTGCAAGCGGTAAGAACGTCAATGTTCTGGTGCTTGATACCGAGGTTTACTCGAATACCGGCGGTCAGATGTCCAAGGCTACTCCTAAGGGTGCAATAGCGAAGTTTGCCGCAGGTGGTAAACCGATAAGTAAAAAGGACCTTGGAATGATTAGCATGACTTATGGCGATATCTATGTCGCTAAGATTGCTATGGGTGCAAACCCGAACCAGGCGGTTAAGGCGTTTGCTGAGGCAGGTTCTTATAACGGACCGTCGCTGATTATTGCTTATGCACACTGTATCGCTCATGGTATCAATATGACCACAGCGTTGAATAATCAAAAGAGAGCGGTTGATTGCGGAGCATGGCCTCTTTACAGGTTCGATCCACGGCTCAAAGCCCAGTGCAAGAATCCGCTGCAGATGGATTCTAAAGAACCTTCAATTCCTTACACCGAATATGCGTTTGCAGAAAACCGATTCAGAGCTTTGAAGAGCCAGAATCCGGAAGTTGCAGATAAGCTGGCAAAAGAAGCTGAAGCGGAAATCAAGGCCAAGTATGCAATGATGCAGGAAATCGCGAAAATTCAGTGCAATTGTGGCGAGAAGTAAGTTGTAGTAATTTTAAATTGTCCCCGGCTATAAAGGTCGGGGACAGTTTTTTTCTTTTGAGGCGGAGAAATGAGAGAACTTTTAATATTAATTTCAATTTTGATTGGGTTTTTTAATTTTAGCGGGTGTTCGAGAATTGAGACCGGCGAAAGTAACCTGAGTCAAAAGCCTACGGGCGAATGTCCTGATTGCGCGAAATATGATAAGAGCAGCGTTGAATGTGGTAGTATTTTGACAGTTTATCAGGACAATGGTGCCAGTTTTTTTACAAACCAAGTATATAGATTATGCCTTTGTGACGGAAGTATGTTGATCACGACCAGGCTATATGACCAGGAGACGGTTTTAAGGCTTGTTTCGGATAACAATTTGAAAGCAGTTAAAGGCGGAACTACTGTTGCTGACTCACCTTTAAAAGTATTTAACAGTGAAATTGTGAATTTGATCGGGGAAATGCTTGCGGCTAACGGTAATTATAGTATATTGTCCACAGAACCGGTCAATGTTTACGGTCAATGGTTCAGACAAGCTCAAGGACTGGATTCAAGTTTAATTTATTATGTTAATGTTGATAACAATCTGGTCGATTTGATAGGGTCAGATAATTATATTGTTAGAGGGTATGATTTTAGGGATTTTGAGGCTTTTGAACACCTGGTGCCGACAACTTTAGAGGTTTTCCGGTCGGGTACAAACGTTTCGGCTGGAGAAAAATTAATGAAACTTGAATTTGATGACTTTATTTTATCGGATTGATGATGTATTTTGACTTTTTTGATACAGCTTTGGGTTTTTAAGCTGAACA
>CAZITB010000075.1:0-14459 GCA_964542055.1 uncultured Candidatus Kuenenia sp.
GAATTTAAAATTAAGTGCGATAGTTGCCCAGTGGACACATACTTATGATTGTCCTGAAATAGGTATGGGAATAGGTATCTGGTTTGACAATGATAACTGGATTAAAGTATCCCAGTCAATAGACAAGAGTGCGGGTTCGGATTACAATGGTTATCTCGTTCATCATAAAATTGGTGGAGTTGAAACCGCTTATAATGCAGGGCCAAGAGGATGGGGAGCCAATCATACCCCGATGGAAATTGAACTTACTGATACACAGGTGATCTTTAGAGGCACAGGAGTTGCTAGTACTTATCCCGCTGAGGAAGACTATCAAGCTCATCTCGTAGACATGTACCATGATACCCCGTATTTCACAATGGAACGCCCAGATACATTCTTCGGTTCTCCAATACTTGCTATTGGTAAGATGGGCAGTGCTGATACTGATGGAATTACAACAGGAATTGCTGGAGATATATCCGGTATGAATCCCGATTTTGATAATAATATGGATTCCATCGGAACACAGACCTATCATCATCAATACATAACCTATGCCAGAATCGAATATGTTCCTGAGCCCGCAAGTGTGATACTCATGGGTTTGGGAGGAATGCTAATTCGCTACCGGAAAAAAACTAGAAATTGATTTTTTCAAGGGTTGCTTAATGAACAAGCAACCCTTGTCTTCTTAAAAAGGATTGGTTTTGTCAATTTCTGCAGAACCACTCTTAAAATTAATATAAGGAGTTCAAATGAAAAAAATATTGTTACTTTTAACAATTCTTATTTCGTTTTCATCCGCACAGGCCTATGTAGGAAAAATCTTTTACGATGACTTTGAAGATGATATTGAATATGATGATGGTAAACCAGTTGGCTACAATGTTTTTGAGAATGGTCCGCCCGTAAATGAAGGAAGGCCGGGCAGGTGGATCGCAGGGCAATGGGACAATATTGATTCGCAGTTTCAGGATCAAAACTGGAATATAAACGTTGTTAAGGATAGTGTCTGGACTTGGTACTTCGGAGACCCCATAGGAAAACCCGGAAAAGAACTTTTCTATGATGTTTGTAATCTTGCAAGGTTTAACGATCCTTTTCACCCTTATAATTATTATACCACTTTGAATCGTGATGGTTTTGCAAAATTCACAGATGCTTTGGGAAATCCAGTAACCGCAGTTGCGGGTCAGACCATTAGAGGTCGATTCAAATTTTGCCGCTTAGGTTCATGGGCAGCTTTTGGATTGGTTACAGACATAAATGCTGTTGTTGCTTCGACTGCTTTAGAACCTGATGTTGTAGATTCAGCAGCCGCTTCTGGCTATAAATATCCATATGGTTCCTTATTGCAATGGGATCATCAAAATCTTGGTACGTCTGAGCCATGGAATCCTAATTTGGCTGCTGTGCTCTCTATGGCGCACAATGCAGCCGGAGGCCAGTGGTTTGCAACATTGTTACCTGCAGATATAACAGATTTCTCAAATGGCCTTGAGTTTGTGGCTTTAGATAGTCAGAACACGGGAGTCAATCCTTATCTTGCGATTGACGACAATAGTGACCGTCAGACTGATAAGAGATACCAGGAATTGTATTTCGAATATACTGTCGGCAATGATACTTGGGATGTGCTTAGAATTGATGGTGTTGATATTCATGTTTGGCAGTATAATTCAGTAACACAGGAATATGAGCAGACAGATATTCCGGTTCCTTTTGGAAACTACTTAGGGGCTGCTGCAGATGGTATTGATGGGTTTGTTTTAACTCATCTTAATAACTATAACAGAAATCCAGCTTTTTATGATGATTTTGAATTTGAGATTGTTAACCCTCTTGGAGAATTGACATCTGATTTGGATGAAGATATGTATGTGAATTCTAATGATCTGGAAGTTTTTGCTAATCAGTGGTTAAAGGCGGTAACAGCTTTTTATGATGATTTTGAGGACGACATTGCTGATGATGATCGTCCGTTCACAACAGGTCCTCCCGCAAACAGCGGCAGACCAGGCCGATGGATCCCCGGACAATGGGTACTTAGTTCTACTACAAATTGGAACGATCAGAATTGGAATATTTCTGTTGTTAATGATTTTATAAGCAGCCCTTTGACTTCAAGCCCAGTACCCAAAGAAGGAAATGAGGCGTATTTCAATATTCTAAGTGGCAGCGAACCAGACCCCAATCAACCGGGTATCTGGAATGTAGCAGGATTTGGGGCATTTACCGATGAAAACGGAAATATAATTAAAGCCGAAGTTGGTGATACCCTTGTTGGCAGCTTTGATTTATGTGTTTTAGCTGGAAACCCGACTTTTGTCCTTACCAGTGATATAGAGGCTATGGCTGCCGATACAGCTAATCTTCCAGTCATCGAGGCAGGCGAAATGATAGAGGGATTAAGTGGTTACACCATAACTGAGCCGATGAATTCTAATGTTGTTGCGCAATTACTGTTCATGAATGGCATAAACCAGGATTATTTCCAGTCATGCGTCTCAATTAAAGACTCAAACGATATTGGCAGCAGTATAGGTGTTGACAGGTATGCCCTTGAGCCTAGATTAAATGATAATTCCGACGGCGGATCAAACAAGGCCTATCAGACTTTATATTTTAGATATACAGTTGGCAGACCTGATTTTGATGTACTCACGATCGATGGTGAACCGGTATCAGCTAAATATGATCAACCTCCATGGACAGAAATGTCTTCTGTACCTATAGCTGACGCAAAAGAAGCTCAAAAAGGCATAAATGGTTTTGTGTTAGCAAATGTGGGTCAAGCTTCACCAACTACAGTTTTTTATGACAATTTTAATTTTAAGATTTATGCGAAGGATTATAAAAAGGCAGATCTAAATGGAGACAGTAAAGTTGATTTTACTGATTTTGCTTTTTTTGCACAGCAGTGGTTGGATTGTAATAACCCGGATGATCCCAATTGTGATTAGTAGTATTTATCGGTTGCCGAATTCATGATCATCGGAATTCGGCAACCGTTTAAGAAACTTCAATTTAGAATTGAATTTTAAATTAAAAGGTAATTTAATGTTTGACTTTTCCAGGTTCCTGATTTTCCGAAAGCTTCTCTTTGTCTTTTTTTTTGCAATAACATCTCTCCCCTTATATTCGATGGATTCTTCTCTTGTTCTACATTATACATTTGACGGAAATAATGCAACTGATTATAGCCAATACGGGAATGATGGAGCGGTTACTGATTGCCAGTGGCTCTCATTTTCCAATGGTCGCACAGGTGTAATGAGATTTAATGACACAACCTCTTCTATCATTTGCGGCAACGATAATTCATTGTATTTTGATGGTGATATGACTATTGAAATGTGGGTGCGATGGAATCAGCCGATTGTTAACCAGTGGTGTCATATTTTCGGTGAAAGCAGTGACAACTTCTTTTTTGCCCACCACTATTACCATTCATTGTTGGTATGGTATAAAGCAGATGAAGAAGGTAACCCGAATCTAAGGATTCCAGTAAACAACAGTCTCATAGAGGATTTTCGCAGTGATTCCGGTGGATGGTCTCACGTTGCGATCGTGTTTGAATACCCTCGTTGCCGCTTTTATAAAAATGGTGAGTTGTTTTATGACGCTTACATGATGGGCAAGGGGATTCATAACGAAGTAAACCGGGCAAAATTTATTGGTGACAAAGGCAGTGGTATATCAGCTCCTATGGATTTAGATGAATTTCGATGGTATAGGCGTGCTCTGTCTGCCGCAGAGATAGCTGCGCATGCCGCCGGGGAAAATCCTGGTCCGATGAGTGAAGAAGAAGTTTTTTTAGAAACTCACTGGTATAAAGATACTATAACAGCGAGACTCTCATCGAAGGGTTATAACTACAGCGGTTATACAGTAGAAATGGAAATTTGTGAAAATGGAAATACACTAAGAGGTCCGGTAACCGCTTCGATGACGGAGGCTTTTGCGGGTTGCGGACGTTATGTTGCATCAAATTCCTTTTCCCTTTCAGGCCTTGAAAATAAAACTCTTACGGGGGTGTTTAGGATATATAACAGCAACGGTATATTTTTAAAGAATATTCAAACAGAAGTTTCAACAGTTCCACCTGATTGGGTTGATACGACTGCGGGATATTCCACCTCAGTGCCTCAGCCGTGGAGTGCTGTGCAAACACAGGAAAATTCCGACGGTACAATCGATGTTGAAGTCTGGGGCAGAAAATACTCGTTTGGAAGTACTCCTTTTTTCAATAAAATTCAAACCCAGGGGACTGATATTCTTACCGGTCCGATTAAACTTAGGGCTAAGACGGGAACCACAGAATTTACCTGGAACCCGGCAAATCCTATACTGATAGAATCTTCAGACGCAAAGGCAACAATAAATCAAACCTATACTGATACTGAAAATAAACTGAAAATTGATATAAATTCTGAAATTGAATATGACGGCTATGTCTTGTTTGATCTAAGCATAGAAGCATTGGCCAATATATCAGATCCAGCATTCAACTTTATTGTTGTAGAAATCCCTATCTCCACGGGATATGCTACTTTATGTATGGCTCAGAATGCTATGCCCGAAGATCCGACAATTCCAATGGCAACTAATTTCAGCGGGGCGATTACACAGACCGAGAATTTCCGCTTCAGTCCTGATGTGTGGATTGGTAACGAGGAAATTGGTCTGGTTTACCAGGCGGAGTCAGATCAGTACTGGCGTTATTCGAATGACCAGCCTTTGGAGTTGGATCCGGGATATCCATCAGCTGGCACCACAACTCTTTCATTAAGGCTTATAAATATTCCGACGACAATGGTCCAGGGAGAAACCTTCCATTACAAGTTTGCCTTAATGGCTACACCGGTAAAGCCTCTTTTGCGTGACGGCTTTGATTTGAGAATTGTCCGTAGCGATCCTTACGGAGAGGACCTTTCATTACCTACTCGCACTCGACCCGACGGCCAGCCTATGCTCGAATATTATTCGGATATCGGTATTCGTAATTTATTTATCAATACATGTACTCTTTGGCCGTGGCCGATGCCTACTACATCTGAATTCGATGCGGCATTGCGAGATTTGGTTGCCTCTGTCCATTCCAATGGTCTGCAGCTGCATAATTATGTATTTCATCAGCGATATCCGGTCAACTCCCCGGATTTTGACATTCACGGTCGCCATATGTCAAAAATACCATTTGCGATGTATACTCAGAACGGAGTTCCTGAAGACTCTCAAGGCAATCCTCTCCCACCATTTTCCTATCACGGACCTTTGGCTACACATTACGGCGCAAATTCACAAGCTGCGGTATTTTACTGTGCGAAAAGTAAAGCGTTACAGGATTCGTATTTAGCCAACCTGACCGAGCGTCTTGACACCTACGGGGATGATGGAGTTTATCTGGATGGTACAGGGGCTTTGGTGCCCTGTAGTAATACTGAGCATGGTTGTGGATATTATCTAAACGGTGCTCGTTATACCACTTACCCAACATTTTCATCAAGAAAATTTTTGCAGCGTATCTATAATGTGGTCAAATCAAGAAATCCCGATGGACTTCTTGACGTTCATATGTCTTTTGGCCAAAATCACGCAGCTCTAGCTTATGCGGATGTTTTATGGACGGGTGAACAGTGGTACCACCTCAAAGGAATTGGAGCACCGGGCGGTTATATTTCAGGAGAATTGCCGCTTGATATGTTCCGTGCAGAATTTATGGGTCGTCAAATGGGTATTGCTTCTGAAGTTTTGGAATACAGATTAGGAGACCCTTTTAAAGTATCAGCAATTTCACTGTTGCATGATATTTCCGTTCGAGTCAGGACAAGTGGAGCTGAAGGATTTTTCGAGACTACTATGTACAATATATGGAAGCTCAGAGACCAGTTTGGAATTGATAATGCCCAAAAACTTTTCTATTGGAATAATTCGGCTTATATTAACGTGAACCCAGGCGGTTGTTATGCAACTTTGTTCAAGCATCCACATAATGGAGTTCTTGCGATTATCTCCAATCTTAATTCAGAGTCACAGAATCTAGAAGTTGATTTCAATTTGCAGGCACTTGACTTGGACGAAGTTAATTTCGAAGCAAGTAATGCTCTTACTAAAAGCCAGGTGAACATTGATGCAAATGGAATAGTTAATGTTTACCTTAATTCAGAAGAATGGGTTTACCTGTGGCTCAAGCCAACACAGCTTCAGGGGTCGATGAATGTGATTTTTTCCGATGACTTTGAAGATGATATTGATTATGATGATGGTATACCGCTTGCAAGTACCCACTTTGAAAACGGACCGCCCGTCAATGAAGGAAGGTCGGGCAGATGGCTTCCAGGGCATTGGAATATCGATCCAAGACATAAAGATCAAAATTGGAATATAAATGTTGTAAAAGACAGTACATGGACTTGGTACTATGGTGAACCTGTGGCTAAACCAGGGAAAGAGCTGTACTACGAATGCAAAAACATGCAGGACTTTGAAAATCCTTTCGGCAGAGAACCTTATAATTATTATGATGGTTTTCAGCGGGATGGGTTCGGGAAATTCACTGATGTAAATGGCAATCCAGTTACAGTTACTCAGGGACAAACCATCAGAGGCAGTTTCAAGGTTTGCCGGCTTGGGGGCTTTCCAGCTTTCGCCTTGACAACAGATATTGAGGCTATGGCAGCTTCAACAGCGAATGAACCTTATGTAACTGATGAAAACGGCAGCTATCCATATGTTTACAGTACATTGCAGCACTGGGAAAGTAATTCTGAATCTTGGAATTCCAATGTTGCTGCAATACTGGCGATGGCGCAAGGTGCAGGTGGCGGACAATGGTTTAGAACTATTTTACCTACAGACCCAACAAATTTAAATGCAGGAGTAACCAGTGAAGCGTTAGACAGCCAAAGAACAGGCATTGATCCCTTTTTGGCTATTCACGATAATTCAGACCGTCAAAACAATAAACCTTATCAGGAAATTTACTTCCAGTATACCGTTGGAAATCAAACTTGGGATATACTGAAAGTAGATGGTGTAGATATTCACGTATGGGAAAAACAGGCCGATGGTATTTATTACGAAACTTCAAGAAATGTGCCGTTTGGAAATTATTTAGGAGCTACTGCTAATGGTATCGATGGCTTTGTGTTAGGTCATCTCCAAAACTATAATGGCAATCCAATTTTTTATGATGATTTTGAATTCGGAATTCTTCCTAGTTATTGTGGTGATTTGGGAACTCAATATTTTTCCTTTGATTTGAATAAAGATTGTTATGTAGATCTGCTAGATTTTGCAATGAGCAGCGATAATTTGCAAACTGATGTTCTTAGTCTTTTAGAATTTGCAACGCAATGGCTTGAATGCACTGATCCAGCTGGTTACGACTGCATAGAATACTAATTTTTTCGTTTTTGATGAAGGGAATATTTAATGTATAACGAAAATAGAAAAAAAGAATTTCAAATTAGATTCAATTTTGAAAATTATATAAAAAGTCAACTTGAAAGAGCTTTTACTCTCGTTGAATTATTGGTAGTTATATCTATTATCGCTTTGCTACTATCAATCTTAATGCCTTCCTTGGCCAAGGTAAGAGAACTTGGAAGGGCTGTTGTTTGCGGAACAAATCAACATCAGATTTATCTTGCATTGTCGATGTATACCACTGACAACAAAGATAAACTTCCCCCTTATTCTTATGCAACAAGTGCAACAAGCTATTATAAAAGCCCTTTTTGGCACGAAACAATAGTACCTTATTTTGGTAAGCAAAATGGACAGGTTGGGGATGTTGGCGGATACCTATCATGTCCTTCAAGAAAGAAAAATCAAAGATATACCCAATCTTATGGTGTTTCTTACCCCACCATTTTTGCATTTGAAATGGAAAAAGGTTATTCGATACCTCAGGGAGGCAATGCTACTCACATTTTTAACGGTTCAGCCAAATTGTCCAGAATACCTTCAAATGTTTGGATGATTTCTGATGCCAAAACAGCTTATTATGCGTCTAAATCTTGTCAGATTTATAACCCTGTTTGTCAAAATCAATATTTAACTGCAGACACTGATGGAGATAGAATACCTGATACCAGCGGGCCCATGGCTAAATCGTATCCTTATACAGGTGTTAATTATAACGGTATTGACCCGATCCATCCCAATAAATCGGCCAATATGGTTTTCGCTGATGGGTCTGTATCAAGAATAGATATTTTAGATTGGATACAGAATAAGGGCGGTATGTGGGGGGTTGAATCTCCGGCACTGTCCAGTTACAAATAATTTCAAGCAGTAATAGTTTCAAAAATATTGCTTATTAGATTGCTTGCATACAAAAACATTCAATCTTGAAAGTATCCCTTTAATAAGTCAATCATATTAGGATATCGAAATGTTAAACATTCAAACTCAAATCATCCAAAGCGGTTATGACAGAAAATTGTGCTGGACTCATGCCAGAGCTGGCTGTATTCCTGCTGATGAGGGGCCGCCTGTAATTGTGGCAACAATGCATGCTATGCGTTTGAGCGGTTGCGATGTTTATTATGAAATCAATGATTTGAGAAGCGATGATTTCGGCAAGACTTGGATTGGTCCTATGCCACATAAGAATACACTGGGACGGCGAAGAGTAGAAAGTGGAATGGAAGATGGAATAAGTGATTTGACACCAGCCTGGCATGCTCAAAGCGGTAAGCTTCTAGCTACGGGCCACACTATCAGATACAAAAATGACAATCTTATCGCTAATCCTCGCCCCAGAAGTACGGTTTATACTGTGTATAATCCGGTAAAGAGAACATGGACGCCTTGGGCCAAATTGTCAACCCCAGCTAATCCTAAATTTTCATATGAAGGTGCAGGCAGCACACAAAGACTGGACCTTCCAAATGGTGATATTTTGCTTCCAACTTATTTTGGACTTCCGGAAACTTCGAATGGTGTTTTTGATATCCAACTTGTTTCTACAGTTATGCGATGTAAATTTGATGGTGAAAAACTCGAGTATCTTGAGAACGGGTCTGAAATCACACTTAAATCCGGGCGTGGAATGTGTGAGCCATCTATAACAAAAGTAAATGATAGATTTTTTCTGACTTTAAGAAATAGTGATTCAGGTTATGTTACCAGCGGAATAGATGGACTGCATTATGATGATCCAAAGCCTTGGACTTTCGACGATGGTTCTAATCTGGGTAATTATAATACTCAGCAGCATTGGGTAACCCATGATGATGACCTGTATCTGGTTTATACAAGAAAAGCTGCCAATAATGATAATGTATTTAGGCACAGAGCGCCTTTATTTATAGCAAAAGTGGATCAGCAGAAACTCTGTGTTTTGAGGGATACTGAACAGATTCTGGTTCCAAATCGAGGAGCGAGGCTTGGTAATTTCGGAATCACTCCAGTCAGTTCAGACGAAACGTGGGTTATGGTTTCCGAATGGATGCAGACGATTGGGCCAGACCCTTATGATTGCAGAGTGTGTGAAAGTTTCGGCAGCGACAACAGCATATTTATCGCAAAGATCAAATTTGAATAGTGGATTAATTTCTAAAGGAATTAGGAATGCATTTTGTTGATTGGGCAATAGTGATATCTTTTATTACGTTTTTAACTATAATGGTTCTTTTCGTTAATAAATATGTAAAACATGTTTCATCTTTTTTATCCGCCCGAAGATGTGCAGGAAGATATATGATGGCTGTCGCTGCCGGTACATCTTCTTTAGGAGCGATCACGATAGTAGCCCAGTATGAAGCTGTTTACAATGCCGGTTTGGTTGTGAAATGGTGGGAGACAATGTTTTTTCCAGTCAGTCTGATTGTAGCTGTTACTGGATGGGTGGTTTACCGTTTTAGAGAAACAAGAGCTATGACGGTAGCCCAATTTTTTGAAATGCGGTACAGCAGAAATTTTAGAATTTACGCTGGAGTTCTGGCTTTTATCTCTGGAATATTAAACTTTGGAATTTTCCCTCAGGTTGGTGCAAGATTTTTCCTTTATTTTTGTGACCTGCCACAAAACTTTTATCTTTGGGACATTCAGTTTTCGACACATATAACTATAATGGCGTTGTTGTTAATGATTTCTTTATTTTATGCATATATAGGCGGCCAAGTCGCAATTATGGTTACAGATTTCATACAAGGTGCACTATTCAATATCGGAAGCGTTGTGATTATTGTGTTTCTTTTAGTTTTAATTGGCTGGCCAACGATCATGGAAGGTTTACAATTTGCACCTCCGCAAGAATCAAGAGTCAATCCTTTTAAAACAGCAAATATAAAAGATTTCAATTTTCTTTTTTTTCTTGTTAAAGCATTTATGTTTTTTTATTGTGTTCGGGCCTTCCAGGGTTCACAAGGTTATTTTTCAGCGGCCAAAAGTCCGCATGAGCAAAAAATGGCCGGTGTAATTGGTCAATGGCGTAACTATATTCTCCTTTTATTGATGGTTCTTGTTCCTGTAAGTATTTACACGATTATGCATCATCCCGATTTTATCCATCATGCTTCACAAATAACATCTGAACTTGATAAAATAAGTACCGATCCTGCAAATCATGACCGCCAATCCATGTTGGTGCCAATAGGAATAAGCCATATTTTACCCAAGGGGCTGACAGGTTTAATGTGTGCTATGGTACTGGCAGCATTTATAAGCACTCATGATACATATATGCATTCATGGGGATCGATTCTAATACAAGATGTAATAATGCCATTTCGTAAAAAACCATTTAAACCCAAAGTTCATATGCTGCTTCTAAAACTGTCGATTGCAGGGGTGGCGGTTTTTGTATTTTTCTTCAGCATTTTTTTTGAACTGGAAGAATATATATTTATGTTCATGGCTATTACCGGCTCAATTTATCTTGCAGGAGCAGGTAGTGCTATAATTGGAGGTCTTTACTGGAAAAAAGGTTCAACAGCAGCTGCTTATACCGTATTGACTTTTGGGGCGGTTACATCAACAACAGCAATTATAGTACGGCAGGTTTATCCTGATTTTTCCGTTAATAGTCAACTTCTATTCGGGATGTGTATGGTAAGTTGTATTATACTTTACGTAGTGATATCTTTTTTTAGCAGACAAACCTGCAATATGGATAAACTGCTAAATCGTGGAAAGTATGCTATTGGGGATGAAAAAACAGTAGAAATTTCAAATGATAAAGGTAACTTGTTTTCAAAAATCTGGCATAAATTGATTACCAAAGAATTCACCTCAATGGATAAAAAGTTATATGCTTTAACTATAGCTTGGGTGATGATGTGGGTTGTTATATTCTTGATTGGGTCATTATTGGGTTTGATAATAGAAATACCCGATTTGATGTGGATGAAATATTGGACAATTTGGTTGTGGATAAATTTCTCGGCGATGGTAATAGGGGTAATATGGTTGCTTGTCGGCGGAGTTATTGATTTAAGGTCACTTTTTGTTACCTTAGCCAATACAACCGCAGATGAAAATGATGACGGTTGGGTTGAACAGTCGCAGCATTGTGAAACAGATGATAAAAGAATTAAAAAACAGTAAAATAGAGCAGAAGGAGTTTATGAAATGAATAAATCCCTAACTTTAAAAGTGTTTAAAACGGCTATTTTGATTTTGGCTATGTTGGCATTAGACAATTATTTGTTCGCAGAGAATGGTGATTTTGATTCGTTACTTATAGATTACAGATTCGATAATGATCCTTGCGGTACAGTAATAGATTTAAGTGGAAATAATCATACCGGCACAATATTTGGTAATGTTGAGTATTTTTCCAGTTTGAACGATCGACAGGGAATTTTGAGATTTGACGGCAATTCTTATGTTGAAATCTCTAATATTCACGGCCTTGATTTCGAAGGTGATATGTCAATTGAAATGTGGGTTCGACTGAATAAAGAGCCTGAGTCTAGAAGTGCTTTTATCTTTGGCGACTGGCCTATCGGAGACTGGGGACTGATGCTTTCACATTGGCATACAATACAGATATTTCAAAAGGACGGTTACGCTACTAATGTTCTGCCGGTGACCCGTTCTTTGATTGATAAAGAATGGGCCCATGTTGCTGTAGTTGTTGAATACCCAAGATGTTTTTTTTATAGAAACGGCAGATTGATACATGACCAGTATATGGTTGTGCCAGGAGTTCCTGACAAAACCCAAAGTACTAAATACCTTGCCGGTAATAACCAAAATAATGGAATTCCCATAGATTTGGATTCATTCATATTTTATCGTAGGGCGTTGACTCCGGAGGAAATTTATGCTCATGCCAATGATGATCAACTAAAAATACTAAAAAAAGAGAAGATCGATTTTGAAACTAATTGGTATAATGATACTGTTACTATTCGCGTTACCGGAAAAAAACATAACTATGATGGATATTCCTGTGATTTTGATTTTTTCAAAAATACCAGCCCTCAGACACAGGATTTTATAGAAATGTTTCCCCAATCAGGCCGTTATGTATCTGAGGCCAAAATAAAAATTTCGGATTTAAAAAAGAAAATGCTACATGTTAAAGCCAAGATCAAAAACCCCAAAGGTGATTTAGTAAATGAGCTTAATAAAACACTTGAGATCACAAAGCCTGATTGGGTTCAAAACAACCATGGTTATTCTACAGAAGTTCCGTTTCCATGGGATCCCGTCAATTCTACTGTTAATAACAGTGATATAAATGTGGATGTTTGGGGGCGATCTTATAAGTTTGCGAAAACTCCTTTCTTATCCAGCATAAAAACCAAAAATACACAAATTCTAGCAAAGCCTATTGAGATTAAAATGGCTGCGCAAGGAAAGGAATATAATTGTGTTGATTTTACATCGAAGATTAGGAATAAAACAAAAAGGGCAATAGAAATTGATCAGAAAAGTATCTTTGATCTTGGAAATTTAAATATATCAGCTTTGTTGGAGTTTGATGGATACATAATCTTTGATATGATTTTTGAGCCTGAAGAAGAAATAGTTCTGGACAATCTTATAATTGATATACCACTTAAGACTGAATATGTAAAGTTATGTTATGGAGACCGTGTTCTGCCGCCCCAAAAGGGAATTCCAATATCAGAATGGTTCAGCGGTGGAATTGAAAATGATTTAAATTTTCACTTTGGTCCGACTATATTTTTAGGCAATCATAAATTGGGATTATTATGGCAGTCTGAAAGTGATCAATACTGGCATAATGCAGATGCTGAGTACCAGATTGAAGTGCTTCCTCGTAGTGAAATAACATATTTTAGACACAATCTTATCGATGCACCTCTTAGGGTTATTCCCGGTGAACCTCTTAAATATCGTTTTGCATTACAGGCACTGCCAATAAAACCTCTTAATCAGGACGCATGGGATTTGAGGATAATACGATATGAACCATGGGGAAAGGCTTTGGATTTGCCTGATAGAATCATTAATGGGCAACCCGCAATAGATTATCTCCGTGAGAAAGGTGTTAGGCGAATTTTAACTCGTCAAGCTGATTTGTGGCCCTGGCCTATGCCTGGAGATCAGGAATACCAGAAAAACCTTTCGGAATTGACAGAAGCCCTTCACCAAGGTGGTTTGAAGCTGCACCCGTACGTATTCCATCAAAGGTTTCCGGTATTAGTTGATCATTTTGATCCGTATGGAACAAATATCGCGAATTTTCCTGTTCGTCAATATACTCAAGCTTCATCTGGCGATCCGCAAAGACCAGGGCCAGTGAAATGGGGACCCGATGCACGCCCTCAGGGTACTATCTTCATGTGCACAAAAAGCATGGCACTTCAGGATGCATATATCAGTTCACTTGTTCAAAGGATACAGACTTTCGATGAAAATGGAATTTATCTCGATGGCACAGTCCATGCACCGCCTTGTGAAAACCGGAATCACGACTGTGGATTCTACGATAAAGATGGCAAACTGCACAAAACTTTTCCCGTTTTCGCTGTTAGACGGTTTATGCAGCGAATTTATGAGGTTGTCAAAGCAGAAGGGGTGGATCAGATCATTGATAATCATTGTTCATTTGGTTACAATCCATCTGCTTTAGCTTACGGTGATACACTTTGGACCGGTGAGCAGTGGTGGCATTTGCGGCATAAAGGAGCTGACTATATTGCCGGTGAGCTCACTCATGACAAATTCCTGACGGAATTTACAGGCTGGCAGGTAGGTGTAGCCGCCGAACTGCTATCATATCGTTTAGGGGCTCGGTCCAAAGTTGCTGCGATATCACTTTTATATGATGTACCTGTTCGACCGACACTGCGTGCGGACCAAGACGATGAAAAATATTGGGATTTGATAACAAAAGTTTGGGCACTTCGTGATGAATTCCAAGCCCGGGATGCTGAAAAACTTTATTTTTTTGAGAATTCTGACTATGTCCAAAGCACTGTTGAAAAAGTCTACGTGACTGTTCTTTACCATGCTCAAAATGGTGTACTTGCATTGATATCCAATCT
>CAZITB010000076.1:0-14348 GCA_964542055.1 uncultured Candidatus Kuenenia sp.
AGGCCGATATGATAGTTATCAAACCTTTCGATCCTGCAAGTTTGAAAGATATCGAAAAAGCCATCAAAAGCAGCGATTTGAGTCTTGCCCCGATCGTAGATGGAAAACTTGTAAGATTGACCGTCCCCCCTCTTTCAGAAGAACGAAGAAAACTGCTTAGCGGCCAGGTCAAACAGATGGGCGAAGCCGCCAAAGTTTCGATCAGGAACATCCGCAGGGATGCAAACAAGTCTCTCGATGATGAGCAGAAATCGAAATTGATCACAGAAGATGACCGCGACAAAGGCAAAGATGATATCGACCAGATGACCAAAAAATATACCGCCCAAATTGATGATGTGATGAAAAACAAAACAAACGAAATTATGAACGATTAAGATGCACACAGTCAAAGTAAAAATTTGTGGTATAACAAGTTATGAAGACGCCGCTGCGGCGGTTGATATGGGTGCGGATATGCTGGGGTTCAATTTCTATAAAAAGAGTCCTCGTTACATCGATCCATTAAATGCGGAGAAAATCATTTTAAAGCTGCCGGGTTTTGTTGAGACGGTTGGATTGTTTGTTGATGAGCCGGTGAGCAGAATTGTGGAGATCGCAAATCATCGCTGGATGAACTGGGCCCAGCTACATGGTGATCAAAATCCCGAATTTTGCGAAAATCTCAAGGGTCATAATATGAAAATCATGAAGGCGATTCGCGTTCGGACAATTAAAGATATTGCACAATCGGATATCTTTTTAAGTGATGCGATACTGCTTGATTCTTATGCGGAAGATATGTATGGCGGGACCGGAAAACGTTTTGACTGGTCATTTTTGCAAAACGCAAAAGTCGATTATTTTCTGGCAGGAGGGATCACACCTGAAAATGTTGATGAAGCGCTTCAGCTTGGGGTTTATGGAATCGATGTTTGCAGCGGTATCGAGAGCAGCCCGGGCAAAAAAGATTTAAAGAAAATGGGGGTATTGTTCGATAAGATAAACAGCTTTAACAGCGGGCTAACTCTTTACGGATATAAACTTTAAAAATAACATTTACAAAATAGTGTTTTTGGGGTAAGTTTAAAGCATGTTGTATCCTCCTGCTGATGGGCGTAATTGGTATAAACAATGAGAATAATCTAATGAGGATTTCGATGTCAGATTTTAAATTCGATGCAAAGATTTTTTATCTGATTTTACTTGTCATCTTTTTATTATCATTTAGTGCCCAGGCCAAGCAAATCAATCTCATTGAAAAAACAAGATTCGAAAAAACAAGAACAAAACTGCCCGAGGGATTTCCAAAAGCCAAGCGTTTTTATCAGATGGAAATCAAGTCCAGCTTGAAATCCAGCAGAGATATAAAAAAGGGTGATAAAGTTGTTCTGGATTTTTTCACAGATGCTTACTTTAATTCTACTGTGACGAAAGTCTGGGAAAACATTAACAAAACCACTTCTGTCAGATGTAAGCTGGACGATTTTCCTTTGGGAGAGGTTTTTATAGCGACTACTGAGGGTCGGACGCTGGCTACAATTTCCGTTCCGGAGTTAAACAGGCTTTACCTGATACAAAGTGAGCCGGAGACAAAAATCCATTATCTGATAGAAGCTGATATGGATGAATTGGATAAACTTGAAGATGCAGAGCCTTTGATATCTTATGAAGAACAATATCCCAGTTCGTACAATGAAGTTGTTTCGAATTCAAATCATACTTTGATAGATGTTATGATAGTTTATTCACCAGCGGCTAAATCATGGGCAGATAGCAGCGGCGGCGGCATAGATAATGTGATTGCATCGGCAATGAATAAAGCCAATACAGCATTGGATAATACCGGTATCGGAACTAATATGCACCTGGCATATTCAGGAGAAGTTAATTACACAGAAAGCGGCGATTCCGGTACGGATCTAAGTCGATTAACATATAAAGATGACGGATACGCAGATGAGGTTCATACTTTAAGAGATCAGTACGGAGCTGACCTTGTGGCGATGTATTTAGACCTGGATGACACCGGTGGGAGAGGTTGGCTTTTAAAGAATACATCCGGGTCCCCTTCTTATGCTTTCTCTCTTACAAGGGTTCAACAGGCAAGCTGGACTTATACCACTATTCATGAATGGGGACATAATATGGGCTGTCACCATAGAATCGACCAGACCACTCAGCCGGGGCCGGGGCTTTTCAGTTATTCGGCTGGCTGGAGATGGATAGGGAGTAACGGTAATAGATATTGTTCAGTGATGTCTTATGAAGATGGGGACTATTCAAGGGTCGGTTACTTTTCTAACCCGGAAGTTTATTATTATGATATAGCAACCGGAGATTATGTCGATGGAGATAACGCAAAAACAATTAGTGAAATAAAAGATGTAATTGCAGGTTACAGAGAATCGTTAACGCGGCCGATCTTTCCTGATATCACAGGTGATGGGAGGATCGACTTTGAAGATTACTCGCATATCAGCGGCAATTGGCTGAAATCTACAGCTTTGAATCAAGACGGTGATGTTACCGGTAACGGTTATGTTGACTACGAGGATTTAGCTAGCCTTGCGGATAACTGGCTTTGGGAGGAGCCTGATCCGAATTTTTTCAAGGAAGAGCTTGACAGTGATCCGGGCTGGTCAACCGAAGGGCTTTGGCAGTTTGGAGTTCCGACGGGACAGGGCGGAAGCTACGGCAATGCTGATCCGAGTTCGGGTTATACCGGTGATAATGTTTACGGATATAATTTGAATGGCGATTATGAAAGCTCAATGCCCGAGAGGAATCTTACAACACCGGCGATAGATTGCAGCGGCAAGTCTAATGTACATTTGAAGTTTTATAGATGGCTTAACGTTGAGAGCAGCAGTTATGATCATGCTTATGTGAAAATCAGCAATGACGGTATCAGCTGGACAGTTTTATGGGAAAATGACAACACTATTGAAGATGATTCATGGAATCTGGTCGATTTTGACATTTCCGCTTATGCTGATAATGAGTCGACTGTTTATATTCGCTGGACAATGGGAACGACCGATGGCTATTGGCATTACAGCGGCTGGAACATAGATGATATATGTTTGTATGAAGCGGATGGGCTTTAAAATAGACTGGTTGACTTTTGGGGTTGGATATGAGATAATGTTTTGCCGTTAGAATAATGTAAGTCTAACATGAGCAAGATATTATGCATTGGTGAAAAATGAAACTAAAAGGAAGGTATGGCGATTTCGGCGGTTTTTATGTGCCTGAAGTTTTGATGCCTGCTCTTGAGGAGATCGAGGCGGCATTTTTGAAATATACCGAGGATGAGAAATTTCTGGCAGAGCTTTACGATCTGTACAAGTTTTATGCTGGTCGGCCAACGGTTTTATATCATGCCAAGAGGTTCAGCGAACACGTTGGTTTTGAAGTTTACCTCAAGCGAGAGGATCTTTTGCATGGCGGTGCCCATAAGATCAATAATACCCTGGGGCAGGGATTGCTTGCCAAATATATGGGCAAGACGAAACTGATCGCAGAGACAGGGGCAGGTCAACATGGTTTGGCGACAGCTATGATCGGGGCGCTTCTGGGAATGGAAACTAAAATTTTTATGGGTTCGCTTGATGTTGAAAGACAGTCGGTGAATGTTCATAAGATGAAGCTGCTGGGAGCGGAAGTTATACCGGTCAGTACCGGCACGGGCACTTTGAAAGATGCAATCAATGAGGCGCTTCGGTATTGGACGGCTACGATCGAGGATACTTTTTACCTGTTTGGTACGGCGGCGGGTCCGCATCCGTTTCCGATGATCGTTCGGTATTTTCAGTCGCCTATCGGGAAGGAATCGCGGCAGCAGTGCCTGGAACAAATTGGCAAAATGCCGGATATAGTTACCGCATGTGTGGGCGGCGGTTCGAATGCGATTGGTATGTTCTCAGGATTTGTTGATGATAAAGGTGTTCGGCTAGTTGGTGTTGAGGGCGGCGGTAAGGGGCTGGATACGAAAGAACATTGTGCGCCGCTTAGCGTTGGTAAAGTTGGGGTATTGCATGGTTCCAAGAGTTATCTACTGCAGGATGAGGATGGGCAGATAAGCGAGACGGAATGCATCAGCGCGGGGTTAGATTATCCGGGAGTGGGGCCGGAGCATTCGTATTTGAAGGATATCGGCAGAGCTGAGTACGTAAGTGTCAGCGATGAAGAGGTGCTTGATGTATTTTCGCTGATGACTAAGTTAGAAGGAATTTTACCGGCGCTTGAAAGTTCGCATTCGCTGGCATGGCTGGTCAAGCAAAAGGGGAAATTGGCGGCGGAGTCAGTCGCGGTTGTGTGTTTGAGCGGTCGCGGTGATAAGGATGTTGGAATTGTTGAAGAGCACAGGCCGCTTGGTCAGTGATTTGAATTTTTTGAGGACGAAAATGAAAAGCTATAAGGATACTTTTGCAGAGTTGGATCGGGCGGCGATGATACCTTTTTTTGTGGTCGGTGATCCTGATTTTGATACATCTTTGGAATTGATAAAAACAGCAATCGATGCGGGTGCGGATGTGCTTGAGCTTGGGATAGCTTTTTCGGATCCGGTGGCGGATGGGCCGACGATTCAAAAGGCTGATATCCGGGCGATTGAGTCGGGTATTACGGTGGAAAAGACGCGAGAGCTGATCGCGAAGGTGAAAGAGTATAAGGATGTGCCGATTGGGTTGCTGATGTATTATAATTTGATATTTCAGTATGGGGTGGAAGATTTTTTTAAGGATTTCGCTGAGGCGGGGGTCAATAGTGTGCTGGTGGCGGATTTAAGTGTTGATGATGGTGGTGAGATTATACCGGCGGCGAAGAAGGCGGGTATGGATACGGTATTTATGGTGACGCCGAATACGAGTGATCAGCGGATCGGGGAAATCATCGAGAATACGAGCGGGTTTATTTATACGGTTTCGCTTTTGGGTGTTACCGGTTCGCGTGATACGGTTTCGGCGGCGGTTGGGCCGTTGATTGAAAAGCTAAAGAGCAAAACTGATGTTCCGGTTTGTGTGGGTTTTGGTGTGAGCAGCGGTGAGCAGGCGGTTTCGATAGCTAAAGCGGGGGCAGACGGGGTAATAATCGGCAGCAGGATCGTGAAGATTATCGAGGAGAATCTCGGTGATAAAGATAAGATGATCGAAGGTGTAAGGAGTTTTATCAGTGATGTTAAAGGTGCGCTGAGCAGGGTTTAGTTTTCGAGCTGTTCGAGCTGGTGCCATCTTTGATAGGCGTCTTCTATCTGGGTGGTGAGTTCTTTTAATTTGACGTTTGTCTGGGCGACGTCTTGTCCGCTCTTGTAGAAATCGGGATCGGATAAGGTTTGCATAAGCTGGTGCTGTTGGGTTTCGAGCTGTTCGATTTTGGTTGGGAGTGTTTCCAGTTCTTTTTGTAGTTTGTATGTTAATTTTTTTGTAGTTTGTTTTTGGGGCTTTGGTTTAACTTTTTCAGATGATACTTGTTCAGCTTCAGTTTGTGGCAGTAGTTTCTGTCTTAGCCAGTCGTCGTAACCGCCTGTGTATTCTTTTACGGTTGGGGGTTGTTCGATCGCTAAGATTGCGGTTACCACGTTGTTTAGGAACTGTCGGTCGTGGCTTACCAGTAGAACTGTGCCGGGGTAATTTAAGATGAATTCTTCGAGCAGGTCGAGGGTTTCCATGTCGAGGTCGTTTGTGGGTTCATCGAGGACGAGCACGTTTGAGGGTTTGGCGAAAAGTTTGGCTAGTAAGAGTCGGTTGCGTTCGCCGCCGGAGAGGTTTGCAACGGGGTTGCGGGATTGTGCGGGGGTGAACAGGAAATCCTGCAGGTAGCCGAATACATGGCGTGAAGAGCCGTTTATGAAAACTGTCTGGTTGCCGTCGGCGACATTTTCGAAGACCGATCTGGCAGGGTCGAGTTGGGAATGGAGCTGGTCGAAATAGGCGATTTCGAGGTTGACGCCGTGGCGGATGGTACCGTTTTTGGGGGTTAGCTGGCCCAGGAGTAATCGAAGCAGTGTTGTTTTGCCTGAGCCGTTTGGGCCGAGGATGCCGATTTTTTCTCCGCGCATGATCATGGTGGAAAAGTCTTTGATTATGAAGTTGTCTGGTTCGTAACCGAATGAAATGTTTTTGGCTTCTATGATCAGTCTGCCTGAGCGGGCGGGGTCGTTGGTCGAAAGTTTGGCAGTGCCGATGAGTTGTCTGCGTTGGGCCCTTTCCTGCCGCATTTTTAAAAGATCTCGGACGCGGCCCTGATTGCGTTTGCGTCTTTCTCTCACGCCCTTTCGGATCCAGGTTTCTTCCTTGGCGAGTTTTTTATCGAAGAGGCCCTGCTCGACGGCCTGGGCATCCAAGAGAGCCTGTTTGCGAGCGAGGTAAGTATCGTAATCGCATGAAAAACTTTTAAGGTCGCCGCGGTCGATTTCGATTATTCTTGTTGAGAGATTGCGGATGAATGCGCGGTCGTGGCTGACGAAGACCAGTGCGCCTTTGTATCTTTGGAGGAATTCTTCGATCCAGATGATGGTATCCACGTCGAGATGGTTGGTTGGTTCGTCGAGTATGAGCAGGTCGGGCTGGCGGACGAGGGCTTTTGCGAGGAGGACTCGTCTTTTCATACCTGCTGAAAGGCTGGCGACGTTTGCGTCGGGGTTTAGCTGAGTTTTCTGGATTATGACTTCGACGAGTTGATTGATCTGCCAGGCGTTTTCGGTGTCAATTTCGCGGCTTAGTTGTTCGAGTTTTTTTAGCAAGGCGGTATCGGTTGGGTTTGCCGCTAATTTTTGAGTTGCGATGTGGTATTGAGATATTAGTTTTCCGCGGGTGCCTAATCCGGCGGAGACCTGGTCGAAGACGGTGCCGGTCATTTCTAATGGGACGTCCTGGGTAAGTGATGCGATGGCTGTTTTTGAATCTGTTGATATAATTCCGGAGTCGGGGGTCAGGCGGCCGTCGATGAGTTTTAGTAATGTGGTTTTGCCGACGCCGTTACGGCCTAAGAGGCAGATTCGCTCGCCGGGTTCGATGTGTAGGTTGATGTTTACAAGCAGAGGCTCGGTGCCGAAACTTAGTGTTACATCCTGGATTGATAATAATGCCATAGAAGTTCTTAATTGATTTAAGGGTTTGTTGCACTTGCGATTTGTACGTTTGAAAATTCACTTGGTTGGGTGATTTTCTGACACTTGTAAACGAAGGCTGGGGGTAAGTTTCGCCAGACGATTTTGGATTTCTGGACGTTTGCAAATTTTGAGTTGATGAGTTTTTTGAATTTTTGTCCGGAGGGGAGCAGCAGGCCCTGGAGGTATGCGAAGGTGGTAAAGATGCCGTCTTCTTTTAGGATGTTGTAAGTGGCGGAGAGGAGTTTTTGCTGGAGGTTGTCGTCGAAAGCGGCCCATGGCAGGCCGCAAACGATGGAGTCGGCTTTGTCGGTGATGCCGTGGCTGTTTAAAATTGATTCGATGTTGCTGATGCAGTCTGAAATTATTTCTGCGTTTGGGAACTTGTAATTGAGGGCGGCAGCGAGTTGGGGGTTTCGTTCGATGGCTATGAAATTCGCATCCGGTTGTTTTGTTGTTAAAATCTGCTGAGTGAATACTCCGGTGCCGGGGCCGAATTCGAGGATGAGTTTTGCATTGGCAATTTGGGCCTGGGTGACGATTTCTTTTGCAAGGTGTGTTGAACTTGGTGCGATGGCGCCGGTGGTTGCGGGTTTAGTAATGAACTGTTTGAAAAATAAAAAGTGCTCTTTCATTTTTGGAGTCTTTCGATGTTTGGTTCAATATGGATGGTAATGTTGATCGGTCTTATCATTTCGGCATGAAGTTTTTCTTCGACTTGTTCTGCTATTTCGTGGGCTTGGGTGATGTTTAGCTCGGGATCGACGAGGATGTGCAGTTCCATGAAGATTTCACGTCCGAGGGTTCTTGTTTTCAGGTCGTGCCATTGCATGACATCTTTATTGGAGTTTATTATCTGGCTTATTTTTTCAACGGTTTTGGAGTCAACGCTTTCTTCGGATACTTCTTTGAAGCAGCCGTTGATAATGCTTGCGCCGACAATGATTATCATTACTCCAACAGCTACGGCGGCGAACTGGTCGCCGAAATCGAAGCCGAGGAATCCGGCTATAACACCTATTATAACTGCGAGGGAGCTGAGAGCGTCTGTTCTGTGGTGCCATGCGTTTGCATAGAGCATTGAGGAGCTATTGGCGATGGCTACTTTTTTTGTGACATGGAAGATGATTTCTTTGGCAAGGACGGAAACAGATGCCGCGACGATAACGACCATGTGCGGGTTAGAAGTTCGGCCCTTTGCGATTTGCATTCCGGCGTAATATATCATCGATCCGCCGACTACGATCAAGCCCAGTGCGATGAAAAAGGCAGAAAAAGTTTCTGCGCGGCCGTGGCCGTAAGGATGTTTCTGGTCGGGCTTTCTTCCGCCGAGAAAAAGGCCGATGATTACTGCCAAATCGCTGGCGAGGTCGCTTAAGCTGTGCAAGCCGTCTGCTATCAGGGCGACTGAGTGGACGAGTGATCCCACGATGAGTTTGAAAACCCCCAATCCGAGATTTACCCAAACACCGATGTAGGTAACTTTTTTCAGTACCTTTTTGGCGTTTTTAGTTTTTTCGTGATTCATTGCGGTTTTACCCAAACAATTTCGTGCGTATTTTTTCAACCGCTTGAATATATTGCTCGGCTTTTTCGCGGTTTTTGGCTTCTGCGATAGCACGCATTATTGGTTCGGTGTTACTGCTTCGCAGATGGAGCCAGCCGTCTTCGAAATCGAACCTGTATCCATCGCTTGAATCGATTTTTGCATCCGGGAACTGTTTTTTTACCTGGGCAAGCATCGGTTCGACCTGGTCGGCGGATACCTGGAACTTATCTTTAATCATACAGTATGCGGGAATCTCGTCAAGGAGCTGCGAGATATTTTTATCGGTATCGGCCATTAGCTGGAGGACCATTGCCATGGCGACTAGGGAATTTCTTATGGGGCCAATTCTAAGGTCTATCACTCCGCCGTTGCCTTCTCCGCCGATGATGCAATCGTTTTGCTTCATAGCTTTTGCGACGTTTGCTTCTCCGACAGGAGTTCTGATTACTGAACCGCCTGCTGATGCGGCGATGTCGTCGATCATTCTCGAGGTGGAGAGGTTGGCAGCGGCTTTGGCATTTCTGGTATTTTGGAACATGAACTTGGCAGCCAAGGCAAGGGTGTATTCTTCGCCAATGTAGGTGCCGTTTTGGTCCACTATCGCAAGGCGGTCGGCGTCGGGGTCCTGAGCGAAGCCGATATCATAATCGCCTTTTTTTACATGTTCGGAAAGGCTGACAAGATTTTCTTTTGTGGGTTCCGGTTTATGTGCGAAAAAGCCTGTTGGTTCATAATTAATTGTCTGGATGCGGCAACCGAGTTCTTCGAGGAGTTTTTTTCCTGCCCTACCGCCTGCACCATTGACACTATCGAGAATGACTTTGAAGCATTTGCTTTTTATTTTTTTGGCATCGACGATGGTCAGGACTTTGTTGATGTGGACGGGGTCGGTGTTTTCGCAGACTTCGACTTTTCCGCATTTGGTGGAATCGACGTATTCGATTTTGTTGTCGAAATACATCTGTCTTATTTTTGCAGCAATTTCGGGATCGGGAGCGATGCCCTGGCTTGTCAGGAGTTTTATGCCGTTGTATTCGATGGGGTTGTGGGAGGCGGTTATTATCATTCCGCCGTCGCATTGCATGTGGGTGACCATTACGCCGACACCGGGTGTGGTTACAATGCCGAGGTCGATGACGTTGATCCCTACAGCGGTTAACCCGGAAGCTACCGCGGAGAAGATCATGTGGCCAGAAGGTCTGGAGTCCCTGCCGATACAAACAGTTAAGTGTTTGGAGTTATTTTCTTTTTTTAAAAATGTTCCAAAAGCTGCCGCATATTTCGCAGCGTTTATGGGAAGGAGATTTTCACCTATGATCCCACGCATTCCGCTGATGCTTATAATCAATTCCTGAGCCATTTGCGACCTTCCATCAATTAGATTTTTCTGGTTTTTTCGAGTGTAAATTTAAGCTCGTCAACAAGTTGCTGGACTTCATTTTCTTTTAGTGATAAAATATCTCTTAACGCCTCTCCGATATGGGGCAGGTAAGTTTCGATGTAACCTCTTTTGACCAATTCGTCTTTAATTTTTCGCTGTTTGCGGACGTACATGCCGAGTTTTCGCCCGCATTCCTGTACAGCAAGTTTGATTTCTCTTATGATTTCGGGGTAGTGGGCGATGGCTTCTTTACTTTCGCTTGTGAATGGTACCCATACAGATGCTATATGGACCATCAGTAAAATTCTTCCCTGAGGGAGTGCGCCTTTGCTTTGGCTTAGGCCGTAGTTTCGCCAGTTTGTTTCGAGTACGGATTTGTAGATGGCACATGCGCTTTGCTGATACAGCAGCGGGACACGGTTTGCGATCCTGGTGAGACGCATCAAGGGTTCTTTGTCATCGCCGTTTGAGCCGTCGCTTTTGAAATCGTAAGCCATTGAAGCTTCAACAAGGAAGGGGTTGCCGCGGTAAACGCTTGGTTTTCGTGTGCTGGCGGCATAGAACTGGGCATCGACAACCCGTTTTATTCCTTCGAGGAGATTATCTTCGCCGATGGGGCCGATGCAATCTGTGGGAGGGGCCATTATCTTGGTGTTGTTAATTGAATGATGGAGTTTTTCAGCTTCTTTTAGAGTGATCTTAGAAGGTTTTAAGTTTATGGACAGCTTGGCATTTTTTGCAATTTGTTTGCCGAGATTTGCACTTACCCTGGAGAAGTCTTTGTTGAGGAATTGAGTCAGAGTTTTCCACTTTGTGTCGCGTGCCATTTTGAAAAGTACGCCGAGTTCGACGCCGTAAGGGTGAGGTTTTATTTCTATGGGCATGAAAGGCATTTCGTGGCTTTGGCGGTGGAACTCGTAAAGGGTTCCATCGGGTGCATCGTAAATGATAGTCGAGTGAGGGTTTGCCATTGCGGTTTGTGAAATGTATTCGTCGATAGATTGTTTGCCTTTTTGATATCTTCCTTCAAGGATGATCGTAACCTGTGTTCCGGTCGGTAGTTCAAATTCGCATTCCTGATCGAGTATAACATCGGGCATGTTCTTTGTAGTGTCGATTTGAACATGATAGAGCTGGGCGGGCTTTTTATCGCTAGTTCTGGTGATGATATGGACAGGCTCGCCAGTTGTTATTAGTCCGTACATGCCGGCGGCACTGATGCCGATGCCCTGCTGGCCGCGGCTCATTTTCATGCTGTGGAATTTGCTACCGTATAAGAGCCTGGCGAAGATGTTAGGTACCTGTTTTTTCACAATGCCCGGTCCATTGTCACGAACGGTCAGGGAAAATTTGTTTTCTTCGAGTTCTTTTATTCGGATATAAATGTCAGGGAGAATGTGCGCTTCTTCGCAGGCGTCGAGTGAATTATCGACGGCTTCTTTTACGGCGGTCAGCAGTGCCTTGCGGGGATTGTCGAAACCGAGCAGGTGCCGGTTTTTGGCGAAGAATTCACTAACGCTGATATCGCGTTGTTTTGTCGCCATCGATTCAGCGGTTGCCGCGGCAGATTGTTTTTTTTGTCTTTTGGGTTGTGAAGGTTCTTTTTTGGCGGCCTTTGTTTCGGGCTTAGTTTCTTGCTGTGCGTTTTCGCCATCAAATCCCAAACTTAACTGGTTTGTGTCACTTGTTTTGGTTTTCCTAACTGCCATATAAAAAATCACTCCATTAAAAAAGCAGGCGGGCCGGAAATATCCAACCCGCCCGATTGACTTCCATGAGTTTGTTAATCAAGTCTGCAAAGATGTACTTCGTTTACGAATTCGAGAGCTTTTACCGCTTTGATCATATCAGTATCGGGGCATTTATCGAGGCTTACGGCGAGAACAGCCTTTTTCTGCTCGGGTTTTTGTCCGACACCCATAGTGTTGATGTTGATTTCGTGTTCGCCAACAACTTTGCCAACGGCTCCGACGACGCCGGGTTTGTCATCATTGAAGACAACCATAACGGTACCGCTTGGTGTCATTTCGACTTTGAAGCCGTCAATGTCGATAACTCTCATCAGTTCGCCGCCGAATACTGTACCGGTAACACTTCTGGAAACTTTGTCAGTGGCTACGACAGCGGTAAGGCTTGAAGAGAAATCTTTGGGTGCGACATTGATAGTTTCGTCGATATTAATGCCTCTTTCTTTTGCGATCAATTCAACGTTAACCATGTTAACAGGTGCATCGATACTGGCCTGGAGCAAACCGATGGTGAAAGATGTTTTTACGAGTTTGATGTCCATTTCGGCAATTTCGCCTCTGAACTGCAGATCGACAGATTTAATCGGACCGTCAGTTATAGAAGCGATAACATTTCCAATTCTTTTTGCCAGTTCGGAATATTTAGTAACCAACAGAGGTACTTTGCCTGAGATCGATGGAGCATTAATAGCGTTTTTGATAGAGCCGCCTTTAATTGCGTCAACGAGTTCCTGGGCAGCTTCAACGGCTACTTCGACCTGGGCTTCCTGGGTACTTGCACCGAGGTGGGGGGTTACCAGGCAGTTTACAAATTCTGTGAACCGGGTATTTGTGGGGGGTTCTTTTGGGAATACGTCGAGAGCGGCACCGGCGACTTTCTTGCTTGCAAGTGCATCGTAGAGAGCGTCTTCGTTGATAATGCCGCCGCGAGCGGTGTTGATCAATCTTACTGTGGGTTTCATCATGGCAAGCTGGTCGGCATCGATCAAGTCGATTGTTTTTTCATTTTTTGGAACGTGTACGGTGATGTAGTCTGATTCTTTGAAAACTCTTTCGAGGTCTTTTACAACTTCTATGCCGAGAGAGTCAGCTTCTGCAGGTGCGGCGATAGGGTCGTAGCCGAGTATTTTCATATCGAAGCCGGTGGCCATTTTTGCAACAGCCATTCCGATTCTTCCAAGACCGATGACGCCGAGGACCTTATTGTTTAGCTGGTTACCGCTGTAAAGTTTTCTGTCCCATTTTCCTTCTTTGAGGCTTTGGCATGCGGGAGCGATATTTCTGCTGAGACCGAGCATCAGGGCCAAAGTATGTTCTGCGGCGCTTAGAGTGTTTCCGCCGGGGGTGTTCATGACGAGAATACCTTTTTTGGTGGCTTCGGGTACGTCGATATTGTCAACGCCTACGCCGGCACGTGCGATACCTTTTAATTTGCCGGGGTTGGCGAGAACTTTTGCTGTTACCTGTGTTCCGCTTCTGATGATCAAACCATCGTGGTCACCGATGATCGAAGCAAGTTCGTCTTCACTTATTCCGGTTTTAACGACGGGCTCAACGCCGTCGATAGTTTTTAGCAAATCAATGCCTTCCTGTGCCAGTTTGTCTGTGATAAGAATTTTGATCATATTGCCTTTCTCCTGAAAAAAGTTTCACCGTTTGTTAGAATCTTAAGCTACCATTGAGATTCTACGTTCTCATCAAAAATTTTAAAATTTGCCACTTTGCAGCCGTACAGGTAACGCGTAAGACAATGGCCGGAGCTTCTGGCGAGTCTCACTATTGCGCCTTCGTAGCCGTTGTTATCTACATCAAAACCGACTGATACCTGTTTGCCGAATCCGTCTTCGGGCCAAAGTGCCCAGCCTTTCTGGACATCGTAAATTATGCCGTTCGCTATTAGCTGTCCGGAATAATAGTTTGTTCCGGGGAGCTTAAGAAGTTGATAATCTTGGATGTTGATTTCGAAAACCGTGTCGGCATTCAGGGCTTTGGCGATATCGATTGCAGAAGATTTTATTGCTTGGGGGTTTTTATTTTTGTAAGTGATATAATAGCGGTAATCGATTATCTGTTCGGGGGTGAGGACATCTCTGGCGGTTAGAACAGCGCTGACGGCACGATATATATTGTAACTTAATTTTTGGGATTCTCGGGTTTGCTGGTTGGCTCTGGCGAGAATGAGTATTTTTCCCGGCGGATTCTGAGCGAGGTTGTATTCGGGAGGGACATTCTTTTCATTTCTCGTAGGGGTTGCGAGGTTTGAAAAAATTGCGCAGCCGTTTAAGGCAAGGCTTGCGAGAGTGAATGTTATTATTGCTAACTTATTTTTTTTCATAATTTGTTTTCCATTAAAGCCCGGGCAACTGTAACGGCCCATCCGCCGGCGATTATGAGAAGGATGAACAATATCAAATAGCCGATTTTAACTTTCGCCAGGATAAAATCTACAATCCAAAACTTTAAGCCAAAAACACCAATTAGTAAAGCAAAAACCCCAATTATAGCGAGAGTTAAGCAAAAAACAGCGGCAGCGGGCTGGATGTAAAAAGAATTGGCTATGTCGCCTTTGACAAATGCCAG
>CAZITB010000077.1:0-14255 GCA_964542055.1 uncultured Candidatus Kuenenia sp.
GACTGCATTTGCTCCGGCGTATTTGGCGACAGAGTTAAATAGCAATTCCACGCTCGGCTTTTGTCTGCAGACCAGCGGTCCGTCTTTTACTGAAACATAATAGTTTGCACCTGATCTTTGCAAAATCATGTGAAAGCCGCCGGGTGCAAGTAAAACTTTGCCGGGAATAACCCGGTCGCCGTTTTTGGCTTCAACAACGTTAACAGCACATAGGGAATCGAGTCTTTCTGCGAATGAAGTTGTGAACCTTGCGGGCATGTGCTGGACAATGACAGTTCCGGGAGCATTTGAAGGAAATTCAGTCAGTAGTTTTGTAAGAGCCTGAACGCCGCCGGTTGAAGCACCAATTGCGAATATTTTGTTAGTTGTTTCAATCATGCTCGCCGTTTGGGGTGTGGAGATATTTTCCATAGGTGAGCTATTTTGGTACTGATTAGCCATTGCGATTTTATTTATTTGAGCTGATGAAATGCTTTTGATTTTTTCGTATAGTTCAGAGCATGTCTGACCTACGCTGTACGAAGGGCCTGGTTTGCTTATAACATCTATCGCACCGGCGGAAATGGCTTCGAGAGCCATTGCACTGCCTTTTGCGGTAAGTGAGCTTAAGACGATCACCGGCATAGGATGATGTTTCATGAGGATACGCAAGAAGGTGATGCCATCCATTTTGGGCATTTCAACATCGAGCGTTATTACATCAGGTTCAAGTGTTAATATTTTATCACGAGCGATGTAAGGGTCCGGCGCGGTTCCGACGACTTCAATATCTGGATGCTGGGATAACTGCTGTCGCAAAATTTTCCTTACGATGGCTGAATCATCAACGATCAATACTTTTATAACTTTTGGTTCCACTAGAGACATTTTCAAAATCCTATTTACAATATTTTTTCTTTTCCTTCAAGGCGAACTGTAACAGTTCCGTCTTCGATATCCAGATACATGTTTCTTGGTGATATCCCGCCTACATCTTCGGCGTTTATCATCAGGCCGTATTTCCACATGATCTTTCTAATTGCAAGATGGTTGCGTTTGCCTATGTCAAACCCTTTCGGGCCGGTATCCATCGAAGCTCCACCTGCAATTTTTACCTTTATTCGGTTCTTGCTTGCACCCATCGAAAGAAGTTTATTAAGCAATCTATTGACACCCGTATCAGCAAACATGAAAGGCTTAGTTTCGGATTTTGCAGGATCGAGTGAAGATTCGGGAAGCTGAAAATGGAGCATTCCTCCAATTTTTGAAGTAGAGTCATACATGCAAACTGCGATACAAGAACCAAGCGAATATGTCATAATGACGTCATCTGATTTACTGGAAACCTTGGCATCTGAGACATTGACTATTATTTTAGTTTTGACCATAGTATAATCCTCTAAGGTTTCATGTAAATCGTGGGCATTACATATTTGAATTTATGGTCGATGCCTGTTAGAGACTCGGAATGTCCGGTGAAAAGAATTCCTCCGCTATGGAGCAATTCCCAGAAGCGGTTTACAAGGTCGGATTGAGTGGGTTTGTCGAAGTAAATCATGACATTACGACAGAAAATGAAATCAAGAGGGCCTCTGATTGGCCATTGACCCATTAAGTTAAGATACCTGAAAAGAACTTTCTCTTTAAAATTTTGATTGATCGTATAATATTTTCGTTTATTTTCTGTAGAGAGTGTAAAATGCCTTTTTATTTCAGGGCAGGTATTTAATTTTTCGGCTTCATACTTGCCTTGGCGTGCGGTATTTAATACAGTCGTTGAAATATCAGTAGCAAGAATCTTTACGTCCCATTTTCTGTCTTTAAGTGCTTCGTTAACAGTAATCGCGATAGAATAAGGCTCTTGGCCTGAAGAACAGCCTGCGCTCCAAGCTCTTATTTTGAAATTACTCTTTTTTTCTATGAGGGAAGGCAGTAATTTATTTTCCAAAAATTCAAAATGCTGCGGCTCACGGAAAAAGTTAGTTAGATTAGTGCTTAGGGAATCTATGAGTAATGAAAATTCTTTACCGGTTTCGTCTGAGAGTACATGGTCGATGTATTCCGGGAAAGATCTGAATTTTCCCAAACGTAATCTCTTTGCCAGACGAGCACGGACAAGTTCTTTTTTGCCATCATGGAGATTTATTCGGCAGTGATCGTAAACGATACGGCTGATTTTTTCGAAATCCTCTTCGCTTAGAGTAATCTCATTTGTATATACTGTTTGCATATTTTCGTTCCTTGAAAATTATTGCTGTGACATTTTTATGATACCTGGGATGTCAAGTATTAAACTAACCGTTCCATTGCCCATAATTGCACTGCCTGCAACTCCATTAACTTTTCCGATGGCATCTCCGAGACTTTTAATCACAACCTGCTGTTGATTGAGTAATTGATCGACCATGATACAACTTCGTTTGCCTTCATCTTCTACAATAATCAGTAATGATTCAGTCGGATCGATATCTTTGTCGTTGATGTTAAATAATTTATTCAAGCGTATCAGCGAAAGTATTTCGCCGCGAACCGTAACTACTTCGCTGCGTTCGTTGATAGTTGATATCTGTTCGGCCCTGGGTCTGAAGGTTGCAATGATTGAATTGATCGGTACAATGTACCTGTTGTCGTCAACTGTTACTATCTGACCGTCAATTGTAGCGAGTGTTAAAGGCAGTCGAATTGTAAATGTTGTGCCTTTGCCGATTTCTGAAATTATGTCTATCTTACCTCTTAGAGATTCGATGTTCTTTTTCACTACATCCATTCCAACGCCTCTTCCTGAAACATCGGTAACTTTTTGGGCTGTGGAAAGGCCTGCATTGAAAATCAATTTATATATCTGTTCATCCGTTAATTGCTGGGCAGGATCGACAATACCTTTGTCAATAGCTTTGTTAAGAATTTGGTCCTTGTCCAGTCCTTTTCCATCATCCTGAATTTCTATTACAATGTTTCCGGCTTGGTGGAAAGCACGCAGGTTTATAGTTCCAACCTGGTTCTTACCTGACTTTGAGCGGGCTTCGGGAGATTCTATTCCATGGTCAACTGAGTTTCTGATCATGTGTACCAAAGGATCGGCTATTTTATCAACAATGTTTCTATCAAGTTCAGTGTCTTCTCCGAATGTTTCCAGTTTTACATCTTTTTCTGATTTGTGTGAAAGGTCTCTTACAAGCCTGGACATTTTCTGAAATACGCCAGCTATGGGAACCATTCGCATTGACATAGAAAGTTCCTGAAGTTTTCTTACGATTTTGCCTTGATGAGCGATTTTTCGGTTTAACTCATATTGTGAATCTGAAGGCTGAGAGGCTTGTTCGGCAACCATAAGCTGTGCTATTACGAGCTCTCCTGCCATATTTATAAGATCGTCAAGTTTGTCGGTCGCAACTTTTATTTTTTCATCAGATACGGTTTTTCTTACTTTCTCTGATTGCTCGGATTGTGGTTGGCAGGGCGTTTTTTCTTTGTTTATATCATTGACCGTATTGGATTTGCTAATTGGTGTAGTTTGTGCCTGCTGGGGATCGGTGAAAGTTTTTAATTTTTCGAGCAGTTGATTTAAGTTTTGCTGGCTTGGTACAGGTAAGCCTTTTTGAGCTGCAGTTTCCAGTTCCATCATCATATTTTTGAGCATGTCCAGAGATTCAAAAATGACATCTGTTCTGGTGTCGGTTAGAAGTATTTCGGCTTTTCTGGCCATATCCAGTAAATTTTCAGCAGAATGAGCTAATGACCCGATTTCATTTAAATTCAGGAAACCCGCCATCCCTTTCATTGTGTGGAATGAACGAAAAATCAGATTTAAAGTATTTTCATCTTCCGGATTGTTTTCCAGTTCGAGCAGGCCGGCTTCAGCGGCTTCTATGTGCTCGTTGGATTCAGCTATGAAGTCCAGAACAAGCGGTACATCGTCGGGGTCAATTGTATTTTCTTGAAGTGCGGGAGTGGAATTTTCCTCTGAATCCGATGAGCAGATTTTTTCAATAAGACCTTGTAATTGAATAACAGTTTTTGAAGTTTCGTCGATAGATTCGATGATATCGATCTTGTCAGTTGTTTTTTTTAGCTGGTCAACCAGGTCAACAGGGACATCTTTGATGTTATCTATGTTTTGTTTGATTTCATCAAATATCTCCTGAAGTTTTTCAATTTCCATTTTATCTTCAGGGTTTACCATATTAACGGTTGCAGCCGCTTTTTCGATTAAATTCTGTAATTCCTGATTCTGCATTTGATCGCCTTTTTGGTTCAACTAAAAACATTACAATACATATTATATTTTTCGACTTTTCCGGGGTGTAAGTGAACTTCGGAAAGTACTTATTTTAAAAAAAATCACAGGCCTCTTTTGAAACCTGTGATTTATAGAAAAGATCAGGAAGGTAGATTTAATTAGTTTTTTTGTAAAGCAGCGATAACGTTGCAAAGAACTGATCCTGAATATTTATATCGGTGGTTACGACTTTGGCATCTTCTCCCAGATTGTTTTTCAATTCTCTGCCGTTTATGACAGATGGAATAGAAATTTCGATGTTTCCAATGCAATCGGCAAAAAAGTTCTTAACACGTCCAACAATCATGTTAACTACCTCACCAATAGCATCACATGTGTCTGCTTCAGTAAGCTCATCAACAGAATCGAAACCCAGCATGTTCATTGCTATATTTTGAGCACATTCGGTGCTGCATGACAGCGATAATGAGCCCTCCAGATCACCTTTGAAGCTGATTAGTCCCATAAGCGACCAGCCCTCAACTTGCTTTGGATCTTCAGCTTCGGCGACATCCATAAATATCATAGTCTCAAATACTTCTTTAGTGCTGTCGAGCAGCATCTGTTTGAAAGTGATTTCTTTAATCATATCATATCCTTTGTTAATACTTTTTCTGTTCATTATTAGAGAAACTTTTTAAAAGTTTCAGGAATTATTGGTTTTGGTAAAAACCCATCGGCACCTTTGCCGTCAGAAGCCTGTTCTATTCGATCAAAATCCAGACCAGAGACCGGTGCGATTTTCATGATGATCAAACGCATCGTTTCAGAGTTATCTACCACCATTAAAACTTTAGACATCGGAAAAGTCTCCTGGGACGTTTAAACAGTGGTCTTAATTGAAATAAGGCGAAAGCTGTTCCTGGAACTTTTCGGGGGTGAATGGCTTACAAATGAAACCATTTGCGCCATCTGACATAAGGCTGTCGATCATATCCTGAGAGCTTTCGGTGGATACCATAATAATTTTGGTATCCTCGCAAATTTTATCCTGTCTTACTTTTTTGACCAGCTCAGAACCGCTCATTTCGGGCATATTTATGTCGCAGAGCATGATGTCCACTTTTGTGCTGCCGAGCTTTTCCAGGGCTTCATTGCCGTTTCCGGCTTCTTCTGTTTGTTCAAATTCAAGGCCTGACATGCGTACCGTCCGCATGATAATTTTCCGCATTGTAGCGGAATCATCTACTATCATAAGAGTCTTAGCCATTTTAAAATCTCCTGTTTTGGTTAATTTTCAGTCAGTAAAATACTTTTCGTCCAAAAATCGAAGGGCTTTAAGGAAAAAATGAGGAAAATGTTAATTTTATTTAAAGTTTATCTTTAATTTCTCGATAAGATATATATGAAATTGAGTTAGGGCGTCTTTTAAGGAGAGATAAATTGGTAGAATTGGATGAATTGGTGGAAGATATTCTTTCGGGGGTAGATGATAAAATCTGCTTAACTATAAGAGAAAAGGAAGTTTTAAACCTTATTGTAGCAGGTTTGACAAATAAAGAGATCGCAAAAAAACTTTATCGCACTGAAAGAACAATCGAATACCATAGAAACCACATTATGCGAAAGCTCGATGCCCATAATGCTGCTGAATTGATCAGGCGTTCGATTTCTCTTCGATTGATTTAGTTTCATTTTTTAGGCCGATAACTAATCCGTATGCGTTAACATTTACCTTGATTTTTGTCCAGGCCTTAATTTATTAATTTTTTTTCAATCCTTTGTTAAGCATTTCAACAGCATTGCCGAATAATCAGTCGAACAGAATGTTCAATAGAGTTTAGAAAATTAGTAAAAGAGGCTGGTTATGAGTAAAGAGAATTACGAAAAAGAGATTACCTCAAATAATGTTTTAAACTGTTATCCTTCAATTTTGAAGCTAATTCAATCAGTTTAACACACACCGATTAATGGTTCACACAATCAGCTACATTACTTTAGATTAGTTCATCGGTTCAGGAACGCGTTCGAGAAAATTTTTAATTTATATAGGAGTACGGTTTATGACAACTGCTACAGCAAAATCAGAACAAAAGAACTTGACTGCAAAAGAGGGTAAATATCTTACCTTTGCTTTAGGTCCGGAGGAGTATGGGCTTGAAATCCTAAAGGTACGTGAAATTATCGGATATATGTCGATAACTGCAGTACCGCAGATGCCCGGTTATGTTAAGGGAGTGATTAATTTACGGGGGCAAGTGATTCCTGTTATCGATCTGCGGGCAAAATTTGAAATGAATACCGAAGAAGTCACAGATGAGACCTGCATTATTGTTGTTGAGACTACGCAGGACGATCGCAACTGCAGCACAGGTATAATTGTAGATAGAGTGCAGGAAGTGCTCGATATTAAAGAAAAAAATATCGAAGAGGCTCCGCAATTCGATTCATCAGTGAATACAGATTTTATCATGGGAATGGGTAAAATAGGTGATTCGGTTAAAATCTTATTGGACATTGATAGAGTTTTGAGCAAAGCAAATATAAGCAGCATCACTGAAGCAGTAACCAATTAACTTTAAAATTTTTTAGGAGTAAGTAAATGTTTAAAAATTTGAAACTTTCAGCCAAAATGGGACTAGGATTCGGTGTTCTTATCCTGATTTCCGGTATCTTAGGTTATGTCAGCGTTGTGGGTTTGAGGGGAGTTACTAATAATGTACAACTTAATGAACAGGCAAATGAAAGCCTTAACGAAATGAATAAATGTGCTAACTTGAGGAGAGATTTCACAATAAACGGTTTTAATGCATACGGCAGTGATGGTTTGAATGCCGCAGAAAAGTGGACACAGGCATATGAAGAATTTAAAAATAAACTTCAAAATTTGGAAAATTCAAAAGGAATTGATAGATCAGATAAAGCAGTAATATCGAAGGCTTTGAAGAATATCAGTGATTATCGGGAAGCTTTTGACGCAACCAAAAATGCGCGTAAAACTAAAGACGATGCTTTTGCAAAATGGTCCAAACTGGGATGGAATGTTACAGAAGCCCTGGACAAAGCAAAAAATGAAGTAATCAAACCGAATATGAAAGAAGCTCAACAGTCCGGTAATGTCGAAGAAATTACCAAATGGGCGAATATTTCAAGTCAGCTTGATGAGAAATTCATTCAGAACTTTCTTTTATTAAGGGTAACCGCAGTTTATATGAGAGCCACCAATAATGCTAAACAGGTAGAAGCTTTTGAAGCTCAAATGGCTAAAACGAAACAAAATCTGGAATCGTTTGCTATGGTTGCTAAAGTTAACCCTGAAGTAGAAAAATTAACCGGCAAATTGCAAAATTTGTTGAATGATTACGAACAGGCAGGCGAGCAGTACCAAATGGGAATGCAGATGGAACAAAAAGCTGACGGACAGATGGCAGTTGCTGCAAGCGGTGTTGTTGAGGACATCGATAAAATTCAAACCTCCATTGATGATAAAATGAATAGAGCCGTGGTTCGTACCAATGTAGTAATGATATCTATGGCGACTTGTTCGATTGTTTTGGGAATCTTTATGGCAGTTGTAATAACTATGAGTATCGTCAAGCCAATTAACCGGATCATTTCGGGTCTCAATGAAGGTTCTCAGCAAGTTGCATCAGCCAGCGGACAGGTTTCAGCTGCATCGCAATCACTGGCAGAAGGTGCTACCGAACAGGCAGCGGGGCTGGAAGAAACCTCATCATCATTGGAAGAGATGTCTTCTATGACTAAGCAGAACGCTGATAATGCTCAACAGGCTAATACATTATCAGACGAATCAAAGAGGACTGCAGATAATGGTATGTCTTCGATGAAGAAAATGAGCACTGCTATCAATGATATCCAAAAAAGTTCCAGTGAAACAGCAAAGATTATCAAAGTTATCGACGAAATCGCATTCCAGACAAATCTGCTGGCGTTGAATGCTGCAGTTGAAGCGGCCAGGGCCGGTGAAGCTGGTAAAGGTTTTGCTGTTGTGGCAGAAGAAGTTCGTAATTTGGCAATGAGATCGGCTGAGGCGGCGAAGAATACATCTGCTATGATCGAGGAATCTGTCAAGAATTCTCAAAATGGTGTTGATATTTCAAATGAAGTTGGGAAAGTTCTGGAAGAAATCGTTACCAGCGTTGGAAAAACCAGTGATCTTGTCAGCGAAATAGCTGCAGCATCTTCTGAGCAGGCACAGGGCATTGATCAGATCAACACCGCGATGACCCAGATGGACAAAGTTACCCAGCAAAACGCTGCCAACGCGGAAGAGTCAGCGAGCGCCTCTGAAGAACTCAGTGCCCAGGCAGAGCAGATGGATTCTATCGTTCAGGAACTTTCAGCAGTTGTTAACGGTGCTTCAAGCCTCGACGCTACGAAAACAACAAAAGCTGGAAATCGAAATAAAAGCAGTCTTTCTCAAACCGACCATATGTATCATAATATAGCTGATGGCCAAAGTGGTAGAAGAACTGCCAAAAAGACTGTAATGTCTGCAAAAGAAACGATTCCGATGGATGCAGATGGTTTTGAAGAATTCAACAGTTAATAGAGTTATGTAACTTTTTGACAGGCAGGGAGTTAGGCTTCCTGCCTTTTTTTATGAACAAATTTATTACTTTTCGATTAAAATTAACTTAGTTGGCTTTTTTTTGAAACTGGTACTTTCCGAAGTTAAGCAGACTTGATGATTGATCGATATTAAAATGTGATTTGCGAGAGATAAAATCGTAAATAGCTCTTTTTAAAATCAAGTCTGTGAAAATCGGATGATCGTTCTCAAACAAAACGCCAATTAATCAAATTAAAACACAAACGATTGCTGATCCTTTTCGTATTGAATATTAGGGTGTCGACTATACGTTTTGTAGGCCCATTGGCGTGGGTGTTTGAGAGCGTATCAGGAGGCACCCTTTTTTTGTGCAAAATACAGACTTGAATAAATCTTGTCCTTAAACGCTGCTTCTCGAACAAAACGCCAAGGCCTTTCAGGTCCTTATCTACAGAAGCAGCGATAGACGGAGCGTTAGTATGTTCTGTTCGTTTCCCATTGGCGTGGGTGTTCGAATAGACTGCTAACGCTTTTTTTTTTGCTAATGTTAGCACTTTTAAAAATTTTATTAGGAGAACAGTAATGGCAAATGCAGCAGCAAAGACAGAAAAGGCAGAAAATTGTCTTCTCGAAAAGGAAGGTAAGTATCTTACTTTCGCCCTGGGGCCGGAAGAGTACGGCTTAGAAATTTTGAAGGTACGCGAGATTATCGGTTATATGGCAATTACCGCGGTGCCTCAAATGCCGGATTTCGTCAAAGGAGTGATCAATCTTCGCGGTCAGGTTATCCCGGTTATCGATCTTAGAACGAAGTTTTGCATGGAAGTTGCGCAAATCACTGATCAGACCTGCATTATCGTGGTCGAGATAAATCAGAACGGCCGCACCTGCAGTACCGGTATTATCGTTGACAGGGTTCAGGAAGTTTTGGATGTTGCCGGAGAAAACATCGAAGAAGCACCAAAGTTCGGATCGACAGTAAGTACCGATTTTATCATGGGTATGGGAAAGATCGGAGATTCAGTCAAGATATTGCTGGACATTGATAAAGTTCTTATCAGTTCCAAAATTGAAGAGATTGAAAGTGCAGTAAAAAATTAACAATAATTTATCACAACCTTTTAGGAGCAAAGAAATGTTAAACAAAATGAAACTTTCAACAAAGATCGGCATGGGATTTGGCATGTTGATATTGATCGCTGTAATACTTGGTGGTATTGCGACAGTTTGTATGCTTAATGTAAAAAAAATGTCTGAAGATCTTGCTAACAAAGAAGTACCTGCCGCATTGGTCGGTAATAATATTGAAAGAACTTCATTAAGTACAATGTACAATATCAGAGGTTATTCATTCACAGATGATGACAAATTTCTAGAACTGGGTCAGAATGATCTAAAGGAAGTTTATGACAATATCTCAAAAAGTAAATCCTTGGGTTTGGAAAACAACATGCCGGAACTGGTTGACAGGGCAGAAAATGCATCAATTAAAGTGAAAGAATACGAAAGCCTTGTAAAAGAAACAGTAGCCAAGACGCAGACTATGACAAAAGAGAAACAGTCTATGGATGAGGCGGCAGCTAAATACATGGAGACGTGTTATCACTTTTTAAAAGGTCAAAATGAAAAATTCGAGTCAGACCTTCAAGCGTTGCTGAAAAATGACGGCTCAATGACGGCAGAAGGAATCAAAGAAAGAATAGCTAAAATCAACTATTGCAATGATGTGATTGATCATGGCAATGCTGTAAGAATTGAAGCCTGGAAATCTATGGCTCAGAGAGATCCTAAAAGCATGAACAAAGCTATGGACGTATTCGAGAAGATCAATTTGAAACTTGATGATTTGAAGAATATAACCGTTTTGGATGTTGATCTCGAAAGGATTAGGGAATGCAGGCAGGCAGGTGATGACTATCATCTGGCAATGAAAGGTTTTCTGACTAATTGGGTTGCCCGTGAAGAAATCGGAATTAAAAGAAATGATGTAGGGAAGGAAGTTTTAGACATAGCACAAGCTACAGCCAATGCGGCAATGGACAAAACTCAAGAAGCTGCAACCAGTGCAGCTGCTTCTTTGAGTAGTGCTTCAGTGGTTATGGTGTCAGGTTTGATTATTGCCTTGATCACGGGTGTTATTTTATCAGTATTAATTACAAGAAGCATTATTAAACCAATAAGTGCCATGTTCAAGGGTCTAAAGGCATTCAGTACTGAAGAACTGATGCAGACGAATAAAAAATTCAAAGAATTTATTTCTGGTTTGAATGAAGGTTCTGAGCAGGTTGCATCGGCTAGCGGTCAAGTTTCTTCGGCATCGCAGTCTCTGGCAGAAGGTGCGACGGAACAGGCAGCAGGCTTGGAAGAAACATCATCCTCGCTGGAAGAAATGTCATCTATGACCAAGCAGAACGCTGATAATGCTCAACAGGCGAATATGTTATCAGACGAAGCCAAGAAGAAAGCGGATACTGGCATGGAATCGATGACCAGAATGAATACTGCGATAAATGATATTCAGAAAAGTTCAAATGAGACTGCCAAGATCATCAAGGTTATTGATGAAATAGCATTCCAGACTAACTTGCTGGCACTTAATGCGGCAGTGGAAGCGGCAAGAGCAGGTGAAGCCGGTAAAGGTTTTGCAGTCGTGGCTGAAGAAGTTCGAAATCTTGCGATGAGATCGGCAGAAGCGGCTAAGAATACATCTGCAATGATCGAAGAATCTGTCAAAAATTCCGAAAACGGAGTTAGCATTGCTAATGAGGTAGGTAAAGTTCTTGAAGAGATTGTTACAAGTGTCGGCAAAACAAGTGATCTTGTGAGTGAAATTGCGGCAGCATCTTCTGAACAGGCACAAGGAATTGACCAGGTTAATACCGCGATGACCCAGATGGATAAAGTTACCCAGCAAAATGCAGCCAATGCTGAAGAATCCGCGAGTGCCTCGGAAGAACTTAGTGCCCAAGCAGAACAGATGGACAGCATTGTTCAGGATCTGGCTTCTCTTGTAAACGGCAGTGATTCTTCAGATGTTAAAAAAGTATCTGCTAAAAAGAAGCCTTTGGCACAAAGTGACCGAGTGTTTCACCAAATAGCAGATAGTAAAAACACAAAAGAAAGAAAGAAGCTTTCAAAGTCCGAAAATAAAGTTAAAATTCCTTTAAATGAAGAAAGCTTTGAGGAATTTAACCACTAAAATGCAGGGTGTGGAGAAATTGTGAGCAGGCGTTAAACCTGCTCACGATTTTCTTTAAGTGCTTAGTGGTAAATGGTTTAACATTATTGCACAGGGAAAAAACTTTCCTGGAGCAGTTTTTATGCTGCGCAAACTAGTACTTCCCGAAATTAAGGGCATTTTGCTTAATGACGAATTTCAGAGCATAAACCTGATTTGGTGTTTGAAGTGGTTGGACGCAATCAGGGACAAGTTATTAATTTAGGAGAAGCGCTATGGCTAGTGCAGAAACCAAAATAGAGCAGGCCAGTAATTGCCTAATGGAAAAAGCAGGCAAGTATTTGACTTTCGCTCTGGGGCCGGAGGAGTATGGTCTGGAAATTTTGAAGGTACGTGAAATTATCGGTTATATGGCTATAACCGCTGTACCGCAGATGCCAAAGTATGTAAAGGGAGTCATTAATCTTCGTGGACAGGTTATTCCCGTGATCGATCTGCGGGCGAAGTTCGGTATGGATACCGCAGATGTTACAGACGAGACTTGTATTATTGTTGTTGAAATCAACCAGGATGGACGCAACTGCAGCACAGGTATTGTAGTTGACCGAGTGCAGGAAGTGCTCGACATCGAAGGTCAGAATATCGAAGAGCCTCCGCAGTTTGGTTCATCAGTAAATACCGAATTTATCATGGGAATGGGCAAAATAGGCGATTCAGTGAAGATTTTACTGGACATCGACAAGGTGCTATGCAGTTCTAATATCAAGGCGATAACAGAAGCAGTAGAACCGAAAACCAAAGGGTAACAAGAACATAAAATTAAAATACATATTTTAGGGAGCAAAAAATGTTTAAAAACATGAAACTTGGAACAAAATTGTTATTGTCATTTATGGTAGTGGCAACAATTACATTAGTATTGGGAATTGTTGGTTTTTATGGAGCGGTAAAAAGCGAGGAATCAGTTGGTGAAATTGGTCTCGTTCGGCTGCCCAGCGTGGACAGTATGCTTGAAATTGAAAGGCAAGCCGAAAATATTCGTGGAACACTTCGGACACTGACAATTGCTGGACTTTCTTTTGAACAGCGTGAACGTCAGTATAACAACCTTGCTATAGCGCGTGAAGAATACGGAAAGGCCTGGGATGTCTATGAACCATTGCCACAGACTAAGGAAGAGGCAGAGATATGGAACCAGTTTGTGCCTGCGTGGAATTTGTGGCGAGAAGAAAACAGCAAAGCTATTGAGCTTTGCAAGAAGTTTGATCAGATTGGAATTCAAGACCCGATAGAACTGGCTCGCCGTCTTGAACAATTTACCAAAGACCACTATATTCTTGTAAATAATATTCGCAGCCTTTTGGAAAATTCATCAGCAACTTTCCAAGGCGGTGAAGACCATGCTACGTGTAATGCAGGTAAATATTTCCCAACATTTCAGACATCTAATACTGAACTGGCAACGATTTTGAGAGAGTTTGAAGCCCCGCACAGACGCTTTCATGAAGCGGTTGCGAAAATTAAGAATCTGGTTGGCAACAGTCAGCAGGATCAGGCACGTGAGGTTTTCCAGAGCGAAATGCTTCCATCAATGCAGGATGTGTTTGGTTCATTTGATTCAATGCTTGCAATGGCTAACAATGCCAGTGATATAATGGTTTCTGCACAGCAGCAAATATTAGGTCCGGTAAGGGATCGTCAAATTGCTGCGATGGAGTTGCTTGGCAAGATAGTTGATATCAACCGTGAAATTGCCGTTGAAGAGGTTGAAAAAGCCCATTCGCAGGCAATTTTTATTGAAATGCTTTGTGTTATTTCTACAATTATAGGTGTTGTTCTTGCGATAGGATTGGGAATTCTTATTACAAGGGCAATTACCAAGCCAATTAACCGTATCATTGCTGGTTTGAATGAAGGTTCTGAGCAGGTTAGTTCTGCGGCTGGTCAGGTTTCTGCTGCATCACAATCACTGGCAGAAGGTGCTACAGAACAGGCAGCAGGTCTGGAAGAAACATCATCATCGCTGGAAGAAATGTCATCTATGACCAAGCAGAACGCTGATAATGCTCAGCAGGCCAATACTTTATCTGCTGAATCCAAGAGAGCAGCAGATAATGGAACAGAATCAATGACAAAGATGAGTAGTGCAATCAATGATATTCAGAAAAGTTCAAGTGAAACCGCTAAGATCATCAAGGTTATTGACGAGATAGCATTCCAGACTAACTTGCTGGCACTTAATGCGGCAGTTGAAGCGGCACGTGCCGGTGAAGCCGGTAAGGGATTTGCTGTTGTGGCTGAAGAAG
>CAZITB010000078.1:0-13981 GCA_964542055.1 uncultured Candidatus Kuenenia sp.
ATGTTTACCGCCAATTCAATGAACGGCCTATGCGAAGCAATCGGCTTAGCGCTTCCGGGAAATGGCACGATATTAGCTATAGACCCCGCTAGAGAGCAGCATTACAAAAATACCGCTAAACAGATAATGGAATTGCTGAAAAACGATATCAAGCCCAAAGACATCGTAACTGAAAAATCAATCGACAACGCGTTTGTGCTTGATATGGCAATGGGCGGATCAACAAATACCGTTCTCCATACCCTTGCACTGGCAAACGAAGCAGGGATAGACTATGATCTGGAAAGAATAAATTCTATAAGTCAGAAGTGTCCGAATGTCTGCAAAGTTTCACCTTCGAGCGACTACCATATCGAAGATGTTGACGCGGCAGGGGGCATAAGTGCGATACTCAAACGAGTAAGTGAAATTAAAGGCCTGCTAAATACCGATTGTATAACCGTAACCGGAAAAACCCTCGGGGAAAACATCGCAGATGCTCAGATCAAAGACCAGCAATGCATCCGCACCATAGACAACGCTTACAGCAAAAAGGGCGGCCTTTCTATACTTTCGGGCAATCTCGCCCCCAATGGTTCCGTCGTTAAAACAGCAGGCGTTGCCCCCGAAATGCTAAAGCACAAAGGCCCCGCGGTCATTTTCGAAAGCCAGGAACAAGCCTGCGAAGGAATATTGGCCGGTAAAGTTAGTTCCGGCGATGTTGTTGTAATCCGTTATGAAGGCCCAAAAGGCGGACCCGGCATGCAGGAAATGCTTTCGCCAACCAGCTATATTATGGGTGCCGGATTAGGCGAATCTGTTGCGCTTATTACTGATGGGCGATTTTCCGGCGGTACAAGAGGCGCTTGCATTGGGCATATCAGCCCAGAAGCAGCTGTTGGAGGCCCAATTGGACTGTTGGAAACCGGTGATATTATCGAAATAGATATTCCCAATAGTAAACTGGCGGTTCTTGTCAGCGATGACCAGCTCGAGGAACGTAAAAAATCATGGACTCCTCCCCAGCCGAGAATCAAAGATGGCTATCTGGCAAAGTATGCCGCGATGGCTACAAGCGCTGATACCGGCGGCGTATTGAAATGGTAATTAAGCAGAAATAGTATTATGCCCTTTAAGTGGTACATATCAGGCTTGAATTTTAAATGCGTAGGCTGCGGCAGGTGCTGTCAGGGACCGGATGAGGGCTATATCTGGACGACTGAGAATGAAATTAAGCTACAGGCAAAGTGCCTTGGAATTACAATCGACGAGTATAAAAAGAAATACACCAAAAAATTATTTGCAAACAGAACTATCGTTGAAGAACCGTTCAATAACGATTGCATTTTTCTTGAGAATCGCAAAAGCTGTAAAATCTATTCCGTCCGTCCTAACCAGTGCAGGACGTGGCCTTTTTGGGATATGAATCTTGTCGATCCCGATACCTGGAATCAGGCCGCTCAAAGATGCCCGGGCATAAACCGAGGCAAACACTACAGTTTCGATGAGATAGAAAAAATCCGTAAACAGAAATTCTGGTGGCGAGATAAAGATAATGAATCCGGCGTTGATTGAACAAGTGAGAGAAATTTATTCATGGCTGGACAGACATGTCGCTGCAAATATAGATTCTTCCGGCTGTAATGCTTGCGGAAATTGCTGCAGGTACTTACAATATGGCCACAGAATCTATATTACCTCGCCTGAAATGATGTATTTCAAATATATGTTAAAAGAGAATTTCCCGAATAACGAAATAAATTCTTCAGATGGAGTTTGTCCTTTTGTCGTCGATAACAAATGCTCAGTGAGAGATTTTCGATTCGGCCCTTGTCGTATTTACTTTTGTCAATCGCCTCAATCGTGGCAAAACGCACTTAGTGAGCAATTTTTAAAAAAAATGAAAGCTTTATCTGAGCAATATGAAATAGATTACCGATATATTGATATATCTAAATTTGCAGATGAACTGTTTGAAGGAAATCGTAGCAGTTAATATTTCAGGAAGAAATAAAAATGAAAAGTAAGTTTGTTTTTGCGGTTCTGGTTCCTTTTTTTTTGACTTCTTTATGCTTTTCTAAAAATCTATCTCCCCAGCAGCAAACCCTTGAGCAATTGTCACGTGAGTTGGAGGGAACTTTTACAAATTTTCTATATGATACGATCAAGTACCGTCTCAGTTACTATTATGCCGGTGATTTTGTATCTCAAGAGTATCAAAATCAGATAAATAAAATCACTGATCAAGCCGCCGATGACCTTCAGAAGCTTATAGATAAGTATTCGAATTTACTTCAAGAAATTGAGCAGTATGAAGGTGACGACTGGGACACAAAGTTTGAGAAAACCGGTGTCTGGAAAAAAATAAAGTCAGATATTGAAAAAGCGAATGTAGCCCAAATCGAAGCGAAATATTGGAAAATTCTGTCAGATCAAAAAAAAGATATACCCGATGTTGGTAATCTTCTCGAACAATGGAAACCGCTGGAATTAGGGAACGTTGCTTTTAAAAGATTTCTGCTTGGCAAAATCGTTTCTCTGCAGGATTCGCAAAAAGCATTGCAAGTCTATAATTCGATTGACCCAGGTACCATGGACGATAACTTAAAGGCTCAGCTGTTCCTGGAAATCTCAAATATCAATTTGAAACAACAAAGCCCCGTACCCGTAAAAAAATTAGTTGAGGTTCTAAATTCAAATGCCGGTTCAGAGTATAAAGTTTCCGCAGCATTTATTCTCAACCGTTACGGTATTGATGGGATACTTGAAAAAACTTTGAAGTCTATTGAGCAGAGCAGAGCTTTAGCATCAGGTATTTGCTTCGATTTCCTGGCTGCAAACTTTAAAAAAGCAAATCAAACTTTTTCGCCTTTTGAAGTAGAGTTGACTGCACAGGAAATGTTTAACCGGGGCTGTATGGAATTGGACCCGAATTTGCTGGATCAGTTATTAAACTCGCAAAAGTTTTCTTTGCCTGATTTCTCTTATATTGCAGCTGTATGCAAACAGGACAGCCAACCCGCCGAAGCGGTCAAATACTATATCGATGCCGCTGATGCCAATCGACAGTCTCAATTCTATGATAGAAAACAGTCCGCATCCCAGGCTGCGGCAAATGCCTATCAGCTTTTTCAGGCAGACAATTCATTTGCACCTCTTGCAATAAAAGCCTTTGAATGCGTCAAACGCGTTGACCCGGCTGCTTTTGATCAACGAATGCATTATATCTATGGAAAAGTCTTGAAATTCACAGGTGACGATCAAAAGTTTTACGACCAAATGGAAAAAATCTTCAAAGGCGATGACCAGTATTCTATCTACGCCAGGTATGAAATTGCACTTGCGAAACTCGAAGATATAAACGTTGTTGACAACAATCTCCCGCAGAAATTTGAGTCGGAATTGGTTAATTTGATTGCTGAAAGCACCAGGCAAGGCTTGCATGAAGTTGCCGATAGTACCGCAGTTTTATGGGGGCAATTTGCAGTTCGAAAAAATGACAAAGATTCTGCCCAGAAATTTGCAAATGTTACTCAAAAATACCAGACACAACCAAAAAGCCTTTACCTTCGTGCAAGAGCTTTAATGGCATTAGATGAAATAGAAAGTGCTGTCGAGCTTTGTGCAAAAGCTGTTCAAAAAGATAATGATTTAAAAGAGAACTTTTATAACATTTATCTGGTCATTACCTCAGCTGCCCGGGTTATTGACAATCCTCAGCTGCAAAACTCAAAGAACTATAAATCTTTCATTGACAACATCGACACAATTGGCAAAGCATGCAGCCGGGACAAATCAGATTTAGTCGCCAATGTCATCATTGCTTCCTGGCTGGAGACAATGGCCTTTTCCGGAAGATGGGACGATCAGAAAGAAAAGCTCTGGCAGGAAACTTCATCAGGCGATCAAAAAGAAACACTATCATTCATGCGTTGCAGTGCAAGGGTTGCATTTGCGAAAAACAATTTCTTAGAAGCCGCTGACAAGTGGACCGATATAAGCAAATATCATAAAAAGCAGGCCGATCATTCTGGCAGTCTTAACAGGTGGAAAGCGAAATACTATCAGTTGCTTTCACTTTCAAACCTGCCCGGCGAAAAGGAAAGCTTAAAACACCACATAGAAGTTCTCCTTAAAAGCAATAAAGATCAGCAAAATTATTGGATCACAAAAATCAACGAACTTTTCTCACAGATTAAAATATAATACTATACCTAAAAGTTTGATTTTCTTGGGGTAACTGATATAATAAAAATGAATTACAATATTTATGTACTGATATAGGAGTATTTATGTCTAAATCAACTGGCAACGGCACAAAAAAAGAGATTTGCAGTTTTTGCGGACGAAGCAGAAAAACAGCAGAAGCCTTCGTAGAAGGCCCTGAAAAGGTCTTTATCTGCCCCGACTGCATAGACTTATGTTACAATATAGTCAAACAGGAAAGACGACGAAATAAAGAGTCCGAGTTCTTACCTGATGAAATTTCTACCCCCAGACAGGTAAAAGAATTCCTCGATGATTACGTAATAGGTCAAACCAGTGCCAAAAAGAAACTCGCCGTTGCGGTACATAATCACTATAAAAGGTTAATGCACCACGAAAGCGAAGATTTCGATGTAGAAATCGACAAATCCAACGTTTTGCTGATAGGTCCTACCGGCTCAGGCAAAACACTGCTAGCAAGAACGCTGGCAAGAAAACTCAATGTCCCGTTTGCAATCTGCGACGCTACTACGGTTACAGAAGCCGGTTACGTAGGCGAGGATGTCGAAAATTTCCTTCTAAGACTGCTCCAGGCCGCTGATTATGATGTCGAAGCGGCACAAAGAGGTATTGTTTATATCGACGAAATTGATAAAGTCGGCAAATCCAGCCAGAATGTATCAATCACCCGCGACGTTTCCGGCGAAGGTGTTCAGCAGGCGCTTCTGAAAATGCTCGAAGGTACCATTGCAAATATACCTCCACAGGGCGGCAGAAAGCACCCCGAACAATCTTATATCCAGATCGACACTACCCAGATTCTCTTTATCTGCGGAGGTACTTTCGTTGGGCTCGAAAATATAATCAAAAAACGCCTCGGCCGTAAAATGATCGGTTTCGGCACAGAACAGCAAAATCAGGTCGATTCCGGCAAAGAATACTCAAATGTAATATCTCATGTGGTCCCTGAAGATGTAATCGAGTACGGCATGATCCCCGAAATGGTGGGAAGACTTCCAATTATTACAACTCTTGATAAGCTTGAGGTCAACGCTCTAATCGAAATTCTCACACAGCCCCGAAACGCACTGATCAAACAGTACAAAAAATTCTTCGAAATGGAAGACGCTCAGCTTGAATTCACAGATGAGGCTTTGGAACTGCTGGCTCAAAAGGCTATCAAACGCGATACCGGTGCAAGGGCTCTGCGAGCAATTTGTGAAGAGTTGATGGTTGACTTGATGTACCAGCTTCCCGAGCAGAAGAAACCTTCAAAGTATGTTATCACTAAGGAAGTGATTGAAGGAAAGACTGATCTTTTCAGCCAGAAGATGAAAGAATCAGCATAAATATTTAAGTTGCGGTTTCAAACCAAAGGATTGATAAATGAAAATCGCAAAATTGCCAGGATTGGTATTTGTTTCTGTTTTGACGATTGCTTTGCTGTTTGCAGCAGTTGGAATATATCGCGGCGGTTCAGCAATAAAAGAGGTCTTTTGGGAAAATGCCGAGCTTAAAAAGGCGATTACCAATCTTACTGATGACGGCAGGATCGGTTACGCCAAAGTCCTTACTCAAATCCTGGATCCAAACGGAAATGTACTTTTTACAACCGTTAAATTCGTTGAAACCGATATAAAAGATAAGAATAAAAAACTGCTGGAAAAAGAGTTCATTATTCAGGGTGATATCGTCCATTTCGATGCTTTGGTTGTTAAATTCGGCGACAAAATGGTCATGGACGGAAAGAAAAGAAGCCTCTACCTTTGGCGAAGAATTTACGGCGAAACAACCGCTCCAGCAAAAGGCTTTTTAATTGAAGAAACCGGCACCGAACCTTACCGCTATAAGTCACTGCTTTCCGAACTTCCCCTGCACAAGCGAGAACAGTTTTGGAAACAAATATGGGATCTTGCCAACGATCCAAACAGCCTGAACCAATATGACATAACCGCCATTTACGGAAATGTTACATATACAAAACTCCGGCCCGGGCTTATCTACATTTTCAATTTGACCCCAACAGGCCAGGTTTATCCCGAAGTTGTACCAGATATATAAAAAAAGCGACAGTTTTATCTGCCGCCTCTAAAATTCATTAATAATCCTTCTTACTGGGATACCTCGCCAGGGTTTCGGCCTTCCTCAATAGCTGTGATCTTATTAACACGCCTTTGATGTCTTCCGCCTATGAAATCTGTGCTTAGCCATTTCTCAACCATTTTACGAAGCGTCGGACCCCCAAGCAGATCGCCGCTGAGACACAAAACATTCGCATCATTATGCTGGCGTGAAACCTGAGCATTTAACTCGTCAAAACAAAGCGCCGCGCGAACACCTTTGACCTTATTAGCGGCAATACACATTCCAATACCGGTTCCGCAAACAAGTATCGCACGGTCAACATCTCCATTGGAAACTGCAACCGCAGCAGCATAGGCAATATCGGGATAATCAGAAGGGCTGTCATTATGACATCCAAGGTCAACGCATTCATGACCCATTTGCTCGATTATCGCTTTAATCTGATCCTTTGACTCTGTTCCCCTGTGATCGTTTGCTACTGCTACTTTCATGTTAAAATTTCACCAAACCTTTTCTTTATATTCTCAAAAATAAAACCGGCACAGGAGTCATATATCTCCTGAGAACTGCCGATCGGATCAAAAACATCCTTATCATCTGCAAGCCTGGAAATTTTCGATTCAGCTTCCGGATACAAACCGATGACATTTTCCAGGTGACTCTGGCACATTACGAATATAATATCGCTCTCATGCACCATTTCTTCGGTCAGAAATGTGCTTTTATGGCTTGAAATATCAATTCCATATCTTTCGCAGGCCTTGACAGCTTCTAAACTTGCATCTACTCCATCAGCTGCCATTACCCCTGCCGATACAATTTTATAACCGAATTTGTCCACTTGGTCAAGACTGCAACCTAAATTTTCAGATAAATACTTTTTCCCAAGCCACTGGGCCATTGGGCTGCGGCAGGTATTGCCGGTACATACAAAAAGGATATTTATTGTTGAATATTTGTCAATTTTTTCCCTGGTTACTGCCCCCTCACGTAGTATTTCCAAATTATTGCCGCTGGATTTAACTACTGTGCTAGGAGATTTCAAAGCACATTTACCGCCATCGACAATCAATTCTATCCTTCCACCAAGCTGTTTTACAACTTCATTGCCGTCAACTGCCGGTTCCTGACCTGAAAGATTAGCACTAGGTGCCACTACAGCACACTCTGCATACTCCAGCAGTTTTTGCGGTATTTTACCAAGCGGACAGCGGATACCTAAATTTGAATTTTTATAAAGCGTTTTAAAAACAAAAGGATCAAAACGCGCCTTTAAAATGTTCAAGTCCTCATCAGTAAACTCGAACACAATTGTTAGTGGACCTGGCCAGAACTGATTTATCAATTTTTTCAATCTTGTCTGAACACGTGGAACATACTTATCCAGCTCACTAATATCAGAAATAACCAAAGTGTACCGTTTGTCTTGGGGTCTGTTTTTGGCTTTATCGAGCTTTTCAAGAGCCCCCTGGTCAACCCGGCAAGCCAAACCATAAACTGTCTCGGTTGGAAAAGCTACTATTTCTCCGTCTCTGATCATCTTCCCTGCCGAGCGTAAAACCACTTCGTTAGGAAGCTGCGGGTCCATTTTTAAAACTTTTGTTTCCAAACTAATTCCTTTTCTTCAATTGAGAAGCAATATCGTCAGCAAGCCGCTGTAAAATATTCTCAAAAGCCCTTTCGTAAGCTTCTATAAGTTCCTCACTGGTATTATCGTCGAGTTCTTCTCTATCTGAATAAATCTTACTCAAAATAAGATTGTTACTGCCGGTTGTTTCAACCAACTGAAATTGTACTTCTATAACAGCTTCAGGTTTTTTCAAATCTCGAAAATCACCATATATACTGATGACATTTCCTTCAAGTATATAATCGGCATCAACGATAGTGCCTTCGGTCAAAACCGCCTGAAAATAACCGCGATTGGCAAACCAGTTCCGGGTCTCTTTGGTAAGCATTGAAGAAGGATTAATCATGAACTTATTATAGTATTCCTTAATGTAGCGATTTTTTTCTCGTAATATAATGAAATTTCTCAGATCAAATTCTTCAGAGATCCTGAAATTCAAAACTTTCAATTTATAATCGTAAGTTTGCTGGGCTTGTTGTTCTGTCTCGATATCAATTGAATACAATTTTGTTTTGGTAATATCATGACTGCCGTTTGGCCCGCAGCCAGCAGAGGATAACATCAAAATACTTACAGAAATTAATAAACATATTTTTTTCATTTTAGCACCTCGGATTCTTGTGGCGGATTTGAATAAATCAGTTTCGATGGTTGCTCTCTGATATCCTGGACCAATAAACTTAAATTAGAAGAAATCTCTTTAAAATTCCTTATGATTTGTGAGAAATCTCCTGATTTGGTTTTTAATAACATTTGCATATCTCGCAATGTTGCATCAAACCGGTTTATCACCTCGGGCAGAGTTGCTGGAATATTCGGATCATCACTTTGCAGCAGACTTCTGAAATCCCGGTTGGTTTGTCTCATTTCATTTAAGAAAACCTTAAGTTCTTCGCTGATCTCTCCGATTTCGGCTTGCTCTAATGTCTCCGTTATAGACACCAGCATTTCATTCATATTTTTAGTCATTTCACCTAAATCTACTTTTGCGAGTTGTTTAAACGCTGCTTCTGCCGACTGCGTAAATGTGCTAAGCAGACTCGGTGCAGAAGGCATATACAAGTTTTTCGGATCCCATTGAAGTTCCATTGGCGGATAATCCTCAGGGTCGAGAAAGTCAATATCAAGATACGAAACTCCGGTCAGCGGCTGTTGTTTTAAACGTATTCTGGCACCTTCTTTGATACTTCGGTCAAACATCTTTTTCAGCAATTCATCTTCTTTGGTCAACTCCTGAGCTTCAATAGAAACCACTACCATCACATACTTGAGATATTTGTCGTATAAAGGACTTTCGGGCGGGATATCATATTCTTGTGTAACAAAAGAAATATCTTTCACTTTGCCTATCGGAAAACCTCTGTAATTTACCGCCGAACCGCTCGAAAGGCCCTGAACAGATTCATTGAAATAGGTCTCTATGAATATTTCATCCTGTCCCAATATGCCCGCGCCAAGGAAAATTAACCCCACTATCAGCAGGATCAAACCGGATAGAACGAAAAAGCCCAACTTAAAATAATTTACACGTATTTCCATTAACTCTTTACCTCATTGAAAAAAACTATTCGAGGGTTCCCGATTAAAAAACCTTTTTACGAATTCATTTTCCGTTGTATTTTTTATCTCTTTTGCTTTACCGCTTGCAATAATCTTTTTTGTTTCTCCATCGAGCATTATCACATTATCAGCTATTTTGAATATACTGGCAAGTTCATGGCTAACCACAACGAAAGTAATGCCCAGATTTCTGGACAACTTTAAAATCAATTCATCCAGTTCAACACTGGTAACAGGGTCCAGTCCTGCCGAAGGCTCGTCAAGAAAAATAATCTCCGGGTCAAGAGCCATAGCCCGGGCAATGGCAACACGCTTTTGCATACCTCCTGAAAGCTCCGAGGGCATTTTATGCAATGTTTCTTCCAAGCCAACCAGCTTGAGCTTTGTCTGCGCTATCAGGTCCATACCCTCCTCTGGCAAATCCGTGAATTCCTCAAGAACCAGCCGTATATTTTCCCTGATTGTCATAGACCCAAATAATGCTCCGCTTTGGTATGCCACACCAAATTCGCTTAATAGTTCTTTCATTTCTGTTATATCAGCTTTTGTGATATCCACACCTTTGATAAAAACCTCGCCGGACATCGGTTTTCGCAAGCCTATCATCTGCTTTAGCAGGGTACTCTTTCCAGAGCCTGATCCTCCGAGAATGCCAAATATTTCACCTCTCTTAACAGAAAAGGAAACATCATCAATAACGACAATGTCCTCATAACCAGCCGTGAGGTTTTTAACTTCAATTATTTTCTCATTCTCTGCCACTTATATACCCAGGTAATAAAATAAAACCGCGAAAATCCCATCGGCTATAACGATCATAACAATGCCGCTAACTACCGCTCTGGTCGCAGCTTGGCCAACAGCAACTGCTCCGGTTTTGGTCTGAAAACCACGCAAACATCCTACAGCAGCAACTAAAAATCCAAATACGACCGATTTTACCATTCCTCCGACAAAATCGGACATTTCAATAATATATTCTGCTCTGTCGAGAAATGTCTCAAAGCTAAAACCAAGTGATATCATAACTAAACCGCAGCCTATTAAAGCGAAAAGATTAGCAAACAGCGTCAAAATCGGGGTAACGATCACACATGCTGTTATTCTGGTAACTGACAAAAATCTGACAGGGTCTATGCCCATCGTAGTTAAAGCATCGATTTCTTCATTAACTTTCATGGTCCCAAGTTCCGCCGCAAAAGCAGTTCCGGTCCTGCCCGCTAAAATGATGGCAGTAATAAGCGGTCCAAGTTCTCTTATTACCGATACAGAAACCAAATCCGCAACATACAATTCTGCACCGAACCGTTTCAGCGGTATCGCCGACTGAAATGCAAGTATCAGCCCCATCAAAAAACCGAGCATCGATATTATTCCTATTGCGTTGGCTCCTGCACTTTCGCCCGCAAGGAAAAAATCTTTCCATCTAACCCGTCGGGGATGAAATATCATAAAAATAATCGCCGCTGTGATTTCGCCAAGATAATTGATCAGTTCGACCATATCTTTAAACAGCAGCAAACAAAATTTACCTGTTTTTTTTACCAGCGGCTTGAAACCTATTTTACTTTTTTCTGTTTCCAGGGGTTTGGTTTCAATCAGAGCAATTAAGTTTTGAAATTCTTTATCGAGTTCTTTTATCTCAAAATCGATGCCGCGTGCCTCAAGACGGTTTTTAATGTCAACAAACATTGTCGCGCCGCTGACATCACAATATTCAACCTCCGCTGCGTCCACCTCAACTTTGTCCCATTTACCTTTTCTGAGCCTATTGAGTAACTTGCCCCAAACATCACCTATACTGGTAGAACTGAGTTTACCTGCCAATTTGATATGGAGACTGCCGTCCTGCTCCCGGCAGGAAAGTTCCGCAATATCTCTATTAGACGCATTTCCCAAAGCAAACCTCGGTTAAAACCTGATTGCAATTGCTAAAAACTTCTGTCTTTTATCAGCTTATAATCAATACTGTCCACAAGGGCCTGCCAGCTGGCGTCAACGATATTTTCATTAACTCCTACGGTTCCCCAGATATCGTCCTTGTCACGTGTCTCGATTACCACACGTATTTTCGCCGCTGTAGCAGCTCCGGCATTTACGATTCTAACCTTATAATCGAACAAATGCATATCCTTTATCTGAGGATAGAACCTGTCAAGCGATTTCCTCAAAGCATTATATAACGCATCCACCGGTCCGTCACCCTCGCTTACAACATGTTCAACCTGACCATCAACTGAAAGTTTAACTGTAGCTTCGGTAATTACATTTCCTGAATGATCCTTTTCGATATTGACATGATATTTGATCAGATCAAAAGCGGGGCGGTACTTGTTCAAGACTTTCATAACCAGAATATCAAAACTCGCATCGGCAGCTTCGAACTGGTAACCTTCGTTTTCAAGGTCCTGAACCCGTTCAAGAATCTGCTTAGCGACTACTTTATCCGCTTCAAAATTTCTCTTCTCAAGCTTTGCCAATATGTTATCACGGCCGCTTAACTCGGAAATAAGGAATTTACGTTCGTTGCCCACAACTTCCGGATCGACATGCTCGTAGGTCTTTTTATTCTTTCGAAGGGCATTGACGTGCAAACCGGCTTTATGTGCAAACGCGCTTTCGCCCACATAAGCCATATTTATCGGCGGAGTTAAATTAGCAATCTCAGAAACATAAATGCTTGTCTCGGTCAGCATCTTCAAATGCTCCTCATCAAGCGTCTGTCTATCCATTTTAAACGTCAGATTCGGAATTATCGTGCATAGATTCGCATTGCCGGTTCGCTCACCAATCCCGTTGATGGTTCCCTGCACATGCAATGCCCCCGCCTCAATAGCAAACAAAGAATTCGCCACCGCGCAGTCAGAATCATTATGGCAATGAATACCAACTCTCATATCCGGAAAAGCTTTGACAACTTTGCCGGTTATTTCCGCTATTTCACCCGGCAAACACCCGCCATTGGTATCACAAAGTGCCAAACAAGAAGCTTTAGCTTTAACTGCTGATTCAAGAACCTTCATTGCATATTCAGGATTGTGCTTGTATCCGTCAAAGAAATGCTCTGCATCGAAAATCACCTCTTCCAACCCTTTATCGAATAAATATTTAACCGACTCCGAACATATAACAAGATTTTCTTCCAGGCTGCATCGAATAACCTCAGTTACATGAAAATCCCAGCTTTTAGCTACAATAGTCCCAACAGGAGCGCCGGATTCGATTATCGCATTTAGCGAAGGATCCTTTTCAACCGTTCCATCCGCTCTGCGAGTGCTTCCAAAGCCCGCAATTTTGGAATGCTTTAGGCCAAGCTCTTGTACCCGGTAAAAAAATTCCATATCCTTGGGATTACTTACCGCATAACCGCCTTCGATATAGTCTATTCCAAGCTGATCCAGCTTTTTAGCTATCAGCAGCTTATCTTCAAGCGAAAAATTAACACCCTGAGCCTGGGCACCGTCACGCAAAGTAGAATCATACAACCATATTTTTGCCATTTTACACCTTATTTTCTGTTATAACGCTAACTCACCGTAAATCCAATAATTATAGAGTTGGACAGTATATCATAACCAGATTATATTTCAACGATATTGTTATACCATTAGCAACGCAATGATTTTGTTAAATCTTGCTAAAATTCACCAAATTGTTAAAAAAACATAACTCCTTCGACCTTACCTTTACTCTTGAGATTAATTTTCAAAAATATTACCTTGTTATTTCTGACTGCCTGCTATTAAAATATATTTGATGAGATTTTACAGGACAGATATTTTAATATTTATCTTTTTGGGCCTGCTTTCCTGCGGCGCTGCCGCCGCGGAAATTCCCCAGTTTGGGATTTTCGAGTTTTCCGCTGCTCATTCACAGAATTACTCAAATCCTTATCAGCAAGTCTATGCAAACGCCGTTTTTACCCGACCCGATGGCAAAAAATGGGAAATCCCCGCATTCTGGGACGGAAATGACGTGTGGAAGATCCGAATTTCACCCGACATTACCGGTAAATGGACCTTTCAAATCCAATCAAGCGATCCCTGCCTCAGCCAGGTCAACGGAAGTTTTACCTGCGTAACATCCCAAAACAAAGGTTCAATAACAACTGCAAAAGACTACCCGTACCACTTCCAGTATCAAAATTCGGAACCGTTCTGGTTCATGGGCGACACAAATTTCGCACTCTTTAGCGACTACCCAGAAGAAAACCATACCGCTCATACTGTCCTCAAATACATCGACACCCGCAGGCAATCACGATTCAACGTCATCCAATGCTCCGTTGTAAATGACAGGGGCAATTTAAATGGAACAGCCTTCTCATCCAATCAGGGAAAATTATCTGTCAATCCCAAATACTGGCAGGAACTCGAACGAAGACTGAAATACGCAAACTCCAAGGGCATAACCGTCGGACTTATTGCGGCATCTGCCCAAAATTGGAAACAATTTCCTTCAGAACAAGCAAAAACCAGGTTTATCCGCTACTTAGTCGCAAGACTAAGCGCATTCGATGTT
>CAZITB010000079.1:0-13886 GCA_964542055.1 uncultured Candidatus Kuenenia sp.
AAATCTGTGTAATCAGTGTCTAAAAAATAGAAAATCTGCGGGAATCAGCGTCAAAATTATTTTATCTTTTAATGTTTTTCAAATCTGTGCAAATCTGAGTTCATCTGTGGCAATTTTTTTTGCAGTTTTTTTTATTTTTCACTTGCCGGGTAAAATCGGCTGTTTTTGCGAAAATCGCGAAAACTGCTCCAAACTTGACCCAAACTGAGCTAAACTTGGTGCAAACTCACTAAAACTAGCCTAAAAATGCACCAAACTGCAAACTTTCAAAACGTCACTTCTTTTAACATAAACCCTTGTCTAGCAAAAACTTAAGTGCCGAAAAACAAAAAGTCTTAAATACTTAGTGTCAAAAAAAAGCCTTTTCATCGCCCAAAATGAAGCCCAAAAAAAACTGAAATTTCGCCCAATCTGAAACTAAAAATCAACCACCGCTTTGTAGTAAACCTTATCCCCCACCTGTTTGGAATCTATCTTGCCCTCTTGGCAAAGTATAGTAACATACTTTAGAGCCTCGTTTCGGTTGATACCCAGGCTAGAAACAATATCTTCCAAACTGCAGGGCCGCCGCTTGAGCATCTGATAAACACTTTCACCACTTGCCTGCGTCTCGCTTCTCAGCTTATCAAGCTTATCATAATCAACAATAACTTCCGCCACCGGGCCAAGCCTTTGAGCAATCTGCCTGAGCCTTTCCGCGGAAACCGGCATCAGCCCTGCCTCCGCCGTAGGCCGAATTGCCGTGTTTAGCTGCACTTTATCCGGCTTTATAGTTGCTATCAACTCCTCGAATTTTCCAACCTGATCATCGCCGGTATTTATCCCATCGATCAGGAATATCTCAAGCCATATCGCCCCGGAATACTCGCTTTTAAAGGCTTTAAGCCCCTCAACCAGCCTATCAAAGGTAATATCACGGTGCGGACGGTTTATCTTCTCAAAACTATCCCTGTCAACCGCATCCAGGCTTGGCACCACCAAATCAGCCTTGCCAACCTCTGACCTTACCTGCGGAATATGCAACAATGTGCCGTTGGTAATTACCGCCACCGGTATCTCGGTCAACTGGTGAATTTTATCGATCAGGCTGCCGATATCGGTATTTAGAGTCGGTTCACCTGAACCGCTTATGGTTATAAAATCTGCTTTTACCCCCTCGTTTAGTTTTGTTTTAAGTTCCTCCACAACTTTATCTATATCCACAAAAGACTTTCTTTCAATAGTTTGCGGATGCGGCGCCTTGCCTAGCTGACAATAAATACAATCCTGCGTACACGACTTAAACGGTACAATATCCACTCCCAAACTCAGCCCCAATCTTCTTGACGGCACCGGCCCGAACAAAAATTTACTGCCATATTCTTTCAAATCAACCCCTTAATTACCATTTACAATCTCAAATATTCTTTTGCAATCGCCCAAAACTTTTTCCAGCCATTCAATCGGCATAACACAAGCCGCATCACATTTTGCATTTTCAGGATCATTGTGGGTTTCGATGAATAAACCGTTTGCGCCTGCGGCGGTGGCAGCTTTTGCGAGGATGGGGCCGTATTGGCGCTGGCCTGCGGAAGAATCGCCGAATCCGCCGGGCATCTGTGTGCTGTGGGTTACATCGAAAACTGCTGGGCAATCCAGTTTTTTCATTCGCTCCAGACACGTCATATCATTCACAAGCCTGTTGTAACCAAAAAAAGTTCCGCGGTCTGTTAGCATGATCTTTTCATTTCCGCTTTCTTTGAGTTTTGAAACTACGTTTGTCATTTCTTCGGGTGACATGAACTGGCCTTTTTTTACATTTACCGGTTTGCCTGTTTGTGCGGCGGCAATCAACAGGTCAGTTTGCCTGCATAAGAATGCCGGTATCTGGAGGCAATCCACCACCTGGCCTACAGGTTTGGCCTGGGTATAGTCATGAATATCTGTAACTACAGGCAGTGATCTTTCGCTTCGAACCTTTGCGAGTATATCCAAACCTTTTTCCAGACCTGGTCCGCGGAAGCTGTGGATGCTTGAACGATTGGCTTTATCGAAGCTGGCTTTGAAAAAATATGGTATGTTGAGCTTTTTACAGATAGCCGAAACTTTATCAGCTATTTCCAGGCAGTTGTCCAGAGATTCTATTACGCAAGGACCGGCAATCAAGAAAAAATCCTTCTTCAAACCTATATCAATGCTGCCGATTTTAAAATCCATTTGACTAATCCTATTGAAACATTCTTATTAATCTTGTTCTAAGGCCCGCGGGCTTTGCGCCTTTGGGAACGACCATTTTAATGGCTGCGGGTATTACGTGTATTTCTAACGGCAAATCAGGGCCGGGATCACCATCAATCTGGCAGTGAAGGGTTCCTTTGAGCGGAGTTATCTTTACAGATACCCCCTGCTTGTAAATTACCGAGCGAAGTTTGACATGCATTTTCATGACTGTGAGAATTGCGTCTTTTAGAAGTTTGACATGTCCTTTAGAGCGGTAGATACAAACATCAAGCAAGCCGTCATTGACGCTGGCGTATTTCAGGATATGAAGACCCATCGCATATCTTGATGAATTGCCAACGAAGACCATTCCCTTGCCCTGGTATATTTCCTGTGAATCAACTTCAACTTTGAAAGTGGGAAACTTATGTGACCAGAATGTTCTCCATAGCGGCCAGAAATATTCAGATTGGTCAATATTACCTTTTCTCTGTTTCGTAAGCCGGTGTACTACTTCACCGTCAAAACCGAATCCCGCAATTGAAGTGAATACCTGGTCTTCGATCTTACAAAGGTCAAAATCAATTGTATGATTTTCTTCAAAGGCGTCAATGAGAGTGGTTAATTTTTCATCATAACCCAAGCTGCTGGCAAGAAGATTTTCTGTCCCGCCAGGCACCGGTAAAAGGGGTTTGCCTGATCCTATCAGTTCATTTGTGGCTTCGCGAACAGTTCCGTCACCTCCGGCTACAATTACCAATTGGCAGTTGTCATCTTTTGCAACGTTTCTGATAACCTGATGGCCGTCTTCGAGAGACTTTGTATAACTTTCACGGACATCGAAATTTTTGGACTTTAGATACTCCAGCAGGCCCATGGCAAGAGGATTGACACTGCTTGCTCCCGAGCCGGGATTGATCATATAACATATATAGCCTTTTTGAGGGTCCATGATATTATTTTAAACGACTATATTTACAAGTCTAGATTTAATTACAATAATCTTTTTGGGCTGCTTACCTGCCATCGAGGCCTGGACTTTTTCGCTTGCCAGAGCTTTTTCCTTGATATAGTCATCGGTGGAATCGGCTTGTACAACGATTTTGTCTCTTACCTTACCCATAACCTGAATTGCCAGTTCTATTTCCTGTTCTCTGGTCAATTCTTCCTGGTACTTTGGCCAGTTATGGTAAGCGAGCGAATTTTTATTACCCAGCCTGTGCCAAAGCTCTTCGCACATGTGAGGGGCAAAGGGGCTAAGCAGCAATACAAAATCCTGCAAGGCACTTTTTGGTTTGACATCCAATTTTGAAAGATGATTAACAAAGATCATCATCTGGCTTATAGCGGTATTGAATCCGAACGTTTCTATATCATTTGTTACTTTTTTGATTGTCTGGTGAAGCAGGCGAAGAGTCTGGTCATCGGGTTTCGTATCCTGAACCGAGGCGTCAACTTCACCCGTTTCCGGATCGATAATGGTTTTCCAGGATTTGTTTAGAAATCTGAAAACGCCTTCCACGCCCTGCATTGACCAGGGCTTAGTAGCTTGCAATGGTCCCATGAACATTTCATAGAGTCTCATGGAATCTGCGCCATACTGGTCGATAACTTCGTCAGGGTTGATCACATTGCCGCGGCTTTTGCTCATTTTCTGGCCGTCTTCGCCGAGTATCATACCCTGGTTGACAAGTTTTTTGAAAGGTTCGGGCTGCGTAACATATCCCAGGTCGTAAAGGAGTTTATGCCAGAATCTCGAATAGAGCAGATGCAAAACCGCATGTTCGGCACCGCCGATATAAAGATCGACGGGAAGCCAATAATTTTCATTTTCAGTATCGAAAGGTTGCTGGTTGTTTTGAGCATCGGTGTACCTGAGATAATACCAGCATGAACCGGCCCATTGAGGCATTGTGTTTGTTTCTCTTTTTGCCTTGCGACCATCGGGCAGTTCGACATTTACCCATTCGGGGATATTGGCAAGCGGAGATTCACCGGTTCCGGCTGCTTTATAGCTTGGCACGTGAGGGGGAATCAGCGGAAGCTGCGATTCATCCAGTGCAATCGTTTCACCATCTTCGGCATGGAGGATGGGGAAAGGTTCGCCCCAATATCTTTGACGGCTAAAGAGCCAGTCACGAAGTTTGTAATTTACTGCTTTTTTACCCTTGAGGTTTTCCTCAAGCCATTTGGCAATTTCTTGTTTAAACTCGGGAGTTTTGAGTCCATCGAAAGGACCTGAATTTACGGCGATTCCGTCGCCTGAAAAACATAGTGTGCCGGCCTGTACCTGAGCCTGAAGTTCTTCATCTTCGGGTTTTACTACCTGAATAATTTCGAGGCCGAATGTTTTGGCGAATTCAAAATCACGTTCGTCATGTGCCGGTACTGCCATAATTGCGCCTGTTCCGTAACTTAGCAGAACATAGTCGCTTATCCATATAGGTATTTTTTTCTGATTAACGGGATTGATCGCATATGCGCCGGTAAATACGCCGGTCTTTTCTTTTGAAAGATCAGTTCTGTCGAGGTCACTTTTTGTCTGGGCCTGATTTTTATAATCCGTTACCTGCTGAGCCTGCTGGTCGGTTGTAATGATATCAACCAGAGGATGTTCAGGGGCCAGTACCATATATGTAGCGCCAAAAAGGGTGTCAGGTCTAGTGGTAAAGACGCGGATAAAATCATCTACTCCATCAATGTCGAAATCAACTTCGGCTCCGGTGCTTCGGCCTATCCAGTCTGTTTGAAGTTTTTTAATGGAATGTGGCCAGTCAACATGTTCGAGGTCTTCCAAAAGACGGTCAGCGAATTTTGTAATTCTGAGCATCCACTGACGCATGGGTTTTCTGATGACCGGATGTCCTCCGCGTTCCGAAACTCCGCCTATGACTTCTTCATTTGCCAGTACCGTTCCAAGTTCGGGACACCAGTTTACAGGCACTTCAGCTTCGTATGCCAGACGCTGATTATCAATGAATTCTCTTCTTTCCTGTTTTGTCAGTTCGGACCATTTTTTGCCGCCGATAGGATCGCCGGTGATGGCCTGCATGCCTTCAGAATCAGGAAAGAGAACCTGTCCATCTATACCTACGTAAAGTTTTTCAGATTCGAGATATTCGATCAATTGCGAAATAGGTTTGGCTTTATTTTCAATTTCATCGAAATAGCTGTTGAAGAACTTGAGAAAAATCCATTGGGTCCATTTGTAGTAGTTGGGGTCAGTTGTATCTACCTGGCGGTCCCAGTCGTAACTAAAACCGAGAGACTTGATCTGACGCCGCATGTTATCAATATTATTTTGGGTCGTTTGAGCAGGATGAGTTCCGGTTTTGATTGCATATTGTTCGGCAGGTAAACCGAAAGCGTCCCAGCCGATGGGATGGAGGACACTATAGCCGTTGTTTCTTTTGTATCTTGCAACGATATCTGAGGCGGTGTAGCCTTCAGGGTGGCCTACATGTAAACCCTGTGCGCTGGGGTAAGGGAACATATCAAGGACGTAATACTTGGGTTTGGACTTATCTTCAAAGGCTTTGAAAGTTTTATTGTCAAACCAGAAGTCCTGCCATTTTTTTTCAAATTGATTAAAATTGTATTTTCCGTCTTTTGCCATGATTTCGATCCGTTTAACTTTTTTAAATTTGGAAAGCCATGTTGATTATATTTAATATTATTTTGAATTTGGACAGTTTCCTGACATTGGACAGGATGGATTTTTAGCACATGTGTTTTTTTGTGCGGCCATTCTGGGAGAAAAAGAAGAGAATATTTTTTTCATCTCGGCTCCACATTTGTTGCATAGATGTTTTTTGCTTGAAGCGGTTTCCAGAAATTCTTCTACAGAATCACAGTCTTTACATTTATATTCAAATATAGGCATAAGTCTTTGTTGAAAAAAATGGCGGCCTTTTGAGACCGCCGTATGATTATTTTTTCTTTTTCTTTTCCTTTTTCGGTTTAGCCGCTTTTAGCTTTTTGTCTTTTTTGGCTTTAGCCGGTTTTGGAGATTTTGTTCCGCCGGCAGCGATGCCGACAAACATCCAGACCAGAGCTATGACTGCAAGACCGGCTGCGACATACCATATAATGGATTGTGTTTGAGTCAGCAATGAAGGGGTGATTCCTTTCGAACCGGCCATTGCGACTATAATGGTGAAAATCGAAATGATCATCGGCAAGATAAGCATCGAACCGAATATGTTGCTGGAACTGTCAGGAGCAGGTTCGGCATAAACTACCGCACCGGCAGTTGCCTGTGGTGCTGATTCGGCTGGAGCAGAAGAAATGTCCTGAAAATCGTTAATGCCTGCAGAAGGCTGTTCTTCGATATCCTCGGTAGAAGCTGCGGCAAAGATGTCATCACCGCCTGCATCCATGGCAGGTTCGTCAGCACCACCGCCGGCACCGGGGATAATATCATCAAGAACCGCACCCAGACTGGTGTCGTCGGCCTGAAGTGAAAGATCGAGCAGGCCGCTGCCGCTTCCGAAGCTCTCGAGATTGACATCTTCATCAAGGCTCGGTTCGTCGCCTTCACCTTCAAGTTGTACTTCAGCGGTTTCGCTTAGACTGTCATCAGTCAATTTGTATTCGCTGTCGCTTTCACCTAGAACGGATATACCTTCGTTGGTGGATTTTGTTCCTTCGTTGTCATCTAAATCGAAATCGAAGTCTCCTCCGCTTTCTGATCCTGAATCAAGCTGCATGTCATCAAGTTGAAGGTCGCCGGTATCATCGGCAAGAGCTGGGATTTCCTGATCGGGCTGTTTTTGCTGCTGAGGCTCTTCGGAATCGACTTGGGGTTCTTCCGCGTCGGCTTGAGGCTGAGGTTCAAGTTCAAGATCAATATCTTGCTGGTCAGATTCTTTAGTTTCAGGGGTTTGGGTCTGATCATCAGGTTCTAAAGCGAGTTCGAAATCATCATCCTGAGATTGAGATTCAGGTGCAAGCTGAGGTTCGTCCGCAGGGGGAAGCTGAGGTTCTTCTTCGACCGGTTCCAGTTCAAGCGGCTGGTCCTGATCGGGCTGGTCTGAGGCAAGTTCAAGGGGCTGATCCTGGTCTGAATCTGACTGAGGCTCCTGGGGTTCGGATTTTTCTTGAAGATCGGTATCTCCGTCCAGTTCGATATCTAAATCGCTGCCGCTCAAAGCCATGTCCATACTGGAACCATCAAGCTCTAAATCGAAATTTTCGTCGTCGAAGTCCTGATTATCAAGACCCTCCATTTCGCTCATTTCATCGTCACTTGCCAGGCCGAGAGTTGAGCCTTCTGTGCCCTGGTCGAGACCTAAGGTGTCATCTGGGATGCTGGATTGACCTGCTAGAGCGTCAACTTCATCTTTTTTGAATAATAGCTTGGGGCCGTCGCGAAATTCACGCAATTTTCCATCCTGAATCATATCGCGAATCTGTTTTTCGGATTTGCCGAGCTTTTCGGCAACTTCGATTAATGTGTAAAACATACCTGCCATAATAATTTTCCTTACTTAAAACTGCTCCATATAAATGGTTTAATTCAGTTAATCAATTAGTTTGATCAACTAAATCTTTCAAATCACTTTTTTTAAAGGTACTTTTGTTCGTTTCCGGTGAAAGCAACATTTCTTTTATAGCCTCGGGTGTAGGGTCGGCGTTGTTATACTGATCTAAAAGTTTGTCGTAACTATAGTTTCTTACGGCTATTAGCTTCAATCTGTTCGGTGGGGTTCTGCGGTTGGAAATTTCGTAAAGAACAATTTTTTCCAGCCTGGTATCTATCAGAGCCAAAATGCTGGAATCGTCACCAGCCTTGAATGAGGCAACTATAATATTGGCGTCAGGATTGGCGGGATTTTGCGCGAAGAGGTATTGGGTATCTTGACTTGCCAGAAAATATCCGACTGCCAAGCCTAAAAGAGTGAATGCTACCCAGTAAATCCTGTTATTAGATTTCATAATCATCCCTGTAAATTACAGATCATCGCTAAGACCATAGATTATAGCTAATTATATTGACTTTGCAAGGGGTATTTGGATTAGTTTGGGGGTATATCTTACCTATTTTTGCAATTGAAATTTGTGTTTGGATGCAGGCATAAAAAAAGGGATGGAACCTGTCCATCCCCTTTTGATAGTATAAATCTGTAGTTACTGCTTAATCAAGATAGTTTCAATCTTGTGTGGGCCCATTTCCAGGGTTAATTTGCCGCCTGATACCTTGACATCGTCGAGTCTGGTTTCGTTGAGTTTGAGTCTGTGGGCTGATGCAATCTTAAGAGGTGTTTTAATATCCACTTTGACCTTTTTCGAAGATGTATTCCAAAGCCTCAGAATTATGCCGTCGCCAGCTTCAGATTCTTTGAGAGCTGAGAGCATTACTTTGTCAGAGCTGATTTTCAAGAATGTGTCTGTGGTTGGCAGATCGCCCTTGTCGCAAGGAACGCCCTGGATTGTAGGGATATCAACCTTGTGGTCGTAAGCCTGCTGGAGGACCTGGCCGGATTCCCAGTTGCCGGTGTGCGGATACAATGCATAATTGTATTCGTGGGAGCCAAATGAATGGAGACCTGTGTATTTTTCTAATTCTTCAGCAATCATCTTCTTATTGGCGGTCATGTAAGCCCGCTGAGTACGAAGCAGTGTAATTGCGATAGTCCTGTCTGAATCGTCTTTAACTTCGTATTCACGGAGTCCTTTATTGAGCACTGCCAAGCCGATTTTACCGTCACTAACATCAACGAAGTTCTGCATCGGCTGGAAGGGGAAAAACTGTTCGTGGTTGTCGCCGTTATCGGTCCATCTGAGGCATCTCTGGTCAACTGCAAACGCACTTTCAACTGAAACTGTGTCTGTGTTTACATGCGACGGGAAATTCACACGCAGTCTGTGGTCGCGTGCATCGTTATATAGCTTGGTTTTAGCCTTTAGGTATTTAGCGTCTTTGTTGAGTTCAAGCCATGTGGTTATAGGAATGACTCGGGTTTCGTTGAGCCTGTCGCTGCTGTCGAGAGTGGCTGCGGCAGGAACGGTAATAGAGAGATCGATCTTGAAGATACCCCTTAGCAGATTTGATTCGACCATTGTGATTGTCGCGTTAGCACCGATGGTAGTCTGGATGGGATTTCTCATTGGATGGCTGCTGAGGTGAGCATTGCCGGTTTCACCGTTGTCGGTGAAGTAATGGAGGTTTTCCATTTGGTGGCCAGTCTCTTTATGCAACAGTGAGAAAGTACCGTTAGGGTTGATCTGAACTTTGATGAACTCATTTTCAAGTACGCCGTTTTCTCTTGCGATCATTGCTCTATCGGGACCGTGTTCGGGGTGGGCAACATATTTCGGACCGCGTGGACGAAGAGCGTAAGTTGTGTAACCCATTGCAGGCACTTCGGCGTCAACGAGGATTCTTCTGCGAACCATCGGCATTTTAACGCCATTTGTATCTACTTCAGTTTCGATGCCGATCTGGATATCATGTTTGCTGAGTTCATGGGAACCGACAATATCGCCCTTGTCATCAATGATATCATAAAATTTGATTTCGTTGTCTTGATCATCAACACCGGGGCGAGGATCAGCAGCTTTATCGAAAATTTTCTCTTTAGGCAGATCAATCATGAGCTGGAGAACCTGTTTACGGCTGTAAGGCAGGTTGTTGAACATTGTGAAGGTGAATTCACCATCTTTGAATGACTTTTTGGTATTGATCTTTTCGAAGATGCTGATAGCACTTCTTGATGTGATTTCCTCGCTAACCATTCTTGCGATAGAGAAGTTGTAAAGCATATCTTCGTGTGCCTGGTCAACAGCAGCGCCGCAGATGCTGTCGTGTGCATGGTTGAGCAGGAGGTGACGCCATGCTCTTTGCATAATCGCAGTGGGATATTCTTTTCCGAGAAGCGACGCGATAGAAGCAAGCGGTTCAGCAAGATAAGTCAAGCCGGTTTCAGCCTGTTCGTTTAGAACTTTAAGTTTAATTCTCGATGAATGAGTCGCACCGAGCAATCCATTGAAGCCCATTTCAACCGCAGGATAACGCAATTCTCCTTTGTGGACTTTAAGTTTATCAAGGGGATTGTCTTTTGTGATTCTTTCCATGTATTGATCAAGCGAACTTTGAACGATTTCGACATCATCAGAAACAGAATTCAAAGCATTTACCATATCAGGAAGCGGTTCGAAAGGAACGTCATTGTCTTCCATGTTCAGAGCAAGAACGGTATTTGAAACCTGGTAAGGCATGGCCTGATCCAGAATAGCCTGGAGATACTTTTTCAAGGTCTGGGGGTCTTTGTTGAAGTCTTTTGTCTCAGTAAGGGTTTTGAACGCCCTTTCATAGTGAATCTTATCGCACATGTGTACAGGGTGTTTTTCGGGATTGAATTTGTAGTCGAGGCTCCTTGGTTCTTTGCCAAGTACCAGTGTCTGGTGGATGTAGAAAAACCAGTTTGTTCTTGTTACTTCATCAAAAGTTCTTAGCATGTGAATTCTTGAGCCGTCTTTACCTTCCCAGCAGAAAAGCGGGTCAAGGATGTGCTTATTTGTTCCGCGATAGAAGATAGCATTTGGTATATCAAAACCTTGATAAATCTGGGGCAGCTGTGAAGTTTGTCCGTAGCCGGTGGCTGTGTAACCAGCGGTTATAGCACCGCCGAATTCATCTGCTTTTTTCTTGCCGAGAAGAAGGTTTCTAATGATAGCTTCAGGAGCCACTGTGAACATTTCTGGAAGAGTGTACCAGCTAACTAAGTTGATTCTGCCATCCTGGACAAATTTTTTGATCTTTTCTTTATTTTCCGGTCTTAGTTCAAGATAATCATCCAGAACAACCATACCGCCGTCGAGACAATATGTTTTGTAGTCCGGTCTTTTTTCGAGAACGTCAATCATCGTCTGCATCAATTCAATCAACCTAGGTTTGGATTGCTCAGCAGTATGTCTCCATTCTCTGTCCCAGTGCGTACCAGAAATCACGTGCATTTGATACTTTTTTGACATTTTCAAAAATCCTTAAAATTAAATAACACTTTCATTTCATTTTAAAATTATGTTCTGAATGATTGTAATAATTCGCCGCCGGCAATTTGCTGTACCAGATTATATACAAGTAAAATTGCGGATATGGAAAGATGTAAGCATCTGACGATTAATTATTTTGCTCCAGCAAATCTTCTCTTGATTGCCCTCTTTTTCTGAGAACTCTAGGGTCGATATATCTTCCGCCTGCACCAGGTCGGCTTTGAATTCCTTCAAGGGCTTCATCTATTAGCTTGACAAATTGAGCACTATAATTGTAATCCTGGCCGGTTACTATATTTCCATCCCTTTCAAATTTTGCATTTGTATAGACTGCTCCTGCACTTCTTAGAACGGTAAAGTAACCTTGGGAACCTGTAACCTGCACATTTTCTATAATATCAGCGTGAGCCAGAAACCTTACAGACCTTCCTATGGCCCCTACTACTTTATTTAAAGTCGCAGCACGTCTTATAATTGGAATTATTGGATTGCTCCGAACATTTACGCTGGCACGTAACCCACTTACAAGCACAACTGCATCGAAATCTTCTACGTTTACTTGGGCATAGACCATGGAAGGGTCTATCCAGCCTCTTCTGTCGGTTCGGTACCTTTTCATTGCCGGAGCGGCCACTTCTACTTCGATATCAGCGATTTGTAAAATATCAAATATATCAAAAAATTCTCTGTCAACTATCCTATCATCCGGGATGAGTATTACAGCCCTTTTGACAGGCGGCAAGGTCTGCTCCTGTTGGACGGGTGGTATTTGCTTTAGTTTAGGGACTTGGCCGGGCGGTGGATAGCCGAAAGATGCCATATATACCGGTTGTTGAGTTGGAGAAATTTCCAAGGCGCTTTTTACACGTGACTGATCGAAAACAGGAGTGGTTTTCATTGCAAGTCCCATCGAAACCGCTTGGAGATGCATATTTTGGGCCACCTGTCCAGTGAGCATATAAAGGATTTTTTGTGCATTTTCAGAATATTTCCTAGAAAGTTTGTCGGCAGATGCGGCAATCACTATTGTGCAGGGGGCATTTAAAAGGGCTGATTCGTTGCCTGCAGCCATGGATAAACTTCTTCTTATATCCCGTCCCGAAGTTTTTAAAATTATTTCATTTTCGGGTTGATAAACGTAAATTCCGTTTTTGATTACTAGATACAGTTCGATCGGGTCGATATCTTTCTGTGCGTAAACTGTTCTTCTTCGAGTATTTGGATCTACAATACCCTGCCCTGCCCATAAAAGTTGCGAAATTGCATCCAAAGACAGGGGTTGATCGGTAAAATCGTCGAATTGCATATCGGCGGTAAGTAATTGTTCGAGACTATAAGAGCCGACGGTTGATGGCTGAGGCAGTTCAAGCTCATTTAAGAGTTCCGGCTGGGTCGTTTGATTGTTGGGCTCTGCTAAAGCCGTGGAAATGAATGTTAGAATTAAAATTATAAAGATTTTTTTCATTTATCGCACCTCTTGTATGAAGATTTATTTTTATTATATTGGTTTTTTTTCGAAAAATATAGTATATTTACCACAAAATTATCCCGTTTATTTTGAAGAAATGCTTGCAGAAAGTGTCAAAAGTTGAATAATTATCTCTTTGGAACCAATTTTAAGGGCTGACAAATGGGAAATGGAAACAAAATCCAGGAGATATTCAGCGGTTTTTCATTTGATTATTTGAAACTTTTTAGCACTTTTTCCAGATCAATCGGACACAATAAGTTAATTCTGGCTTTTGCGGCGGTTGTGCTTTTGGGTTTTGGCGGTTTTTTGATGGATCTTACAAAAACCGTTCATGCGGTATATGACTATGACGGATCCGGAAGGCTGGTAACTGAAGCGGATGTTTATACAAATTTTCGGCAGGGATATGAAAATTTCGTTGAAAATAGCCAAAATGCTGAAAATCAGATTAAACAAGGTGTTTTTGAAACCTCGGCTCATTTTTTGTCAGACAGGTTTAATTTCCTGGTGATCGATATGCTTGGGTGGCAGCTGAAATCGTTTTTGAAACATTTAAGCGAAATCGGCAGGATGTTTATATGGCTGTTCGAATATCATTCTGTATATAGCTTGATTTATTTGATTTTTGTTTTGGCGGTGCTTAGTTTGTTCGGAGGCGCTATCAGTCGAATAGCGGCTGCGGAACTTGCACGCGGGGATAAAATCGGCGCATTGCATGCTTTAAAATTCAGCGTTAAAAGGTTTGGCAGCTTTTTTTGTGCCCCGCTGCTGCCTTTGGCAATAGTGTTCGGCGTGGGGGTGTTCGTTCTTTTGTTTGGACTGCTGGGTAATATCCCGTGGGTCGGTGAAATTTTGCTTGGCATTTTGAGCGTTATTGCTTTTATACTAGGGACGGTGATGACATTGGTTATTATCGGAGCTCTAGCTGGTGGAGCGATGATGTATCCGGTTATTTCCTATGAAGCAAGCGATGGCTTTGACGCGATCAGCAGAACTTTCAGTTATGTATATACCCGTCCGTGGCATTTGACTTTTTATTATATAATTGCCCTGGTTTATGGGGGAATCTGTTATTTATTTGTGAGATTTTTTGCATTTATGATACTTTCGGTTGTTTATATGTTTTTGTGGATATCATTCCGGGTTGAATCAGCTAAAGTTGATGGGGTACGAAAACTGGAAGTAATGTGGAACGGGCCGGATTTTTTGGACCTTTCGG
>CAZITB010000080.1:0-13777 GCA_964542055.1 uncultured Candidatus Kuenenia sp.
TGTTAAATACCATTACCAGGATAAATCTACTATGACTGACCTTGCCGACAAGTATAAAGATCAGGAAATTGTCTGGCTTGCAATAAACAGTACGGCTCATCAGACGATCGAGGACAACAAGCAGTTCGCCCATGATCATAATGTTCCATATCCTATTTTAGATGACAGGCAGGGAACAGCAGGCCATGCTTATAGTGCCATTACGACCCCGCACATGTTCATTGTCAAAGATGGAACGATCGTTTATGAAGGAGCAATCGATAATGCCCCCATGGGTAAGATCGATGGCCAACAGCAGGAGATCAATTATATTGATAAAGCACTTGAGGAATTGACAGCCGGTCAAGAGGTAAGTACTGACAAGACAAAACCTTACGGATGTACTGTTAAATATGCCGATAAAGTTGATTAGCCGTTAGCTTATTTTTGCAGCTGAACAGTTTTGATTTATCATCTCGTTTATGAGATTTGCGGCATTTTCTTGTGCGTTCAGTCTCGCAAGCGGTTTTGTAAGCTCAACAAGGTCATTACTTAGTTTTTGCATCTTTTCTGGATTCCTTAAAAGCTGATCAACAGCCGTGTAAATCGGCTCGGTCGAATTAAAGTATGGCATAAATTCGGGCACCAGATCACGGTCTGCAAGAATATTTACCAATGACAAATTTTTCATCCGTACGATTCTTTTGCCCACAATGTGCCATAAGTACTTGTTTGACTGGTACATAACTGCCATCGGACATCCCGCCGAAGCAACCTCGAGGCATGCCGATCCGCTGGTAACAAGAGTAAAATCAAACTCACATGCGGTTTTTCTAACTGAAGCTACTGAAAAATCACATTCCAAACCATTAGGCTGGCTTGCCTTTAGCTTTTCCTGTGTTTCCTCATTGAAAGCAACCACCGTAAAATGGGCATCTTTAAATTTTTCCTTTATTTTCAGTGCGATTTCACACATTGCAGGCCATATAGATTCGATTTCGTGTCCTCTTGAACCGGGAACAAGTGCAATTTTGCAGCTTTGCGGATCATAGTTTTCATAAGTTTTTACCGATGAACATACCTGCTCATATTTACCCGCCAAAAGAGGGTTTCCGATAAATTTCGCCATTACTCCCCTGCTTTCAAACCATTTCTGTTCGAACGGAAGAATGCAAGCCAGAGTGTCGCACCATTTTTTCAGCTTCTTTATTCGCCACGGCGCCCATGCCCAAAGCTGGGGAGCGATATAGAAAAATGTTTTTATAGATTTTTTACTTGCCAGTTTGGCAATATGAAAATTGAATGCCGGCGAATCGCAGACAACCACCAGCGAAATATTAGCTTCTTTGAACAATTTCTTAACTTTTCCATACAATTTTTTGTAAAAACCAATATCTTTTATAACATTATGGAGCATTGCCGCGCGTGAAATCGGATTTTCAAGCAGTTCACAACCGGCGGCCTGCATGTATTCACCGCCAATACCTACAAATTCCACATCATCCCTGATTGATTTGATTTGGCGTATCAAGTTGCCGCAATGAACGTCTGCACTTGGCTCACAAGCACTTATGAAGATTTTAAGTTTTTCACTCATTGCATATTCTCTATTATCTCTTTTATTTGACTTACCTTTTTACATTCCAATAACTCTTTCGCAAGGCTCTTTGCCTTCTCGATTTCTATTTCTTCAATGTAATCCTGTATCGGGGGCAAATATGCCGGGTCAAGGCTGAAAGATTTTATCCCCATCCCGATAAGGATCGGTATATATTTATTATAGTGGGCCATATCCCCGCAAACCGAAATATCTATACCATTTTTTATTGCGGCCTGAGACACTTTATTTAGAGCTCTTAAAACCGCAGGGTGATAAGGCAGATAAAAAGGAGCGACATTTTCATTAGTTCGGTCCACTCCGAGCATGAACTGTATAAAATCATTTGTGCCGACACTGAAAAAATCTACAATTTCTGCAAAATCCTCGGCCTGGTCAACTACCGAAGGCAGCTCGACCATCATTCCTATTTGGGGATTTTCATTGAATTGAATTCCTCCAATTTTAAGTTGATTCATACACTCTTCAAGAATCTCTTTGGCCTCGATAAAGTCATCAATTGATGAAATCATCGGGAACATTATCCTCAAATCAGCAGTTGTACCGGCACGCAAAATTGCACGAAGCTGTTGCATGAAAACATCTTTATTTTGCAAACAGAACCGGATACTTCTCATCCCCAAAAACGGATTCTGCTCTTTACCGCTTTTGTAATACGAAAGAACTTTATCACCGCCGATGTCCAGCGTCCTGAATGTAAGCGGCTTGCCGTGCATAATATTGGTAAGATTTTGATAGGTCAAAAACTGCTCTTCTTCGCTGGGAAAATTGCTCCTGATGATAAACGGAAATTCTGTTCTGTAAAGCCCGACACCTTCACACTTAAGTTCTGTCGCAAGCTTTGCATCGGTTAACAAGTTAACGTTCGCAAGCAAAGTTATTTTGTTTCCATCTTTTGTAAAAGTTTCCGGTCGAATAGTTTTTTTCTGCTGTTCAAGTTTTTGCCTGGATGAAATATGCGTTACGTATTGTGATTTTACATCTTCACTGGGGTTTATAGAAACCGCCGCTTCATCGGCGTCAAGAAGCATAACATCGTTATGGCTCAAATCCATCAATGCCGGTTCAGCAATAATGGCCATCGGAATCCCTAGCGAACGAGCCAATATCGCAAGGTGGCTTGTGGTTCCACCGCTTACCAGAACTATCCCGCCGATGTTTTCGCTGGAGAACTTCAGCAAATCCGAAGGAAATAAATCTCTTGCGATTACTATCCTGTTATTTACCGATGCTACAGTTTCAAAAGAGGACTCCAGGTTTCCAACCAACCTTACGGTAAGATCTTCAAGATCCTGAACTTTTTCACGAACATACTGATTTTCGCTGGCTCCAAAAATGTCAACATACTTTTTTGCGATTTTCATAATCGCTTCGGGGGGGTTGATATTCTTTTCGATCAGCTTGATCATCTCACCAACAAATTCTTTATCTTTAAGGATCAGCAAATGAGATGCAAAGATAAGTGAAGCCGCATCACTCAATTTTTCTTCGACAAGATTCTGCAAATCTTCAAGCTGCTGCTGAGTTTTTAAAACCGCTCTTTGAAAATCTTCGAGAGTGTATCTTTTTTCAAAATGCTTTTTCAAAAGAGGTTTAAATGTTTTATCTTTATCAATAGCAAGGATGTTTCCAATAGCGAAACCTTTTGATGCTACAGAAACTTTTAAATTTTCAAAAACATCTTTGTTGGCATGCCTGGGTTTCGGCTGGGGCATGTGCAAAGACATCAAAAATTTCGCGTTTTCAATTATATTCGCAAGCTGGCTGGCAACAGCCATGCAGGCAACCTCGTCATTTTCCAAAAACTTCTGCGTTGAAACTCGCTGCAAAGATAGAGTTCCAATCCTGTTTAATCCTCTAGCGATAGGTATAGCCAGGAAATTTTCGTATTTCTCTTCGCCAATGCCTTTAAACTCTTTAAAGTCTGGATGCTGGGTGGCATTTTCAATGTTCAATGACCGAAGCTCTTTCAATGCCTTACCCACCAGACCTTCGCCCAGCTTAAGTTTGACATCTTCCCTGGCATTTGGGTTAAGACCCTCGGTTGCTTTTAGCGTTAAAAGTCTTTCGTCTTCGTCATAGATATAGATAGAGCAGACATCACAATCGAGATGTTTTGAAACCATCACCACGGTCTGCTGTAAAAAATGCTCGATGCTGATGCTGTTTTTAAACAGGTGGTTCAGCTCACCAATATCGCAAATTAATTTCTTGGGATTCATCTGCTTACTTCCACTTTCATCAGCCGTTTATTTCTAAAATAAATCATAATGTCAGCAAATACCATCAAACCATTAAGAATATATAAGAATATTACCTCATCAAAACTGTAAAAAGCCTTATGAAAACAGCCCGAAACATATCCAGTCAAAACAATAAAAAGGAAAATTATACTCTTTCCGGCGTTCCGTTGTGAAAGGTAACTCTTAACGATTGAGAACGGCCAGGCCACTCCGAAACACACCAGCATTATGATTTCATAAACACTCATCAGCTAATCCTTGATGCCTAAATCATCTTTGGTCATTATTCTGTCAAATTCGAAACCGGCAGCTTTGATATTTTCTTCGGCTCCCTGTTTGCGGTCGATAACAGCCACGATCTTTTTTACCTTCGCGCCCATATCGGTAATTATTTTGGCGGCTTCGACAACCTGTCCACCTGTTGTGGCAATATCTTCAACGATCAAAACAACATCATCCTTGGACAATTTACCTTCTATCATTTTGCTTGTGCCATAATCTTTTTTACTATTGCGAACGATTATCCAATTTTTACCGGTAAACATCGCCGTCGAAGCAGCCAGCGCAACTCCACCAAGTTCGGCACCTGCTATCAGCGTTACATCATCGGTCATAAATTTTGCAAACTCTTCACCGAGTGCCTTCAAGATATCCGGGCAGGTTTCAAAAAGATACTTGTCCATGTAGTAGTTACTCTTTTTGCCGCTGCGAAGAATGAACTCGCCTTCCAAATAAGATGTCTCTTTCACCCTGGCAATCAATTGGCTTTTATCCATGTCACACCTTTCTAACTCTTTAATTAAACCTTCAGATCAACTTTCTTTTTTATACTCTTGCTGTATTTTCTTCGCACCGGAGATACGACCTCACTTATAAATTCATCAACCTGTTCGGAGGATCTACCGATATACTCTTTCGAATTCAATACCGAATCAAAATCAACACCTGCAAAGGCCTTATTATTTTTCAATCGCTCAATCAGGTCATTGGGCTTACCATGCATTTTTACCTGGGCTGCGGCCTGGTGTGAATGCACTCGTATCAATTCGTGTATGTCCTGACGATTGCCGCCTTTTGCAACAGCTTCCATCATTATATTTTCAGTCGCCATAAACGGCAGCTCAGCCTGTATTCTCGCTTCGATAACCTTAGGGTAAACAACCAAGCCATTTACAACATTAATAAGTACTTCCAATATTCCGTCTGTGGCCAAAAAAGCCTCCGGTATAACAACCCGTCTGTTTGCAGAATCGTCAAGCGTCCTCTCAAGCCACTGTTCGCTGGCTGTCATTGCCGGACTGCTCGCAAGCGATAATACCAACCGCGAAAGTGCCGTCGTTCTTTCACACCGCATCGGGTTACGTTTATAAGCCATCGCACTGGAACCTATCTGAGATTTCGCAAATGGCTCTTCGATCTCTTTCAAATTTGCAAGCAACCTTATATCGTTGCACATCTTGTGTGCCGATTGAGCGACCAACGCTAAAGCGTTTAGTACTTGTGTGTCAATCTTTCGCTGATAAGTCTGTCCGGTTACCGCAAGAGTATTTTGAAAACCGAACGCCTTTGAAACCATCTTATCAAGCCTTTTAACTTTCGAATGGTTTCCATCGAAAAGCTTCAAAAATGATGCCTGCGTGCCGGTAGTCCCCTTGACACCTCGAAAAGCAATAGTATCCAGGCGATACTCGATCTCTGCCAAATCCATTGCAAATTCATAACACCACAAAGACGCCCTCTTACCGACAGTGGTCAATTGAGCAGGCTGATAATGAGTAAAGCCAAGGGTCGGCATTGCCTTGTACTTCTTTGCAAACTTTCCCAAACCATCAATAACGCTGGCAACCTTAGCCGCTATCATCTCAAGAGCTTCTTTAATGATTATCAAGTCCGCGTTATCTCCTACATAACAGCTTGTCGCCCCCAGATGAATGATCGGAGCCGCCTTGGGTGCGACATCACCAAAAGTATGCACATGAGCCATAACATCATGGCGGAATTTTTTCTCGTACTTAGCCGCTTTTTTTAAATTGATATCATCAAGATGCTTTTCCATCTCATCGATCTGATCCTGGGTTATTTCCAGCCCCAGCTGCTTTTCAGCCTTAGCCAATTCAAGCCACAACCGCCGCCATGTCCCGAACTTCTTCTGCGACCCGAAAAGCTGCGACATTTCCACCGAAGCATTCCGCTCTACCAATGGACTAACATATACATCCTTTTTCGCCATCTTAAATCCTTCTAAACTTCCATTTGTTTGATAATGTTATTGATTTCGTACATTTCATTCTGATCAATCACCCAATCACCAGCCTGGGCGGTTTCTTCGATCTGTCCCGGCCGCCTTGCACCGACAATCGCACTGGTTATCCCGCCGCGATTTATAACCCATGCAACAGCAAGCTGGGCAAGAGACTTACCATTTCGATCGGCTATAGGTCTCAATTTTTCCACAAGTTCCAGGTTCTTTGAAAATTCAGGTTCCTGAAACATTTTATCTTTGCGGCGATGATCGTCTGGCGCAAGTTTTTCCAGCTTTTCATGGCTGAACTTGCCGGTCAGCAAACCGCGAGCCATCGGGCTATACGCCACAATGCCGATATTCTTATCCTGACAGAAACCGATTATCTCATTTTCTATCTCCCGCGTCAACATATTGTATGGGGGCTGCAAACTGGTTACCGGATGAACTTCATGGCATTTTCTTATCTGCTCAACCGAAAAATTTGAAACTCCGCCATAACGAACCTTACCTTTTTTTATCAAATTCGCAACCTCGCCCCATGCCTCTAACGTTTCTGCGATTGTGGTCGGCCAGTGTATCTGATACAGGTCGATCGCATCGATGCCAAGCCGCTCAAGAGACTCATCGCATTCTTGCCTTATGCTTTCGGGTTTCAAATTTTGTATCCTCTCATGGTTTTGGTCCCAGCGTAGTCCACACTTTGTTGCTATCAAAGGTTTTTCGCTCATTTCTTTCAAAGCTTTGCCGATAACTTCCTCGGAATGGCCGTGACCATATATCGCAGCAGTATCGATCCAGTTGACTCCCATATCGATTGCTTCATAAATCGCCTCGAGAGAATCCTGATCATCCTGCGGGCCCCAGCCAAACTCCCACGGACCCCCGATCGCCCAGGTTCCGAGCCCTACCGTTGTAAATTCAAGATCCGAACTTCCCAGCTTGCGAGTTTTCATAAAAAACCTCCCATCTAAATTACTCTTTATCTCGTTATCATTGCAATCTCAATCGGCGCTAACTGCCCTGAGATAAACACTTACAGTGTTATTTGAATTTGAAACAGATGATACAGCATATCTGTACAAAACCTGATTTTACCACAATCCCCATTTTTTTCAACGACACTTTAGAACTAAGTTTTATAAGGATTCATCCGCAAATCAAAAACCCTTGAACCTGCCGAAATCGTTGCGCCAGTTTTGCCAACTGCCGTATTTTTGTTTGCAAAGTTTATTAAGCATTAAAACTCTGGGTAAGGCAGCCTGATGGATAGAACAGATAAAACTGTAAATCTGCACACTGTAAAAGGAGCAAGTGTAGTAATTATCAGTAAAAAACCATCAGGCCAAGGCTCCTGCTGCGGCAATCTCTTTTTTTTTCAATTTAAATCTTTTTACATTCCATTTGGTTCGTCAGCCGCTTGTTGACCTTGGGCAGGTTGCTGCTTTGGCTTATCCAGCTTTGCGATTTCTGCCTTCAGTGATTCTAAATCATGATACCCGCTTATCCAAGACCTGATTATGCCCTCTTCATCAAGAAAAACTGTTGTAGGAATTGAAGTTATTGTATCATAAGGAACTGGAAGATCATCTTTTGACACAATAGGATAATTTATTTCCGTTTGCTGAGCGAAGCTTTTAAGTGCACTCTCTTTTTCGCTGGAAATTCCAATCACTAGCAACTCATTAGGATCTGCATTTTTGGCAATTTCATTGAAATGCGGGATTTCCTTTTTGCACGGCGGACACCAAGTCGCCCAAAAAGCAAGTACCACTTTCCTACCTTCCAGTTCAGAAAGTTTAATCTGCTCACCGTCAATCGTAGTTAGATTCATATCAGGCGTATAAAGCCCAATCTTTTCATTTTTGGTAAACTCAAGCCCGCCATCATTTAATAGTGGTGCTATGCTGTTGTAATAAAAGTAAGCCACTCCACCGCTGATAATAAGGGCAATTATGCTAAGCACAATAGCGGTTATGAAAGTGCCCTTTAAATAATTCGTTTTACTCAAACCTACTATAGCGATTATCAAAGCGATTACCGCGGCTATAGCCCCGACGAATATGGAAAAACTCAATGGAATTGCCAGAATCGCCAGCACAAAACTGGCAATCGCCAGACCAACCGCCATTTCGAATTTTTCCGGAAGTTGATTCCTGTAAACTGTTTGACCTTGATCTTCATTCATTTTTTTCCTTCCTTTAAAATGTGAAAATTACTGCCAAATATCTATTTTTGATTAGCAGATGGCAAAACCTCTTTACCACTCAGCCAAACAATGGTTTTTTCGATTTCCTGGTCTGACCTTGTGCTTTGAAGTGAAAATGTGCTTACAATCTTGCAGCTTTTACTAACCGCTTTCGCCGAAGGGCCAGCTATATCATTTTCAACAAATTCCGGCATCGCCTGGACTTTTGCTGCGAACAAATAGATCGAAAAAACAACAAAACCTGTCATAGCAAATCCTGTAAAAAACCCCAGAACCGCTCCGGCGTAATTTTCCAGTGCATGCGGGATTGAATCGATATAATCTTCTTTTGCAAACAAATGAGCGATAAGCGTCAGCAATAAAAATACAATGATCCCAAAAATAACGACCATCGGAGCCTTATAATATTGATATTGCTCAATCCCCGGAGCCAGCTCGCAGATCGCACGCGTACCCATCACTGCCACATAAATCGATACAAGAACATTAAACAGCAGCGGCCACTGCTTTTTAAATCCCATATAATACCCCCGGTATCCCATAAATGCCGCAACCATCAAAGCTATTATTCCATAAATCATAATTTACCTACAAACTCGAGACCACTCTTTTAACTTCCTGCCAGGTCGTAACCCCGCCGAGTACCTTTTTCATCGCTTCTTTTTTCAAATTCGATTTACCATTTCGCTGCTGATAATCAACAGCGGCTTGTTCGTCAAGCTTTCCAGGCATTATAGCCGCCCGAAGTTTTTCATCGATAACCATTATATCATAAATGCCGCGTCTGCCTTTATATCCGGTATGGTCACAGAACATGCAACCGCCCGCACGGAAAATATTTCGATAATCAACACCACGGGTGCCGAGTTTTTGTATCTGTTCCTGGCTGAGCGTTTCCAGCGAACGACAACTGCTGCAAAGTTTTCGAACCAGCCGCTGAGAAACTATCATATTCAATCCAGAAGATAATAACATCGGCGGAATGCCTAAATCCATTAACCTTATAAGCGCTGATACGTTGCTGTTGCTGTGCATGGTCGCGATAACCAGGTGTCCTGTCTGCGATGCCTGTAATGCAATTTTAGCCGTTTCTTCGTCTCGAATTTCACCAATACAGATTACATCCGGGTCTTGTCTCAACACACTTCTAAGTGCTTTGGCAAAGGTAATATCAGCTTTGGCATTAACTTCGATCTGGCTGACATTTCTGATTTCATATTCAACAGGATCCTCAACCGAAATAATATTTTTTGCAGATGAATCCAGCGATTTCAAAATGGAATACAATGTAGTGCTTTTGCCGCTTCCGGTCGGTCCGCAGATAAGAATCATCCCTGACGGCTGATTTACAACATTCATCATCTTAGTATATTGATTTTCACTCATGCCCAGCTCTTTAAGATTAATCAGGCCTTCGGCTTCATTTAGTATCCTAAGCGACATCTTTTCACCATTTAGAACACCGGCACTAGCCACTCGCAAGGAAACTTTTCCCTTTTCAACTTGCGCACCAAAAGAACCGTCCTGTGGTCTGCGTCTTTCAGCGATATCCATCCTCGATATAGCTTTTACACTGTTTACGATTGCCTGGGCGGTTTGAGATTCGAAAGTTTCATAATCTCTTAAAACCCCATCGACTCTTATTCGAACCGAATAACTGGATTCACTTCTGGGGTCGATTAAAATATCGCTTGCTCTTTTATCTATGGCATCGGCTATAAGCTTTTCGGTTATTTCAATGACACCGCGAACCTGGTTTTCTTTTTTTGAAGAACTGTAGATTTCTTCGAAACTTCTGCCTGATGAATCGAAAAGAGAAATCTTATTTTGATCATTATCAGCTGCATTGGAAGGCGGAGGAGATTTGAAAAAACCTAAAAATACTTCGGAAAAGAAACTGTTATAATTTGTTTTACCTTCGAGGCATTTCTTAAAAAATTCAATAACACGGACACAAAAAACGACTAATGGGCCAAAAATAAGAGCTGACAATTTTACCGGCAGCTGGAGATGTTCTGGTATGGCCCTGGAATATTCGACGTATTTCACAGAATTGATACATGCATAAAACCATCCAATTAAAAGAATTAGTTTAACGGGACTGAAAAACATCAGTTTATCAAAATTTATTAAACCCAATATCAAAATGCCGCTCCGGGTAATTTCCTCATTGGCGGCTTCGAGAACCCAAAAGCCGTTTTAATAAATAACGATATTATTTTATTTCTTTGTCTTTTGCAAGTAAAAAAAATCTTATCCGGGAAAATGCGCAATTTTTAAAGTTTTCACTTAACATTTTCCGAAAAAAACTGTATAATAAACAGAAGATAAATGGCTCTTAAATAATGACCTGTCGGGCCATATCAACTGTTACCTGACGGACTTTCGTGATCAACATACAAGTCAGAGCGTAAAGATAAAGTTTGATTGGTAGAGGTTGATATAAATAAAGGAAAGAGCCAAAATAAGGAGAGCTTTAAAAGTTCTCCTTTTTTTATGTACATAAAGGCAAGCCAACAATTCATTTAACGCACAATTTGTGTCTTTTTGCGTAAAATCATTGTAGCTTTACATATCACCATTTTTAGGTATAATACTCCATATTTTGTTATTTAGAGGTAAAAAAATGAAGATACATTTCCACGGAGCCGCAAAAGAAGTGACAGGTTCCGCGCACCTGCTCGAAGTTGACGGAAAAAGAATCCTTCTCGACTGCGGCTTATACCAGGGCAAACGAAAAGAAGCCTTCGAAAAAAACCGCCAGTTCGATTACGATCCCAAATCCATAGATGCAGTTGTGCTTTCACATGCCCACATGGACCACAGCGGCAATTTGCCAACCTTGGTAAAAGCCGGCTATGATGGGCCAATCTACTGCACCGACGCAACCGCCGATCTATGCGGTATTATGTTCAAGGATTGTGCTTACATCCAGATACGAGACGTGGAATATATCAACAAAAAACGTGAAAAACAGGGCAAAACGCCTTTTGAACCGCTTTACACCGCTGAAGAAGCCGATTATGCGACATCGAAGATCGTCCCTGTTACCTATAATAAAGTAACAGAGATTCTGCCCGGCGTTGAAGTTACCCTAACCGAAGCAGGCCATATTCTCGGCTCAGCTATGGTAACTCTTGACTGCAAGGAAAACGGCAGCCGCTCACGATTGCTATTTACCGGAGATATCGGCAGACGCGATATCCCGATCCTTAAAGACCCCTACATGCCCGGCGGGATCGATTATCTTATAACCGAAACAACCTACGGCGACCGCAAACACCCGCCCCGCGAAGACGTAAAGGGCTATCTTGCAAGATTTGTAAACCAGATATGCGAGCGTAAATCCAAACTGATTATCCCCGCTTTTAGCATTGGCAGAACACAATTGCTGGTGTATCTGCTCAATCATCTATATACCGAGGGCAAAATTGCTGATGTGCCGACCTATGTCGATTCCCCCCTTTCAAGCAAAGCCACCGAAATATATTCAAGCCATCTCGAATGCTGGGATACTGAAGCTATCAATTTCATGTCAAATAACGGTAAGCCTTTCAATTTCAAGAACTTGCGGTACACCGAAGACGTCGATGAATCTAAAAAGCTAAACGACATCCCCGGGCCGATGATAATCATCTCCGCATCGGGCATGGTCGAAGCCGGACGAATCATTCACCACATGAAAAACAATATCGAAAATCCCGATAATATCATCCTGATAGTGGGATATATGGCAGCAAACACCCTCGGCAGGCGAATAGCTGAAAAGGTCCCGGAAGTGAAAATTTTCGGCGATTACGTGCCGTTAAATGCACAAGTAGAAGAACTTGCGGCGTTGAGTGCCCATGCTGATAAATTTGAAATGCTGGAACTTTATGAGCGCAACAAACCGGAAAATATCAAACACGCTTTCTGCGTTCACGGCGAAGATGATGCTTTGAATCATTTCAGCGGATGCCTCAAAGAAATCGGAATGCAAAACGTAACCATCCCCGCTCCCGGCGATGTAATCGAACTAAACTAAAATTTTGACTTCCGATTAATCTTCAGGATAGCTGTAAATATATTCTGTGTCGATGCTTAATTTGCGCATCGTCTGTTTCAAAATACTTTTCCCAAGGCTGCTTTCATACTCAACCCATTTTTCATCCTCAACTCTTTTGATCAAATGTACATTATTTTCAAATTTTTCAAGATATCCAATATAATTATCCCCGTTTTTACTACTGAAAACATGTGCCTTTACACCAGCCATTTTCCCTGATAGAGTATCTATCGGGGGAACGCTTTCAGAACTGGCAGATAATAATTCTCCTGTGTTCAAATCATAAAACCATACTTTTTCAGGTTCTTTGAACTCGTAAGAACTACTCGGCCAGAACAGAATTGCCAATACTACTAGAAAAATAAAAAAACTTATTCCGGCTGTTATTGCTAGAATCAAAGGATGATCGTTAGCCCATTTTCTAAATGAAGTAAATTTTTCCCATCTCTCCAGAAATTCGTATCGCAGTTGTTGGTTTCTACCTGATTTTAACAACTCCAAGCCGCGTAAAGTTATTCGGCCCCATAACCGTTTGATATCATACCAGATATATTTCCAAAACAGCATATGCAATTCCTTAAACGCTATTTACCTGATCCTTTTAATATTTTAATCATATAATCCAAATCAGGATTATTTCGTGAAGCATCTATTTCGTATGCTCTATCTGTTTTCTCAAGAGCTAATTTTAGTGTTCGTTTGTCTTTGTATCTCCAGTAATCGACATGGCCGTCTGCAAAAGATAAATTGCAGCCACCATTGTGTCGAGCTGTGATGATATTAAATGTTAATGATGTATTATCTTCAGATACCAAAAACTTCCAAGTAACAGTACTTGAACTTTTATCAATAGGCCAAAAAGCTAACCACAATTCCCAAAGGCCCAGCCCCTCGCCGGGCATAAGGCCTCCATCTGCGTCGATAAAAACCATTTTCTCAGAAGGCCTTGTGATACTACCAAGGGTTTTAAATGAATGGATTTTTGTGTAATCCCACCAGTAGTCATATGGATATCCCATGGTTATGGGCATAGTATAATCACGCAATCTTGGTTTTCTAAAATGAACAGAATTATATCCATCTGTTGGACATTCATAAAGTTCGATTGACTGGGTATAAGGCCATAATATACTATTACGTATAGAAAATTCAGTGCCGTCAAACATGTTTCCTGGATCATACCCATTTGCCCAAGAATATTGTCCACTAGGCTTGGAACTGCAAAGTTTATCATCACTATCCATAGCGTACAATTGCCAGGCTAATGTCAACTGTTTTAGATTATTAGCACATTTAAGACGCTGGCCAATTTTTCTCGCATTGCCGAGAGCAGGCAACATAATCGACATAAGCATAGCAATTATTGAAATCACCACAAGCAGCTCAACCAGCGTAAAACCGTGTATGGGTTGGTGAGAACGGGTATAATTTGACCTGTGTT
>CAZITB010000081.1:0-13753 GCA_964542055.1 uncultured Candidatus Kuenenia sp.
GCGGATACACTCTTTTCTGCCAAGCTGTGACATAATTCAGGCAGGAAGGGCGAAACTGTATTAACCGACATGAAAAACGCTTGCAAACCTATGCAGCTTTTCTAAGTCGATAGCCCGTGATCCGAGTTTTGCGGAAGTAATGTTTTTCAATATCGCATGGCACTGTTTTATGTTGGGATTGAGTTTTTCGGGTTGTTTGCGATGGGGCGTTGTGGGGGGTAGGTTTATGCGTTACCATTTCTGATCGGGTTGCTTGGGTAGTGGAGTTTTTTGGATTAATATGAAAAAAAGTGAACCGGTGATGGATAAGACAGTATAATAAGTGTGAATAATATTGTTTTAACTCCGGAGCTTGAAAGGGGTAATTGGCAGGATTTAAGGGTTGATAGTTAAGTGAAATGGCTGTTTTTGTTTAATCGATGGGGTTTTAAAGTTTTTTAAATTATTGTTGACAAGGTATGTCTAAGTTTATATACTTTGTTTCGTACACGAATTAATCGTTTAAGAACTATTCTCAGGATTAAAAAATTGAATGTAAGAATTAAGGAAGAATCCCTGTTTTTTGGCGATAATGGAATGTTGGCTGGCCAAAATGGGCTTGGAATTGATTATGAAGCAAGGATATTGCGGTCCTTGAGGAAGATAATCCGGTCTGTTGATGTTTACTCGCGTAATCTCAACAATAAATTCGGGATAACGACTCCTCAGATGGTTTGTCTGCATATAATAGGTTCGGATGGTCCGATGACGTTGTCGAGTCTTTCTGGAAAGGCAAATTTGAGCGTTTCGACGGTTAACGGTATTGTTGATCGGCTTGTGGCCAAGAAGTTTATCAGCAGGGTTCGCAGCCGTAAAGACCGCAGACAGGTAGTAATTAAAATACTTGAAGCAGGTGAAAAGATAGTGAAGTCAGTGCCGTCGCTGCTGCAGGATAAACTTGCCAGTTCGCTTGGCAAACTTGGAGAACTCGAGCAGGTGTCTATAGCATTGTCGCTTGAGCGGGTGGTTGAATTGATGGAGGCCGAAGATGTAGAAGTTTCGCCCCGTCTAATAGAAAATTGGAATTTAAACGAGGAAATAAAAAGGAGTTAAAATGCCATATACTAAACAACAGAATAGTATTTATGACGCGATAGAAGAAGTTAAAGGTGAGATGGAAAACTGGTATGATTGGAAATGGCAGTTGAAACATACTGTAAGGGACCTTGATACGTTCGAGAAGCTCCTGAATAAGAAGTTTGAGCCTGAAAGAAGGAAAAAGATTGAGCAAACCCTGGAAAAATTTCCATTGGCAGTTACTCCATATTATCTTTCATTGATAGATCCGGATGATATAGAGAATGATCCGATATTTAAGCAGTCTTTTCCGAGTCCATCGGAGTTGATAGTTTCCAAGCATGATATGGCTGATCCTCTGCATGAGGATAAAGATAGTCCAGTGCCTGGTATAACGCACCGGTATCCGGACAGGGTTTTGCTGCTTGTTAGTAATATGTGCTCGATGTATTGCCGTCATTGCACCCGTAAGAGAAGGGTTGGCGATGTTGATTCGATCCCGGATCGTAAACAGATCCAGGCGGGTATAGATTATATTAAAGAGAATCGGCAGATTCGTGATGTTCTGCTTTCGGGCGGCGATCCGTTTTTGTTGAGTGATGATTATCTTGACTGGATATTGACCGAGATTAGAAAGATCGATCATGTTGAAGTGATACGTATTGGGACGAGGACGCCGGTAGTGCTGCCTTACAGGATTACTGACGGGCTGGTCGAGATGTTGAAAAAGCATCATCCGCTTTGGATCAATACTCATTTTAATCATCCCAGAGAATTGACCAAGTCATCGAGAAACGCTTTGGCGAAACTTGCAAATGCCGGAATTCCTCTTGGTAATCAGTCGGTACTTCTTGCGGGTATAAATGACTGTGCGAGGATAATGAAGTCGTTGATCCACAAGCTGGTTTATAACAGGGTTCGTCCTTACTATCTTTACCAGTGTGATCTTTCTGAAGGTTTGACTCATTTCCGTACGCCAGTGGGTAAGGGTATCGAGATAATGGAATCGCTTATCGGTCATACCAGCGGGTTCTGTGTTCCGACTTATGTTATCGATGCCCCTGGCGGCGGCGGTAAGATACCGGTAATGCCCAATTACCTGATGTCGTGGTCAACAAATAAGGTAGTTCTGCGAAATTATGAGGGTGTTATAACCACTTATAAAGAGCCTGACAGTTATGAGCCGATATTCTGCGATCGTGATTGTGAAAATTGTGATCTGCAGCTTCATACAGAAGATTCTTTTGAGCATGAATCGGTTGGTATATCGTTGCTGATGGCAGATCATGATAAGACAATTTCACTTGTACCAGCAGATAATGAAAGGCATCAACGCAGAGATTAATTCAGACAGCTTTTTATGGATCTATTTGTTATAATATCTCTGGCGGGGCTGGTAATTGTCTTTGTTATTGCGACGATAGCTTTATCGCGTATAGAGGCAAAGCGCAAAAAGAGTTTGTCCGGCGCGTCAGAGTTTGATTCGGTACCTTTGAAGCTTAATAAGACCGTCAGTAGGACCAGTGTCAAGGCGAAACGGCTTTTGAGTCTTGAAAAACGGTTTACTGTTACGAGAAGAGCGATTTATCTGTTTTTGGTGCTTGTCGGTGTCGGAGTAGTTATAGTACCTTTTATCGGGCATATACCTTCGATAATGGTATCAGTGCTTCTTGCGTCGATTTCGGTGATAATAGGTATCGCAGCCAGGCCGTTTATTGAGAATATGATTTGCGGGCTGGTGCTGTGTTTTGGGAAACTTACGCGTATCGGTGATGCTGTTTTAGTTGATGGCGAGTATGGCGTTATCGAAGATGTTACTTTGACGCATTGCATTATCAAGCGGTGGGACTGGCTGAGATATGTTGTTCCAAACAGTACGATGATGAATAAGGAGTTTGTAAACTATTCTATCGTTGATAATAACAGATGGGTCTATGTTGAGTTTTATGTTGATTATTCTGTGGATTTGAAGCTTGTCGAAGAGATTGCGAAAAGATCGCCTTTGGACAGCGGATATTTCACAGGGAAAGAGACGCCGCGTTTCTGGATAACTGATTTGAAGCCCGAAGCGATTAAGTGTATGGTTGTTGCGTGGGCGACGTCGCCTGCGGATGGATGGATGCTTAGTATAGATATTCGGCGGGCTCTGATTGACGGTTTTAAGGAAAACGGAGTTCAGACTCATTTATATAGGTTCAATAACCAACTTGAGAATTCAGTTAAGGATTAAACATGCATTTTGTGGATTACTTTATTTTTGGTTTGTATATGCTGGGGGTCCTTGCAATAGGTTTCTATCATTTTTTCCGGAATAAAAATAATGAGGATTATTATGTAGGTAATCGTTCGATGTCTGCATCTCATGTTGGTCTTTCGATCGTGGCGACCGATGTTGGCGGGGGTTTTTCGATCGGGCTTGGCGGAGTCGGTTTTTTGATGGGACTATCGGGGAGCTGGCTTTTGTTTACGGGTTTGATAGGTGCCTGGTTTTCGGCGGTTTTTATTATTCCCAAAATTAAGAAGATTGACACCAAGCATGGTATGTTTACTTATCCTGATTTTTTGCGGCACAGGTACGGGCCGATGGTGGCTCTGTTTGCGGCGCTGATATCGGGTATAGGGTATCTGGGCTTTACAGGTGCGCAGATTTTAGCGGGTGCCAAGCTTTCGGCGGGTACTATGTTTACCGAGCCTCCGTTTGGTATGGACCCGGTTAAGTTTTCGCTGCTGGTGATAGCGGTAATTACTATCGGCTATACGGTTGTGGGCGGTTTGAAGGCGGTTATTTATACCGATACGATCCAATGGATAATTCTGCTTAGCGGATTGATTTTTGTGACGGTGCCGGTTACGCTGGTTAAGATCGGCGGGTTTGAAGCGTTGAAAACATTGCCGGATGGTTTTTTTTCGTTGACTAATATCAAGCCGATAACGTTTGTGAACTGGATGATAACGATCGTGCCGATATGGCTGATCGGGATGACTCTTTATCAGCGGATGTACGCATGTAAGAGTGAAAAGGAAGCGAAACGCGCGTGGTATATCGCGGGTATTTTTGAGTATCCGATAATGGCGTTTACGGGCGTGTTCCTTGGTATGTGCGCGAGGGTTCTTTTTCCCGAGGCAGATGCTGAGATGGCTATGCCGATGCTGATACGTGATGTGCTGCCGATCGGTATAACGGGGATTGTAATCGCGGCGTATTTTTCGGCGATTATGTCAACGGCGGATAGTTGTCTGATGGCATCGTCGGGTAATTTTGTTAATGATATTATTGAGCGATATATTAAAAAGGGATTAACTGATAAATCGTCGATGCGGTTGTCGATGATGGTTACGCTGATAATCGGCTCATTAGCACTTATGATGGCTTTTAGTTTCAATAACGTGCTTGACGCAATTTTATATGCTTATTCGTTTATGGTAGCGGGATTGTTTGTTCCGACCGTCGGTGCGTTTTTCTGGAAGAGGGGCAGTTCCGGCGGTGCTTTGGCAGCTATGTTGCTAGGCGGCGGTTTGACGCTGGGGCTTCTGGTCGGGGTATTGGAATTGCCGGAGAGGTTGGCGGCTATCGGGCTTGATGCGAGTGCTTATGGTATAGCGGTTTCTTTAATTGCTTATATTATTGGTTCGATGATCTGGCCCATGAAGTTTGAAGATTTTGATATTGAAAGTGAAAAGGATTATATGGAAAATTTTGCAGGTGCAACAATTCAGCATGGTAAGCTAAGTGATAGAATATATTTGATGAAATTTGGAAAAGCTGATGGGGCTAATTTGAGAGAAAAACTCGATGAGCTGGCGGTTGAAAAGGGTTACAGCAAAATATTCGCGAAATTGCCGAGCAGCGCAGCTTGTGAATTTTTGAATGACGGCTATGATGAGGAAGCCAGGATACCGAATTTTTATGACGGTAGTGAGGCGGCAGTTTTTGCTGGTAAGTATTTCGATGAAAACCGCGGAGTTATAGTTGAGAAGGATAAAGTCGCAGGTAATATAAAGATTGCCAAGTCCAAGGCCAATGATGGTAAAATTAAGCCGCTTGGTGAGGAATTTGAGATACGGGTATGCGGCAAGGATGACGCGGATCAGATGAGCGAAGTTTATAAGGAAGTTTTTGAAAGCTATCCGTTCCCGATTCATAACCCGGATTATCTTTGTGAGACGATGGATAGCCATGTTAAATATTTCGGGATTTTTCGTGGTGACCAGATCGTTGCTCTTTCTTCGGCAGAGATGGATGTTAAAGGGTCGAATGTTGAAATGACCGATTTCGCGACACCGCCTGATTGGCGGGGTTATGGTTTTGCCCAGCATTTGCTTATCGCGATGGAAGAACAGATGAAAGCAGATGGGATAAAGACGGCTTATACGATAGCCCGTTCGAAATCGCCTGGGATGAATATTACGTTTGCGCGTGGCGGTTATGAATTTGGCGGTACGCTGGTCAATAATACCAATATAAGCGGTTCGATCGAATCTATGAATGTCTGGTATAAGGATTTGAGAGATTAGAAATTAGAGCAAATTTTAAATGAAAAAAAACAAAAAAACCATGCTTTTAAAACATGGTTTTTTTTATGACGTATCTCGCCGATTTATCGCACGGTATTGAAAATGGAGTTTTTAAGCCCTAAAGATCGGGTCTATGCTTTGAGCTATATTTTTCAAATTTTCGGTTTGCTGCGATGAAAGCGGTTTTGCGTTTTTAATTTGATTGAGAGCCAGATGGAAAAGTTCGTTCTGGCCAGGCGGTACGGCTATGTCGGCACCATTTTGAAGTGTCCAGCTAAGGGACATTCTGGCAAGCTGTGGGTCGTCGATTGGCTGGTACCAGCATTTGGGATACTTTTCGCGGTTTGCGTCTTCGGGCCATTTCTGTTTTGCAAGTGGTTTCAAGCCGATCGTTCCGATGTTCTTATTTCTGGCAACTTTTACGACCTGATCTTCGAATTGGCTGGTGTAATGGGTGGTAAAAGCGATTGGGTACATGACGGTATCGAAGTCAAACATGTCCATAGCAGCCAGGGCCGCCTCGGGCGAATGAGCTGAAAAGCCGATATTGCGGATTTTGCCTGCTTTTTTAGCTTCGAGGATTGTTTCCATAGCGCCGCCTTTGGCGAAAACTGCTTTTACGTCTTTTTCGACGTCGGTGATCGCATGGAGTTGATAGACATCGAAGTGGTCGGTGCGGAGTCTCTCTAATGACTGATCAAGTTCGAGTTTTGCTCCTTTGGCGTCACGTTTTGTAGTTTTGCATGCCAGGTAAACATCTTTAAGGAACGGTTCTAATGCGGGGCCGAGTTTTTGTTCAGCGTCTCCGTAGGTAGGCGCAACATCGAAATAGTTTACGCCTGCCTGAATTGCTTTTTCTACTTCTTTCGAAGCAGTTTCGGGGGTTTCGTTCATTACCACAATCCCGCCAAATACGATCGGGTAAACTTTAAGACCGGTTTTCCCAAGCGTCCTTTTGTCGGTCAAATTTACTTTAGCGGGTTTGTCGGGATTTGTTCCTATTGCAAATAGATTTTTTTGAGAAGCAATGTAAACAGCGGCGATTGAAGCGATTGATTTTTTCAAAAAGTCTCTTCGTTGATTCATTTTAAATCTCCGATTTTAATAATATTTCCATTTTAAGGAGGATTCGTTATGTTTTCAAGTTAAAAGTTCTTAACAAATTGCGTGAGGAACATTAATATGAAAACATCAGTAAATTAGTAGAAAGGGATTATTTTGAATATTTTAGGTAAAACGGGTTTGAAAGTTTTCCCGATCGGTTATGGCGGGGTTGCAGCGATGACAGATGATGCTGAGCTGGTTAAAAGAGAAGTGCAGAAATCGATAGATGTGGGTGTGAATTATTTTGATGTGGCGCCGACGTATGGCAATGCTCAGCAGATGCTGGGGCCGGCACTGGAGCCGTTTCGCAGAGATGTTTACCTTGCATGCAAGACTCATGAGAGAACTGCCCAAGGGGCGAAAGAGCAGCTTGATGAATCGATGGAGCTGTTGAAGACGGATTATTTTGATGTTTATCAGCTGCACGGGATCGTTGATGTTGAGAAAGATGTCAAGGCGGTATTTGCCAAAGGCGGGGCGATGGAGCCGATTTTGGATGCGAAAAAAGCGGGTATAATTCGCAATATCGGGTTTTCAACGCATACGGTTGAGGCGGGTCTTGCGGCGATGGATATGTTTGATTTTGATACGGCGATGTTTGCGGTTAATTTTGTGTGCCATTTTAATAATGGTTTCGAAGTTAAGCTTCTGGAAGAGGCGCATAAGCGGAATATGGGGGTTATCGCGCTGAAGTCGATGGCGAAATGCAGCTGGAAGGGCCAGGATGATCCGGATAAGAAAGATTATCCCAAGAGCTGGTATCGTCCGATAGAGGATCCTGAGCTTGCGCGGCTGGCGCTTAGCTGGACGATGAGCCAGGAGGGCGTTGGAGTTGTTTTGCCGCCGGGGCATAACTATTGTTATAATCTTGCGCTGGATGTTTATGATAAATGCGGGCCTTTGAGCGAAGATGAGATTGATAAGCTAAAAGCGGTTGCTAAAGATCAGGATGAGATATTCCCTGTGAAAAGTTGATTAAATTTAGGTTGTGGGCGAGTTTTTAAGGGTTTCGGGTCGCTTGCGCTCTGCGATGACAGGCGTTCGTGAGTGACATACTTCACGAAATAAAAAAGGCCGTGGCGAATAACCACAGCCTTTCGAATTTTTGAGAATCATCTCCCTTGTTAGTTGTGCCTTTTTACAACTATGTAGTTTTTAGTTTCTTTTTGCCAAGAAGCATGGCTATTGAGCCTAAGCCTAATAGTGCTACAGTTGCAGGCGCAGGTAGATTATAGCCTGTTTATAGAAATGTTAATGTAGGCATTAATCTGAATATGGATAAGGGAAATGCTTAGATTGTTGGTGGGCGTTTATTTTTAGTTTAATATTTGATTTTGCATTGAAATTGAATCTAACCCAGAATTGAGAAAGATAGATTCAAAAAATGCCTTACATTGGTAATTTTGTCCTGGATACCAGCTTGGATAAATCTGGTATCCAAAGGGGGATATTTATAGACAACCATAGACATAAAAAAAGCGAATAGTCTCAATCTGCCTACAGAAAACACCCTATTTCAGGGTAAACAGATTTTAAGACTTGATGACTCAAATGACTTAGACCCTAACTTCGTAGCATATCCCTTGAAAAGAAGCCTTACAGCATATGATGGGCTTGGCAGGAAATTGCGTTCTGTGATACTTAAAGATCCGAACATTAGCATCGGTATAAACGATGTCAATATGACAATCGACAAGATAACCGATTACGTTTATGATGCAAACGGGATGCTTTACCGAACAAAAGAGTATTATGAAGGTGATATGGTTACCAGTTTTACATCCGCTTATACGCAATACATTTATGATGGACTTGGCAGAATTGAGCAAACAGTACAAGGTGAACTTGACGAAGTAGATGCATTTGGTTCAATATGGGAAACTGCTTCACCTCTTAGATACACTTCCTACCATTACAACTCTATGGGACAAAAGGATATTCAGATAATAAGTGACATCAATACAATAGATGATTCCATTGTCGATGTAAATACATACTATTATTATGATAACCAGGGCAGAGTTACTAACATTTACAATGAAAGTGGCAGGCTTGCAAAATATTACTATGATACACTAGGACGAAAAACGGCAACAATTGATGCTCACGGAATGTTGACCCTTAATTACTATGATGGTCTTGGCAACATGTATGCAACCATCGAAGATGCAAACAATCTCCAGCGGACAACATATTATGGTTATGACCGTAACAATCGTAGAACTTTAATAAGTTCAGGTTCAGAGACTACGACATACGAATATAACTACCTGGGTAAAATTGACCAAATATCTTATCCAGATGATAAGGTAATCGAATACGGCTATGATATGCTTGGCAATGTTATCAATCGAACCGTAACTGAAAACAGCCAAAGCGTTACCACCCATTACAAACGCAACATACTCGGTCGTATAGCTTATAAGCAATACAGTAACGACCCCAATTGGAATGATCCTGATAATGCCTTGCCCTTTGATGAGATACTCTACGATGCATCTGGAAATAAATCCATTATGGCAAACATTGACAGTGGAAGTGACCTTGAGCTTGCTCTATATAATTATGATGGGTTTGGCAACCTTACTGGCAGTGCTCAGGCTTACAGCGATATATCCTATAGCGTCTCATACGGCTATGATCAGCGAGGACTTTTGAAGAATATTTACTATCCCGAAGAAAAACTTGTAACCTACACAAGGGATGCTCTTGGCAGGATAACCTCAGTAAGTTATAATGGCAATCAGGTCATTGTTTATTACTGGCTGGGTGATAAAGTGATAGGTAAGGTTTTTAATAACAATATTTCATATACTGCCAATATTGACGCTCTGGGCAGAGTTGACGCTGAACGTTATGGCAATATGACTTTCGATTATGCCTATAGCAACCATACATCACGTTTAACTGACAGGAATACAGCCGATTACGGCTATGATACGCTCGGCAGGGTTACAAGCGAAGATGCGACAAGTTACACCTGCGACATACTCGGCAACCCAACCAACGCAACCGAAGATAACCTCATTTACACCCTTGATAATGAAAACCGTGTAACAGATGTCAACGACGGTCTTGGTGTATTTGCAACCTATAAATATGACAGACTAGGCAGAAGAACATCAAAGACAGTTAATAGCAATACTACCTTTTTCGCCTATGATAAATCTGGCAATATCATCACCGAATATGCAAAGGATGGCAATGACCTTGATTGGATACACGATTATGTATATGGTGCTAACGGTGAACTGATTTATATGCAGTTGGAAGGTATCCCTGCTTCAAGCAGTGGTGCGGATTTAGATGATTTCATAGATTTCTGTATGGCTTGGTTATGTGCTCCCTATTGTGATTCAAATGATCTGATTTGGGATTATGATAATGACTATGATATAACGTTCAAAGATTGGGCGTATCATGAGCCAAATTTTGCAGATGTAAATATTTCACCAGCAAGGGTAAATGGTAGATATATCCTGACTGACTTTATGGGGTCAGTAGTCGGAATTGCCAAAGAAGACGGCACAGCAATCGAGATTTCCTATGATGCCTGGGGAACACCGTATTACACTGGCAGTATTGACGGTTTGACAATTCTTTGGAATGGTTATTATTTAGATGATGAAACCGATAATTACTATTTGAGGAACAGATACTATTCAACCCTTGAACGAAAGTTTATAACAGAAGATCCGCATGGTGTTGTGCCTGATGGGATTTGGAATAATCCGTTCGGGATACAAAAGCAGTATGATGATGGGTTAGGTTTGATGGTTTATGCAGGTGGTGATCCCATAAATAATAAGGATAAGTGGGGATTATGCCAAAAGAAGGTTACTTTTAAGGACATGGCTTGTTTTTAGATGAAGAATGCCAAAAAAGTAAATGGATAAATACAAATGAGAAATGTATTCCAGCTGGAATGTCCAATGGAATAAGAGGTGATTTTATGTTAACTTCTGGGGATATTAAAAAATTGTGTCCCAATATATGTTGTGGAGCTACTCTTTATCTACAAGGTTGCGCAATAGGTCGAAATGAAGAATATATGAGGGAACTATCTATAGGCTGTAACAAAATTACAAAAGTTTGCGGCTATACCAAAGCGTTGAAATATATCCCTGGAACAAATAACTTTCCCTGCTCCATGGAATTGGAAGTGTATAGATATAAAATAAAATTAGGAGCCAATAGATATGAAAATTAAAAACAGTTTGAGGAAAATTTTAACATTTATAGTTTTATTGATTTGTCTATTGTTAATTGCGCTTCAAGTAGCAAATGCCTTATTAGTAAAAAATATTCGTAAGCAAATTTTTGATGCCGAAAAAGTCGATTTATATATTTGTATGTATCCTAACCAGACAATAATTCAAAAACTGGTAACATTGGAAAAAAAGGAGAACATTGAATCTCTTAGCAAAAGTTTCAAAGTGGCAGGTTTTTCTCTACCTTTTGATGAATTGATTGGAGGGGGGTATATAATCAAAATATATGAAAATGGTATTCCAAGAGATATTGTTGTTAAACGAAATGGTGTAGTATTTGCTGGTAGATACCCAATACACATTTCAGATTATTTTTTTGAAGAAGTAAATAATCAAATAAAGATCAACGGTGGAAAGTTACCAGATTGGGAAAATTTGTTTAATAATTTCAAAAAAGTTTCTGAGAACAAGTAATGTAGGGAATGGATATGACCAATTGGCTAATAGGTGGACATAATTGCTGGACATTTGCAAAAACCTCTTTTAAAACTCTATGTGATCCTTGTCCCTAATTAATACTAACTTAACTATATGAGTAATTTTATGAAAATATTTAGAAAGATTATTATATCTCTTGTCGTCTTATTGATTATTCTAAGTCTTTATATTGGTTCATTGCATTATAGGCGTGAACCCTTTATTTACTCAACCGCTGCGTTAGAATATTTCATAAAGGAAGAAAAACGTTTGCCTAATGATGTTAATGAAATTCTAACTTTGTATAACAAAGAATTTACGCCTATGACAGAAAGTGATGTTAAGTTAATTAACTGGCAACTTGATTGGGATAAACTCATAAAGAAAGATGGCAAATTGTTCGATGAAAATGGAAAAAGGGTTTATATTATTTCTCCAAGAGCGATAGATCCTTTTATGAGGCGAGAAGCAAAGAGAAATTCTATCTATCTTTATGATATTTATCAAAAAGTTAAACAAGCAAATAATCAGTGAATTTGTTATCTAATAAAACAGTTTATATGGCAATTCCTGCGACGGTAGTCTACTGGACAGGCGACGCTTTTGATGATATATTTGATTTCTGCATTGCTTGGCTATGTTCTCCTTTATGTGATTCAAATGATCTGATTTGGGATTACGATAATGACTATGATATAACGTTCAAAGATTGGGCGTATCACGAACCGAACTTTGCAGATGTAAATATTTCACCAGCAAGGGTAAACGGCAGATATATCCTGACAGATTATATGGGCAGTGTCATTGGTATCGCAAAACAAGACGGCACAGCTGTGGAAATTTCTTATGATGCCTGGGGAACACCGTATTACATTGGCAGTATTGACGGCTTGACAATCCTTTGGAACGGATACTATTTTGATGATGAAACCGATAATTACTATTTGAGGAACAGATATTATTCAATTCTGGAAAGACGGTTTGTTACTGAAGATCCTCATGGTATTGTCCCTGATGGTATCTGGAATAATCCTTTCGTGATACATAGGCAGTACATTGATGGTTTGGACTTGAGTGTTTATGGTCAAGGCAACCCAATTAATTTTAGGGATAAATGGGGATTGTGGCGTTATGCACTAGCCCCTGCAGAAAGAACTAAAGAGGCTAGGACATTTGTGTTTGCAAACAGTGTTAGCGAATGGAAATATGGCATAAAAGGGCTTGCCCAAATGATTGGACTGAACGAGGAAGAATTTGACAAATGGGGCGAAAGAGCATTGCACAAAGTAAATGGCAGACAACACTGCGGTGCATGGGTGCCTAATACTGCTTTTGTGAACAAAGGTGATGTGGCTGCCGCAATTTTTGCTATGCGTAATCTAAAAGATAAAAAAGGCGAGGATTGGGCATGGATTACAAAGAGGATTAATTGGACTAATTTGTGGCTCTCAATGGAATTGAATGATGTTGAAGACCATTTTAGAGAACAAGGTTATAAAACGGTAAGGTTAGATAGAATTTCTAGCAAAAAAGTTTTGGATACACAATTTGCTAATAGCAAATCCATAGCATGGGCTTTTGCTGGCCACGGATTAGGTGGTGGTGCTATTGCAATTAAAAGTGAATATCATGCTGGTGAACTTGTTCCTGAATTTTATTATCCAAAGAATGCAAAGGCTGCATTAGATCATCAGTTGGCAGAAGTAATAATGTTATCTTGTTATGCAAGGCAAAGCGGACAAGGTAGTTGGCAAGAAATTGTAAGTCCTTACGGCACTTTAAGGGCATCAACAGGTTTACTTAATGCTATGACAATTGATTGGGACGAGTTGCCCACTGAATAAAAGAAAGAGATTGATAATAAATATGAAAGTTAAAAAAAGTTTGTTTTTATTTTAATTGGTATTGTTGCTTTTGTTTTACTGTCTATGGTCATTTTTGACACTTTGACATATCAGAACGAAACAGACGCTAAATATCAGCTGATAGCAGCAAAGATGATGCCTATAGACCACCAAGAAATTAAAGAGAATTTTACTATTGATGAACCTGAAACGATTACAGTGATGGGGCAAGTATTTGAAAAAATAACCCCACTTAATGCAAGCGATAAACCCATTCTGATTTATAATAAAACCCTTAATTTTTCATCTGGTATAAAATGGGTAGTTTGTATTAGTTATGACTTTTTTTCTACTTCGAGAAGTACTGGTGTGGTAGTGTTATTAGCTAATGGTAATACGACTTGGCTTTCTCCACCTAGTAAATTCTGGAATAAACATATCAAACCAAATAAGGATTTGGTTTATTATCAGCTAGTTTCAGATTGGCAAGAATTACCAACTGAATAAGAGGAAAAGAAAATGAAAATTAAGAATAAAATTATTACT
>CAZITB010000082.1:0-13600 GCA_964542055.1 uncultured Candidatus Kuenenia sp.
AAAAATAGCGTTTTTTCGATTTTATCTCTCTCGTGGTGTCGAAGTTCCGTCAGAATATCAATGATATCACTGTACAACATGCAAAAGACTTCAGGGTATACCTAAAAAGCGCTGCAGGTCTTTCCGAAAATTCTATTAGACGGCAAATAGGTATCGTTAGGCAGTTTTTTAATTCAGCTGTAGATGCAGAGATAATAGAAGGTAATCCATTTAGGGGGCAACCTGTTTCAATAAGACCCAATCCAACGAGATTTTATTTCATAAAAACTGAGATTGCCTTACAAGTTCTTGATGCATGCCCTGATGTGCAATGGCGGCTAATCTTTGGTTTGGCTAGGTGGGGTGGTTTGCGGTGTCCAAGTGAAGTTTTAAGGCTTAAATGGGAAGATATAGATTTTGAGAACAACCGCTTTAAAGTACATGCCAGTAAGACTGAGCACCATACTAACAAGGGGATACGAGTTGTGCCTTTATTCTCAGAATTGAAGCCTTTGTTTCAAGACTGCTTAGATAGTGCTAGAGAAGGTGATGTTTACTGTATAACTCGCTATAGAAAAGGGTCTAACTTATGTCCACAAATGATAAGGATTGTAAAAAGGGCGGGATTGGAGCCTTGGCCCAAAATCTTTCAGAACCTCAGAAGTACAAGAGAAACGGAATTATTTAAGTCAAAAAAAGGCAGTCTCAAAGCAGTTTGCTCCTGGATTGGTAACAGTCCTGCGGTTGCTATGTCACACTATGCGCAGGTGACCGAAGAAGACTTTCAGGAAGCATTGCAAATGTCTTTGATTGAGGATGTAGAAAAAAGGGTGCAGAAACGGGTGCGTCCTAGAGCTGAACAGGCTTGCACGGGGTTGAAGGAAGGGGAAATGGGTAGTGATATAAGTCTTTATAACTGCAAGAGTAATGACCCAAATGCACCTCTGTGCAAAGAGGTGCATTTGGGTCAAAAATGGGCAGTACAGGACTTGAACCTGTGACCCCCTGCTTGTAAGGCAGGTGCTCTAGCCAACTGAGCTAACCGCCCGAGGCGAAAACAAAATATTACCCAAAAAGGGTCCTTTAGGCAAGTGTTTTTTGGATAAAAAACAAAAAATCATGTTATGCAGGCAGTTTTTTTTCCTGCACTTTTTCCCACAACATCTCTGCCAGCTCTTTGGTGTTCTGGCCTGAAACCGCGGAAATCGCGATAAATTGTTTTCCTATTTTGTCTTCGAAGTCTTTTAGACGTTCATTGTCTATATCGAGGTCTAATTTGTTTGCTACGATGATTTCTTCTTTGGTGGCTAATTCGGAGCTGTGCTTTTCCAGTTCGTTGCGGATTTTATGGTAATTTTCTACCGGGTCGGTTCCATCGATGGGGCTGAGGTCAATTACATGCGCAATTATCGAAGTTCGCTCGATGTGCTTCAAGAAATCGTGACCCAGTCCGGCACCTTCGCTGGCGCCCTCTATCAGACCGGGAATATCTGCCATTACGAACCTTCTAAAGCCGGGCAGTTCGACAATTCCGAGAACCGGCTCTAGAGTTGTGAATGGATAATTTGCAATTTTCGGTCTGGCAGATGAGCATCTGGATATCAATGTGCTCTTGCCGGCATTGGGCAGTCCTACCAGGCCGACATCCGCGATGAGCTTCAACTCCAGCCTTAACGTTCTTTCCTGTCCGGGTAAACCGGGCTGAGCTTCCCGGGGTGCCTGGTTAGTGCTGGTTGCAAAGAATTTGTTGCCTTTTCCTCCTTTGCCTCCGTTGCAGACACAAACCGGCTTATCAAGTTCATTGATGTCTTTGAGCAGTATGTTGAATTCATCGTCGTATATCAGAGTTCCCAGTGGAACCCTGAGGTAAAGGTCCTCGCCATCGGCCCCTGATCTATTTGAACCTTCGCCGGGTAACCCATTTTTGGCCTTCCATTCGTATCTTCCGGAAAAATCCAAAAGGGTATCGACATCTTTGGCGCCCACAAAATATATACTTCCGCCGTAACCGCCGTTTCCGCCGTCGGGACCGCCTTTAGCAATATATTTTTCTCGGAGGAAACTTATGCATCCCGGTCCGCCGTCGCCCGCTTTAACTTTAATTTTAGCTTGATCTATAAACATAAATTTGAAATCCGATCATTCTACCAAACCGGAAGGATCCTCCAGCAGTTCGGTTACATACTTTAAAAATTTAGCGGCATACAAGCCGTTTATTATTCTATGGTCAACACTTAAGGTCAGGTTCATTTTTTTTCTGATAGCCATCTCGGCTGCTGTTTTGGTTGGCTGGTCAATGATTCTTCCAATCGCCAAAATCGACGCCTGGCCGGGCGGGACAATTGCCGTGAAAGAAGTCAACCCGAACATCCCTAATGAGCTTAACGTAATAGACGCTCCGCTTAGTTCATCTACGCTGAGCTGGTTCAATCTTGCTTTATTCGTCAATTCTTTGGTTTTATTTGATATTTCGCTGATAGAGAGCTTTTCGCAGCCTTTGACAACCGGTACGACCAGCCCCTGTGCTGTATCTACCGCAAAACCGATATTTACTGAATCGGCGATTTCAATTTGATCTGCTTGGAGCTGACCGGCAAAAAGCGGAAACTTTTCAACTGCCTTAGCCATGGCTTTGAAGAAAAATTCATTGGTGCCGGCTCTTATGCCCGCTTTTCTGCAGGGACCCTTTCTAAAATCCGCAAGTTCAGTCAAGTCTGCCCGGCGTCGCAGGTAAAAGCAGGGGATATCCCTTTTGGACTGCTGCATTCGCTTGCCGATCAATTTCTGAATTCTTGTTAATTGAACTTGTTTTTGCATTGAGGTCTTTATGAAAGTTAGCTATCTAGTAATTTAAACTCACAATTTTAAACAATCTGCCGGGCAAAAGCAATTATAAACTCTTAAGCGGTACTTGCATTCTGACTTTTGAGGGATATAATTATTTTTTGTTTTTTATTTTTAGGAGCATGATATGGCCGATATGAAGGAAGTTAAGGTTTTTAAACCGGATCAAGGCAAGATGGAACAAGCCAGGACATGGCCGATCTGGAGTTGTGAAGTGAGTACATTCGATTGGCATTATACCCAGAGGGAGACCTGTTTGATTTTGGAAGGGCAGGTAACTGTAACTGATCCGGAAGGTAATGATGCGGTGGATTTTTCAGCGGGAGATATGGTGATTTTTCCCGATGGGCTATCATGTGTGTGGCAGGTTAAGGCCGCTGTAAAAAAACATTATAAGTTCGATTGAAGATGCTTAATAAAAAACCATTAATAATAGGCATTGGTGAATTGCTGTGGGATGTTTTTCCGGATAATAAATATCTCGGCGGCGCTGCTGCCAATTTTGTCTTTCATGCAAATCAACTTGGGAGCCGGACTAACCTGATCAGCCGGGTGGGAAGTGATCAGCCTGGCAGCCAGGCCCTTGATCAGTATTCGGCAATGGGGCAGGATACGTCTCAAATTCAAATCGATCAAAACCATCCAACGGGTACTGTAAATATTGCACTTGATAAATATGGAAATCCGGATTTTGAGATCGTTGAAAATGCTGCGTGGGATTATATAACTTTTGAACGTCAGATGTCTTCGCTTGCCTATAATGCTGATTTGCTTTATTTCGGCTCGTTATCGCAGAGGGCGAAAACATCCAGGGATTCAGTTTTGAAATTGATTGCATCAGTTTCTGAAGCCACGCTGAAGTTTTTTGATGTTAATTTGAGAAACGGTTTTTATAGCAGGGAAATAATTATTAACAGCTTGAAGGCGGCTGATATAGTTAAGGTAAATGAAGAAGAATACGAAATTATAATTGATATGGCCAAACCTTCAAAGCGCAAAGCCAGTTATCCGGTCAATGATTTTTTGAAGGATTATAAAATTGAGATGCTTTGTATAACTTTGGGTGAGAGGGGCTGTCAGCTTATTACAGCCAATGAAACTGTTATAGACAAGGCTCGCGAAGTTATCGTTAAAGATACCGTAGGGGCAGGGGATGCGTTCAGTGCAGCACTTGCGGTTAATTTTCTGGCGGGTAAAGATATTCGTAAAATTGCCCAAGCCGCTAATATAATGGGCGGTTTTGTTGCATCGCATAAAGGGGCCTGTCCGGAGATAAACTATAAAATATATGAACAGGTTGGATTGAATTTTTAAAAAAAAGCCCTGCTTTTTAAACAGGGCTTGGAATTCTTTTGAGCACATAAGTTACTGGATGGTATTGGCATCCATGGCTTTTGGTTTAAGCTGCTCGTTTGGATATTTGATATTAGCTTTTTCTTTCAAATCTTCAATCAATTCCATAGTCAACTTATTTTTCTGTTCAGACTGGATTTGTTCAACGATTTGATCTTTAACTTCTTTGAACTCTTTTTCCTGGGCTTGTTGCTTATCGGTTACTTTAATGATGTGATAACCAAACTGTGTTTTTACGATATCGCTAACTTCGCCTTCTTTTAAGTTAAAGGCGGTCTGCTCAAATTCCGGAACCATTTGTCCTCTGCCGAATGCTCCCAAATCTCCGCCGCGTTCTTTAGATGGGCATGCAGAATGTTGCTGTGCCATTTCAGCGAACTCGGCTTCGCCTTTTTTAATTTTTTCAAGGGCTTCCTGAGCTTTTTGCATTTGCTGCTTTTGATATTCAGCTTCGTTCATATCCTCAGGTACGGTTCTGGTATCGAAAAGAATATGGCTTGCGGTAACTTTTTCTTCTACCTGGAACATTTGTTTATTTTTGTCATAGAAATCTTTGGCTTGCTGTTCGGTTACCTCATCAATTTTACCTTCAAGTTTTCCGGTAATGAATTTTTCGAAACGTAAGCTGCTTTCGACCTTTTCTTTGAATTCCTCAAAGCTTTGTCCCTGCATTTCGAGAATGCTTTTGAAATTATCCAAAGTCATATTTCTTTCGCTGACGAATTCATTTATCTGTTTATCTACTGCTTGTTCGGTAACAGTAACATTTGATTTTTCCATTTGATCTTCAATGACTTTCTGAGTTACCAGAGAATCTAGGACACGCGGCATGACGTTTTCGAGAATAGCCGCTTTTTGAGCCGCCTGCTGTTCTTTTGGTACCTGGCTTAGCTGTTGGTTGATCGAGGGCATGATCAAATCAACAACATCTGCTCTGGTAATTTCTTCACCATTGACGACCGCCAAAACGGTTTCATTTGAATCTGACGCATTTTTTGCGGTATCTGCACTGTCTTGGGCCAGACAAACGCCAGTTAACAGCATAAATGTTAAAACAACTAAAACTTTCTTCATTCTTTCATCCTTTCTAAATAGAGTTCAAATGTTCAGTATCCCTGAATTAAAGGGTTATGTCAAGTAACAATTTACTTTATTATAGGCAGATCAAACCGTATTAACTAGTTGAATAAGTTGTATGTTACTCATATTTTTGTAACTTTGTTCGTTTATTGTTGAATAAAAATCACAAATCATTATAATTTCGGCTATTATGGAACACACAGACAATCTTAATATTATAGACTTTAAACCTCTGATAACGCCTGAGAGGCTAAAAGCCGATCTGCCAGTTGATGAACAATGTGCCCAAGTGGTCCTTAGGGGCAGAAGGGCAGTCGAGGATATTCTGACAAATAAGGACTCGCGCAGGCTTGTGATAACCGGGCCATGCTCGCTGTATGATTACGATTCATCGATGGATTATGCCCAGCGATTGAAAAAGCTGCAGTATAAGCTGCTCGATAAAGTCCAGATCATAATGCGGACGTATTTTGAAAAACCTCGTACAACTATCGGGTGGAAAGGGATGCTTTACGATCCTTTTCTTGATGATACATGCGATATAGAAGAGGGCATTAAACTTTCACGCAAGATTCTTATCGATATTAATAAACTTGGCCTGCCGACCGCAACCGAATTTCTTGACCCTATCATTCCGCAGTTCATATCTGACCTGGTCTCGTGGTCTGCTATCGGTGCCAGAACTACAGAATCGCAAATACACAGGCAAATGGCCAGCGGATTGTCTATGCCTATCGGTTTTAAAAACGCTACAGACGGCAGTTTGAAAATCGCTATCGATGCAATTGTTTCTGCCAGGAACAAGCATTCGTTTATGGGTATCGACCGCAACGGGCAGGTGATCATTGCGGAGACACGCGGAAATAATTACGGGCATCTGGTTCTTAGAGGCGGTAAAAATGGTCCGAATTATTCGTCCGAGTACGTTGCTTTCGCTAAGGTTCTGTTAGAAAAAGCCGGGGCAAATGTTGGAATGATTATTGATTGCAGCCATGCCAATTCAAGTAAGGATCCAAAAAAACAAGGGTCGGTACTTGAAGATGTCGCAGGCCAGATTAAAGAAGGTTCGAATGTTATCGCGGGCGTTATGCTGGAAAGTTTTCTTGAAGAGGGCAGTCAAAAGGTTGATAAAACACAAAATCTGAAATATGGCGTGTCAATAACCGATGGCTGTATCGGCTGGGACGAAACCGAAGAGATTATTACCAATTTCGCAAATATGATTTCTTGAGTTTGCGCTTCAGTAAAGTTCGGGCAAAATGTTTTCTATTAATTTTTGATCAACCTCATGTGCCCATAGTCCATTTACGCATCGGGCTTTTCCGATTTGATCGATTAATACGAATAGGGGCCATTTATTGATTGCTTTTTTATCTCTTTTTATCAATTCCAATATTTTGTCAGCTGGAACACCGCCGGGAATTTTTGTTGGTACTTGCAAGTTTTCGAGCAAACTTTTTACGCGTTCAAATTGCATATCACTGGAAAGACCGAGTTTTTTTTCTATCAAGCCCGCACCGATTATTCCAATGCCTACCGCCTCACCATGAAGCAGCCTGAAATTACTCGCCGATTCAATCGCATGGCCGATAGTATGGCCGTAGTTTAAGATTCTTCTCTGGTTTTTTTCGGTGGGATCTTCTTCAACAATTCGGGCTTTTATTCGGCAGTTCTTTTGTGCTATAGCTTCGAGAATCTGCAAATCTTTGAGTAACAGTTTGTCAATATTTTCTTCGATGAATGCAAAGTATGTTTCGTCAGCTATGAGCGCATGTTTTACCGATTCAACCAAACCTGCCAGATATTGTCGTTTATCGAGGGGAATGAGTGTCTCAACATCAATAAAGACCATCTGGGGATAGTGAAACGTGCCGAATGCGTTTTTGCTCAAGCTCGAATCTACACCGGTTTTACCGCCTACCGCAGAATCAGCCTGGGCGACTGTTGTTGTCGGAATCTGGACCACAGGAACACCGCGTTTGAAAATCGAAGCAGCAAAGCCAGCCATATCACCCACAGTTCCGCCACCGATAGCAATTACAACGCTGTCTCTGCCCAGGTACGATTTTTCCATGGTTTCGGTTATCTTTATTACCGTATCAATAGTTTTGGAAATTTCGCCGGGCGGATCGATAACGAAAATTTCTATTTCGCCATGACGGTCAAATTGCTGAACAATTCCTGCGTTTGCGACATTCGAATCTGTGACTATGTACTTTGATTTGCCGGGATATTTTTCATTTATCATCGGCAGTGCCTGTCCAAGATTTGAGCAGCCGATATAAATAGGATAGCTTGACTGATCAACCGCGGGAACTTTAACTTCCATGTGCTTCATCAATTTACCTTAATATTTGATTAATACATTAATATCGTAATCTTTGAGTTTTTCCCTGCCGTTGAGGAAACAAAGCTCGATCAAAAAAGACATGCCTGTAACTTTTCCCCCGATCTTTTCAATCAGTTTGGCACCAGCGGCCATTGTACCGCCGGTAGCTAGCAGATCATCCACAAGCAGAACGTGATCACCTTTTGAAAGGGCGTCCTTGTGAACCTGGATTGTGTCGGTGCCGTACTCGAGGCTGTATGTCAAAGATTCAGCTTCGAAGGGCAGCTTACCTGCTTTGCGGATCGGTATAAAACCGGCGGAAAGTTTTTCACAAATGGCCGCGCCGAAAATAAAACCCCTGGCCTCGACCGCTGCAACATATTTGATACCCTTATTCTTGAAAGGTTCGCACATTGCCTCGACCACAGCGGGGAAAATATCGGGGTTGCCCAAAAGGGGGGTTATGTCACGAAATATGATACCCGGCTGGGGCCAGTTGGGAATGTCACGAATATATAAACTGAAATCTTTTTCAACGCTCACGTAAAATCCTTTCAAATTAGCTTCGCATTATAGCTGTCAAGTATCCCGATTTCAAATGTTTTGTTAAACTTCCATCCACTGGTGGTGTGCCATAAACCGTTCTTTTTCCGGCAGCTGGTCGCTTCCGGATGGATATTCATATAAAGGTGCTTCATTTTTAGCCCAGTGTTCCAGAACGGGGGTATATAACTTCCATGACTGGAGCAGTTGGTCGCTTCTTGCAAATAAGGTCTGGTCGCCGGTCATGATATCAAGCAGCAATCTGCTGTATGCTTCGGGCGGGCTGACACCGAAAAGCTCCGAGTAGTCGAAATCCATGTTGATTGTTCCCATGCACGTTTTGGCTCCGGGTCTTTTGGCCAGGAACTTTAAAGATATGCCTTCTTCGGGCTGTATCCTCATGAGCAGGACATTTTGTTCGGGCGATTCTATTCCAGAAGAAGCGAACATCGAATGCGGCACCTTTTTGAACTTGATAGCAATTGCTGAAACTTTCTTGTTCATCCTTTTGCCGGTACGAACAAAAAATGGTACTCCTTCCCATCTCCAGTTGTCTATATTTAACTTTGCCGAAACGTATGTCTCTGTTGTGGAATCATTGGGAATATCTTCTTCCTGCCTATAGCCGGGCACTTGTTTGTCTTTGATTTGGCCCGGGCCGTACTGGGCTCTGACAATATCAGTTTTGATGGTGCTTTCATCTAAAGGACGTACCGACCGCAGAACCTTTATTTTTTCATCCCTTATCTGGTCAGCTTCGAAAACGGCTGGCGGCTCCATAGCTATAAGGCTAACGATCTGCATGATATGATTTTGAAACATGTCGCGCAAAGCACCTGAATTATCGTAATAGCCTCCACGGTGTTCGACCCCCAGATGTTCAGCTATAGTTATTTGAACGTTATCGATGTAATTCCTGTTCCATATCGGCTCGAAGATTGTATTAGCGAATCTGAACATTAAAATATTCTGCACGGTCTCTTTGCCGAGATAATGATCTATCCTGTAAATCTGTTTTTCGTGAAAATGCTTATGCAGGTTTTTATTTAGTTTGAGTGCCGAGTCGTAATCCTGGCCGAAAGGCTTTTCGATAACGATTCGGGGGTAACCTTCCCTTTGCTCAATGAGACCTTTTGTCAGGCCGGCTTCTTTAAGATTGTCAGAGACGGTAAGAAAAACAGTGGGCGGGAGTGAAAGATAAAAGATGTGCGCACCCTTAGTCTTGTATTTTTCGTCAAGATCGGCAAGTTTGTTTGCGATTCGCTTATAATATTCCTGCTGATCGTATTGTCCGGTGATATAAAAACAATTGCTGCAGAAGTTTTTTACTGCTTGTTTATCAGATTCTGATTCTTGGACCGCTTCACATGCCGCTTTTTTGAAATCATCATCGGACATTTCCGTCCTGCCGCAGCCGAGAATGTAAAAATTGTCTCCAAGCAATTCCTGTTTTTTGAGCTGGTAAATGGCAGGAATGATTTTTCTCCTGGTCAAATCGCCTGATGCCCCGAAAACGATCAGGCCGGTAGGGGGAGCCTGTTTTTCAATGCAAAAAGGTGGGATGTAATCTACTTTAGGTTTAATCTTCGCCATTTTATTGCCTTTCTGGAGTATTCTTTAGGGCTCTTCACCATATTTTGTTCATAAAGGGAGATTTTACAAGGAAAATGGCAAATTTTTCATTTTTTTTTTCGCACATTTACCTGCAAGATTAGTATATTTAAATAGATGTTTTAAACATTTATTTAATGAAATTATCGCTGATAAAAATATACGTCATTACATCTCCTCCTGCGGTATGGGCATATAAAAGTGTCCATACCGTTTTTTATGCGCTAACTTAATTTGTTGAAATAATTTGCAAGCATCGGTTGTTTGTGCATTATCTGGCTGAAATAATGTACCAACGCACGTTCAATTTCGCATAGTGTGTTCCAATCGCTTTTGGTTAAGCCCGCTCGATTAGTTAAAGCTGATACTGCTTTGTTTGAAAGCCGCACTTTGTCAATGAAAGTCATTTGGCAGTCGTTGCAGATTAAGCCATTGGCTTGGGGGCTGATATAAGGCCCCAGATACTTTTTATTTCCGCAATTTGAACAGCGGTCCAGTATCATTCCAATACCGCTGCATTCTAAAAGACTTAACTGGAAGATTATCAAAGCTGTCAGAGTCTGGGGATCATTTTCAGCCGTTTGCAAATTATCAAGCAGCTGGCAAAAAATATCGAAAAGCTGCTCAAACTCCATGTGTTCCTGGCTGAAATGATTGACCAGTTCAGCGGCGAACATCCCGCTGTTCATCTTAAGCAGCGACCTTCGCAAACCGATAAACCTGCCCTGCGGCGAAAATTCCCTTATGCCTGCCAAACCTTCGCTTGGCGAATTGGAAAAAAGCAGCTCACCAATAGAAAGCAGCTCAACAGCTCCGCCGAACTTCGATTTTCTTCTTTTTGCGCCTTTGGCGATACCGGAAACCTTGCCGTTTTCCCTGCAAAAGAAAGTCAGTATCTGGCTGGTATCGGAATAATCAACTTTGCGGATGCATATTCCAACATCTTTTTCTATCATTGATTCCGCCTGGAAAAACTACTTTGATCCATTGCCGTTTCCGTTTTCAAGTTTAGGCAGTTTCTGGACGGTCAGTCTCTTAACCGACCGTTCTTGTGCCTCAGTAATTCTAAATCTAACATTATCGTACTCGAATTCTTCGTTAGGCTCAGGGATGTATCCCAGGTAAGAAAATACAAAACCGCCAAGGGTATCATAATCTTCATCTTCGGGCAGATCTATATCCAACTCAGAATTAAGCTCATCAATATTGATCCTCGCATCAACATCGGCGGTGTTGTCATCGATGACATATATTGACTTAGGTGCAGGGGTCTCGTATTCATCCTCGATTTCACCTACGACTTCTTCGAGAATGTCCTCAATGGTAACTATTCCGGCAGTGCCGCCGTATTCATCGAGTACAACTGCTATATGTAGATTGCGAGCCTTGAATTCATTTAAAAGAACATTCAATATTTTTGTTTCGGGTACGAAAAAAGCCTTTCGAATATGATCGCGAAGATCGAACTTTTCGGCATTTTGCCCGAACATCTTGAGCATGTCTTTGGCATAAACCATTCCGATGATCTTATCGATATTTTCCTCATAAACCGGTATTCGGCTATGTCCGGCGTTTGTGATAACTTCGATAACCTTATTAAAATCACTATTGACTTCAATAGCAACCATATCTGTTCTGGGAGTCATTATCTCCTCTGCGGTGGTTTCGTCAAGTTCCAAGACATGTTTGATCATGATCTGTTCCTGCTGGTCAACCACACCATCCATCATCTGCTCTTCGACAACCGTCAAAAACTCTTCATGGCGTTCTTCCTGCTCTTCTTCAGGGGTTGACTCTGCATGACCTGATAAGCGTTTGACAATGATATCATTGAGTTTAAAAACAGGATCAAGCGGTTTTGCCATCGCTACAACAAACTTGAGAAATGGATAGGTCCGCATCAAGATGTATTCGCCGCTGTACTTGGCCCAGGCAAACGGTACGACAAGATTGAAAATTGAAATTATAGCAGCCGCTACAAAAAGGAACAAAAAGTCCATCGGCTTAATTGCTCCGTTGCCGTCATATAAAAACCACAAAAGCGAAATAAATATGCAGATATTCGCCAGCCTCCAGTAAAGCGAACAAACCATTACCAGTTTTTCATCATTGTCGCTGATTTCATCAGAGCGATTTGGCATATCTGCTTCTTTATAAGCTTCGCTAAGCCTGACTTTTGAGAACATTTGTAAAATTAACTTGTGCAGGGAAAAGAAAAAAGCCGCCCCTGTAGATAAAACAATAGCCGTTAACGGCCAACCAACGTCATCCACTTCGTTAAACCTTTCGAAAAACAATCATATCTCGGAAGCATCCTGTTATGCACCCGAATTTTTGTCATTATATACTACTCCAAAACCAACAGCTTGTAAAATTTCATCTTCTTTTAAATGCATTTTTTCAGCTTTTTCTTCGTCGCTGTCATCGAATTCCAGGTTATGGAGCATTCCATGTGTCATATACAGTGCCAACTCAGCTAAAGGCAAATGACCCAATTCCCGGGCCTTTTCCATCGCAAGCTCGCCATTTACGATAATATCGAAACATTTATGCTGATCATCGGACATATCAAAACTTATTACATCCGTCACATAATCATGGCTTAGATACTTGTTATTGGCATTTTTTGTCGAATAATTGTCCATTACGCAAATATTTATCTCAGGTTCTTGCAGACCAAACTGGTCGCATATATATTCTGCCAGCTTTACAAGCCTGTCTTTATCGACATAAGATTCGCAAATTTGGACATCGATATCAATCATGCGGCTATGTTATCGGAAATGTGATGAATTTCACGCATTTTTTCAGGAATTTCTCTTTTTGTGCCGATTTTATCTTATTTTTTTGCCATTTGAAACTATATTTGATTATTAGATTGAATATCGTTAAAATACCCCCTTAAAATGTTTTTCCGGAGAAATCAATATATGTCCAGAAACTACAAAAAAATTTCTGAACTGCAGATAAAACAATTAATCGATGCCGGTTGCAAATGCCCGGATTGGAGCAGGGTTCTTGTTTCAGACGGTTTTTCGACCTCATCTGTCAGGGATGTTAACTTTTTCGGAGATATCCGACTCGGCGTATTTAGCAAACCAATATGTTTTGTCGCAGGTTTCGAATCTCCAAGCGGCATATACAACTCTTCTTTGCACAATTGCATAATCGGCGATAATACCTACATCAACAACGTTCACACCCTTGCAAATTATGATGTCCAAAATGATTGTGTCCTGACAAATATCACATACCTGGCGGTTCAGGGAAAATCATCATTTGGAAACGGTGCCCAGCCAAAAGTGATGATCGAGGCGGGGGGGCGTGAAATTAAAATTTTTGATAAACTCTCCGCCCAAATCGCATACCTGATGGCCAATTACCGCCACAGGAATAGATTGATAGAAAAATTGAGTTCGCTGATCGATTCTTATACCAGCTCGGTTGAAAATCACATCGGCATGATCGGCCATGGAACTAAGATAATGAACTGCGGCACCTTGAAAAACATAAAAGTCGGCCCAAATGCCGTACTCGAAGGGGTAAACCGTCTCGAAAACGGTTCGATAAACAGCACAGATTCGGCAATGGTAAGGATCGGGGCAAATGTCATTGCCAAAGATTTTATAATTCAAAGCGGTGCTAAAATCCTCGACAACGTCATACTCGATAAGGTTTTTGTCGGTCAGGGCACGGAACTTGGCAAAGGTTATTCTGCTGAAAATTCGGTTTTTTCGGCCAACTGCGGCGGCTTTCATGGTGAAGCATGCTCGATTTTCGCGGGCCCATTTACTGTCACCCACCACAAAGCCACTCTTCTGATCGCTGGCATGTTCTCCTTTTTTAATGCCGGCAGCAGCT
>CAZITB010000083.1:0-13165 GCA_964542055.1 uncultured Candidatus Kuenenia sp.
TTTACAAAGAGCAACTCCTGTGCCGAACAGGATTGGGACAGTTACCTATTTTTTTGATATACGATCGTTTTTGCACAGCTGCTTCAAACATGTCATCACTTCTTTTTCCATTCAACTTATTGAATTTGGGAATACTCTCTTTCAAATGCTCTTTCGGGTGGCTAATCATAACAGTATTTTGGAGCTTTATCAACAGCAAAATCAGACGGCAGCGAGTGTGGTTTCTGGAATGCTGTTTTATTGGTCTGGATTGTCTTCGCAGGAATGACAGTCGGGGGAGTAGGTGTGGGGTGGAATGTTGATTCGTTCTTTCTGGATTTGTGCCTTAATGTGTGTAAGGGGGATAGGGCGTTTCAGGCGGCAAGTGGAAAATTGAAAAAAGTGAAAAAATTTCAAGCGCAGATTTTGAAAATTTGTTTTTGATCTGTCGCCCTTAACCATTTGCTTGGTTTTATCTCATCGCTGCTGCGATTGAGCTTATTTTCGTGTTGCTTGCGCTCTGCGCTGTTGGGATTGAGTTTATTTCGGGTTGCTTGCGCTTTGCGCTGGGCGATGTTGGGATTGATAAGATGCGGCTTGTGTAAATGGTGGGCGGTGCCCACTTTGCGGTTACGGGTCAAGGGGTTTGGATGACGGCTAGCTGGATGTTGGTTGCGATTGATTTTGCTGCGGCGGCCAGGGCGATTTGGGAGTGTTTGTATGTGATGTCTTTGTCTATTCGGAGTGCGACGATTTTTTTGTCGGAATCGATGGGTTTTAGCTGGATGTTGATGGCGGCGGCGATGGCGTTTGCGATAGATTCGGGTGAGTCGGCGGTGATCTTTTCTGAGCCGGCTGCGAAGATGATGTTGTTGTCGCGGTCGCAAGTTATTGTTACGGTTGCGACCATTTGTTTGTCGTCGAGTTTTTTCTGGGCGTTCTGGATTTTGTCGGGGACATCAACTTCGAAGTTTTCGGCGACGATGAACTGGCAGACGAGCATAAAAAAGATTATCAGCAGAAAGACGATGTCTATTATGGGAGTCATATTGAAGGTGGGTGAGCCGGAGTTATTCAATGGTCTGCGGTTATACATAGCTTGAGTTTTCCGGCTGGTTTTGGGGTTGTTTTTCGGTTTCGGTTCGGTTCTGGAGAGTTAGTTTTCGGAGGTAGTCTTTTTCGCTTTTGAGGCTTTGGCGGAGTGTTGGGATGAGCGTTTCGGAGAGAGAGACGGCTTGGGCGGTTAGTGTTTCGAGGCGGTTGCGGAAGATACCGGCGATGGCGAGGGCTGGTATTGCAACGAGCAGGCCCCAGAATGTTGTTACCAGCGCGAGTGAGATTCCTTCGGCGAGGTGTGCGGGTTGTGGCTGGCCGCCTGCGATGACGATTCCGTTGAATGCTTTTATCATGCCGAAGACGGTTCCGAAGAGGCCGATCATTGGTGCGACGTTGCCGATTATGTTTGCCCATTCGATTTTGCGGAGGATTTTGTAGGCTTGTTGTTCGATGTTTTCGAACATCAGGCGGTCGAGTTCTGTTCGCGGGATGTGTGTCATGTGCATGATCTTTGCGACGGATCGGCTGATGAAGTCGTTATTTTTGTTGACGTGGATGAGCCATTGCTGGTCTGGGTGTTTTTTAATGAGTTCGATGATGTGGTCGGTGATGTTTGGTGGTGCGATTTTTTTGCGGTTTATGGAGATTGCCAGGTCTAATGCGAGGTAGATTGTGATGATGGACATGGGGATGAGCAGGAGCCAAACGATGGGGCCGCCGGCGAGTATGAAGTGTGTGTAGAATGATTCTGCGTGTGCTTGGGGCTGGGCAGCGACTGAGGCGGAAGCTGAAAACAGAATTGTGAGAAGTATGGTTTTCAAGTTGTCTCCTTAATTTGCGATAACGGACCGTCCGTTTGACTGGGCGGCGATTTGGGATAGTATCTGGTTGGATTTTTCGTTGTCTTTGAAGCCGATGGTGTTGATCGGGGTTTTTGGGGCGGTTGCGTTTTTGTAGTCGATGATGTCGGTTACGAATGTTTCGGGGTTGGTTTGGGCCAGTTCGAAGCCGTCGGTGAGGAAGAATATTACTGAGCTGCTGTCGTGTTCGGAGGCCAGGCGGCAGGCGGTTTTGAGGGCCTGGATCGCTTTGGTTGGGCCTGAAGGGCGGATGGAGTTTATGAAAGTTCGGGCTTGGGCGATGTTTTTTGTGGAGGCGCGGAGGAAGCCGGAATTTGGCAGGGATATGATTTTGTTGTCGCAGTAGAATATTATTGAGAAGTATTGATTTTGCTGGAAGGCCGAGATTGAGGAGATAAGATGGGCTTTGACGGAGTTGAAGTGGCCTTGCATGGAGCCGGATGCATCGACGACGTAGCAGGCTCTTTTGGATGCGGTTGATGTTCCGAAAAATTCTATGTTGTCGAGGACGGGGGATGAGACGTCGTTTAGAAATGTATCTATTTCGGTTGGTGCTGTTTTTTGAGTTTTGGTTTTTTGGGCAGGTGGTGTGAAGTCGGAGGGGATGTTCAGGTTTTCTAAACTTGGTTTTTGTGGTTCAGGGCGGATGATGTTTGGCTTTGGGTAGATTTTGTTTTCCAGTATTGAGGATTGCTGGGCTTGGAGGGTTAGTACGGTTTTGGCGGTTTGCTGGGCAGGGGGCAGGTGCGAGAATTGGGTAAGTGCGAATGCGGTGATTACTGCCAGGTGAATCAATGCGGAACCGGCCAGGGCGTATGTGTTGATTCGTCCTGTGTTTTTGCGGGGCATAGATACTCGCTTTCGTTAATCGACAACTTGTATTTCGGTTAGGCCTTCGGTTGCCATGTTGTAGAATTCGATTACGTCTTCGTTGAGCATTCTTATGCAGCCGTCGGAAGCGAATTGGCCGATTGATTCGGGCTGGTTAGTGCCGTGTATTCCGAAGCCGTTTCTGCCTTTGGCTTGTCCATCGATTCCGTCGAGTCCGATCCAGCGTTCGCCCAGTGGGTAGTCGGAGTCTTCGTAATAGACAAATTTGCCGGTTACGGGGTCCGGCCATGGTGGTCTGATGAGTTTGCCTTTTCCGTGGCTTTTAACTTTCCAGAGGCCGGTTGGGGTTGGGTTGCCCTGTGGGCCGATTTTGCCGAGGCCGACTTTGTATGATTTGACGTAAGTATCCTGGATGAAAACGTCCATTGTGAATGTTGAACGGTAAATTTTTGCGGTGAAGGGGCCTTTTACGACTTTGATCTTCGCACCGGCCCATAGTCTTTTGGGGTCGTCGATGTTGTTGATCTTTAGGATGAATTGCCAGGGCAAGTCGAATTTCTGGCCGATCATTGAGGGGACTTCGCCGGACTGGACCTGGTAGATCGAGCAGATGTTATCTTTTGGCAGGACTTTGTCGGAAAAGAGCCATATATCGGAAAAGGAGGCGAGCATGCTTTTGAGGTCGTTTCTTTGTTGTGCAGTCAAGGGCAATTTCAGGGTTTCATTGAGGATGTCGCGAGCTTCGATGATCTTTCTATCTTTGATGAGTTCTTTTGCTTTTGCTTCGATTTGCTGTAGCTGGGCCAAAGTTGCAGAGTTCTGCGAAGAGGACGCCGGCTGAACAGGAGTTTCTATTTGAACTTCGGGCTGGGGAGTTGGTGTGGTTGGAGTATCGACGGAAGTTATGTTAGAAGCATTTTGGGGCGGCATTTCGATGGAATTTCGCTGAGCAGGTTTTTCCGAAGGTGCTGGTTGGAGTTGTGTCAGGTTGACAGGTGGTTGCTGGGGCTGGGGATCTTTCTGGAAAGATTTAACAGTTAATACCACAGCGATGCAAATAATTAGCAGGAAGAGAAAAGTTAAAACCTTTTTGCTTCTTCTATTTTTTCTGCTTCTTCTTGTATATGGTTTGTAATTGAGCTTCAATGCCATTTTAAAAATCCTTTTTCGAAATTAACATTTACTTAAAACGCATGACCATGTTGTCTGAGATCAAGCAGTCGATAGGGACATCGTGATCATCGGTTGGGACATGGTCGATAACCTGCTGTGAAAAACAGATGGCGCATTTTTTTGCTTTTAAATTTTCGTTTGAGAAGAAACGGTCGAAGTATCCGCCGCCTCTGCCCAAGCGGTTTCCTTTTTTGTCAAAACCCAGGCCCGGTGTGATAACAAGATCGATATCTTCGAGGGGAACCGGGACACCAGTTACGGGGTTTTTTAGTCCGTAACCGTCGGTTGAAAAGCCGGTTTCGAGGGAGTTGATCTGTACTGGTAACATGTGTCTCTGCTGCCAAGAAACTTTGGGAACAGAGACAGATTTGCCTTGCTGCCAGGCACATAAAATGATCGGTGTTGTGTCGACCTCATGAGGCAAGGACAAAAAGATCATGATAAGGCCGGCTTTTTTAAATTCAGGCATTTGGGTCAATTTACTACAGATATTTTGACTCTGCAGCTTTTTGTCGGCTTCAGACATCTGGCTAAGCCGGTTTTTTAGTTCCACTCTGAATTTTTGTTTGTCCATTAAATTACCTTTTAAGTTCCTTGTGGTTTATCGTCTATTTTACTGTTTTTTTTGAAAGATTCCAGCATTTGTAAATATTGTTTGATATTTTTTTCCCTGCCATTTTCAGTGGGGTCGTAGTATTTTTTATCTATTTTAACACCCAAATAGTCCTGTGCAACAAAAGAATTTGAATAATCGTGAGGATATTTATATCCCAATCCATGTCCAAGTTTTTTTGCACCTGCATAATGAGCATCTTTTAGATGAGAAGGGACGGGAATCGTCAGGCCGTTTTTGACGTCTGAAAGGGCATTCCATATAGCTGATGCAGATGCATTTGATTTTGGAGCGCAGGCGATGTAAATAGCGGCTTGCGCCAGTGGTAATTGTGCCTCTGGAAAGCCAATAAATTCGCTAATTTGGGTTGCAGAAGCGGCGAGCATTGTGGCAACGGGATCGGCATTTCCAACATCTTCGGCAGCACAGACAGCGATTCGTCTTGCGATAAAGCGAGGGTCTTCGCCGCCAGCGATCATTCTGGCGAGCCAGTAAACCGTGGCCTGAGGGTCGCTGCCTCGCATTGATTTTTGGAAAGCGCTTGCTAAATCGTAGTGAGTATCGCCGGATGGGTCGTAATTCAACGACTTTTTCTGGACCGATTCTTTGGCAATTTCCAGAGTTATGTTAATGTTTTTATCTTTTGAAGGTTGTTGTGATAGAACCGCGACTTCCAGGGCGTTTAATACGCGGCGGGCATCGCCATCACAGATGACTGACCAGAATTCCAAGGCATCGGTGGCAATTTGGATGTTAAAATTGCCAAAACCTCTTTCTTTGTCCGATAGAGCACGATTTATGAGGTCTTTAAGATCCTGGGGTTTTAACGGTTCGAACTGGAAAACTGTGCTGCGTGAAATTAAAGGTGAATTTACTGAAAAGTAAGGGTTTTCTGTTGTGGCTCCTATTAAAATGATTACCCCGCGTTCAACATCATCAAGCAAAACGTCCTGCTGAGCCCTGTTAAAGCGGTGGATTTCATCAATAAACAGAACTGTTTTGCCCTTGTTCAGGATTAGGCGGTCCTTGGCTTTTGCGATGATTTCCCGGATGTCTTTTACAGAGGCAGCCGGGGCGCTTAGATACTGCATTTTTGCGTTTGCGTAATTTGCAACGATGCGGGCCAGGGTGGTTTTTCCAACTCCGGGAGGGCCGAAGAAAATCAGGCTTGTAACTGTTTTTGCATTTAGCATTCTGTTTAGCAGGCGATTTGGGCCGACAATATGTGTTTGGCCGAAGAAGTCTTCAAGCGTTTTTGGACGCATGCGAACCGCCAAAGGGGCATTGGCATCAATTTGGGCCTGTTCTGACTGGGAAAATAAGGAATCTTTGTCATTAAATTTTGTCATTGAGGGTATTATACGAAAACCGGTGTCGATGGTCAATGATACATGAGCATTTATGGAAAAATGGAGAATTTGATCATAATTTAGACATTATTCGGTTGTTTGGGCGACCAGCTGTTGTGAAGTTCCTATCTCAGTGCTACCGCAATAGAGCTTTTATTGTTTTATTGCTGCCGTGACTGAACTTATACTAAGCTGGTTGGTTTGAAAAGTTTTGCTGGTAGGTGAGAGACTTTTCGAATTTTTTTGGATCTTTTGCTTTTGCCAGTGCATCTTCGATGGATATATAACCGCGCGAGAGCATGTCTGCAAGAGACTGATCCAGAGATTGCATGCCTAATTTTCTACCAGTATCAAGTATGTTGTTTATCTCATAAATTCTGTCTTCACGAATACAGTTTCTAACGGCTGGGGTGCAAAGCATAAGTTCCACGCAGGGAACCATACCCGGTCTGTCGATACGTTTGACCAGAGTTTGTGAAACTACCGCTTGTAGTGTATTTGCCAGCATAGAACGTATCTGGTTTTGCTGGCCGGAAGGATAGATGTCTATAATTCGTTCAACTGTTTGTGCAGCGTTAACGGTGTGGAGAGTAGAAAAGACAAGGTGGCCTGTTTCTGCGGCTGTTATGGTTGCGCTTGTTGTTTCGAGGTCTCGCATTTCGCCGACTAAGATGACATCCGGGTCCTGACGGAGGGCATGTTTTAGTCCAGAAGCAAATGATGGACAGTCCTGGCCTATTTCTCTTTGTTCAATCAGGCTAGCGTTAGAGGTCATATCATATTCTATAGGGTCTTCGATAGTTATGATATGTTTTGGCATATTGGTGTTAATGGTATCTATCATTGATGCCAATGTTGTACTTTTACCTGAACCGGTAGGGCCGGTTACAAGGACGAGCCCGCGAGGTAAGTCTGTTAGTTCTTTTACATTCTGAGGCAGGCCCAAATTGTCAATAGGGGGAACGTCAGATTGAATGGTTCTAAGAGCAATTGCAATAGCGCATTTCTGAAAATGGGCATTTACACGGAAACGGGTTCCATCTTCGATGGTAGTAGCGAAATCGACATCCAAATGTTTGGATAGTGTTGCCATATTGCGGTCGCCGGCAATTGTAGTGAGCATTTGCCACGCCTGGTCGTGAGTGATATCGTTAAAATCCTGCATCATGATCAGTTCGGTATTTATCCTGATAATCGGCGGCATGCCCGAAACGATATGTATGTCTGAGGCACCTGATGCTACTGCTTTTTCAAGAATCGAATTAATTTCAATCATTGTCTAAATCCTTTTTTTATTTTATTAATCATATTTTCGGGAAAATTTTGCAGTGAGATAACTAAATTATTGATTTTTTTATATCCTTATTTGAGGTATTGTATTGCAAAATTTATCAGATTGGGGTATTTTTCTGTTTATGCTTAGAAATGTTATAATTATCGGTGATGGAGCGATGGGCACTGTCTGCGGGATGATCCTTGCAGCAAACGGGGGCAATGTAACCATGTGGGGGCATGATGAGCAGCATATAAAAGTGATGAGCGAAAAAAGGGAGAATACGCTTTTTTTGCCGGGTTATAAGTTGCCTGATAGCATGAAGTTAGAGGCTGATGACAGTAAAGTATTTAAAAATTGCCAGTTGATAATTTCGGCGGTTCCATGCCAATTTAACCGTTCGGTATGGACAAGATTGAAAAAGTATTATCCTGGTAAAGTGCCTATAGTTTCGGTTGCAAAGGGCATCGAGAACGGTACCTTATTGAGGCCAAGTGAGATTATCAAGGATGTTTTGGGGAAAGAGACGCTTGTTGCGGTATTATCGGGCCCTACGATTGCTGATGAGTTGGCGCGGAGGCTTCCGGCGACAGCATCGGTTGGTTGTGATGATGAGTCGCAAGGGCGCGAGATACAGGAAAGTTTCAGCACTAATTGGTTTAGGGTTTATACTAATACAGATGTTGTGGGAGTAGAGCTGGCGGGGGCGATGAAAAATGTAATTGCGATTGCTGCCGGTGCCGTGGACGGAACGAAGGCGGGCGATAATGCGAAAGCGGCGCTGCTTGCGAGGGGACTAGCTGAGATAAAACGGCTTGGGATTGCGATGGGTGCGACGGAAGAGACGTTTGCGGGGCTTAGCGGTTTGGGTGATCTGGTAACGACATGTATTTCTCCGAGCGGGCGCAACAGGTCGTTTGGTGAAAGAATCGGAAGGGGCGAAAGTGTTGATCAGGCCTTAAAAGCGACACATTCAGTGGTTGAGGGGGTTTCTACGTGCAAATCAGTTATCGGACTTGCGAAGAAATATAATGTTGAAATGCCTATATCAAGTGCAATTTATTCGGTCCTTTTCGAAGAGGTTTCAATCAAGGATGCGATAAATTGTTTGATGACAAGAGAGCTTAAATCAGAATAAAAATCCTTCATAGTTTTTTCTCGGGCCAATAACAGCCTTTTTATCAGACCTTAAAATCTTTTTCATTATCATTTTTGCATATATCGCGGTGATTTTTTATATTTTACTTGTGAATATGTATATCTCGCAGAGAGTTTGTGTCAAATGTTTTGATTATACAACAAGGTTGTTGTGTCGAAATCATATTGATACGGAATAGCGAATTATAGGAAATGGATTTTTGATGGTTTTATCATTATTCAAAAAGGAAACCTCAACAATAGGTGTTGACCTAGGCAGCAGTTATTTGAAAATGGCTCAGCTGAGTAACAGTAACAGGCTACCTTTGTTGTTAGAGGCAGGAAGTGAACGGGTTCCTGAAGGTATGAAAGCAGGCTCGCCTGACTGGCAGAAATGGGCGGTTCGTTCGATAAAAAAAATGCTTTCAGAAGGCACTTTTAAATCCCGAACAGCAATAAGCACGATGTCTTCTGATGATATTTATATCCAACATGTTAAAATCAGCAAAAATGAACAGGATATCGAAAGAGGTGCTTTTGAATCTATCAAAAAGAAGCTGCCTTTCAATCCAGACGACGCGATGGTGCAATGTGTTTGTAATGATGCTGTGGAAGGTAAGTCAAAGCGTGATGTCCTGGTGATGGCGGCAGACAAGGTCAAGGTTGAGAGACACCTTGCGATATTTGAGAAAGCAGGTCTCAATTTAAAGAGTATGAGTGTATGGCCCTTGGCTATAACAAGAGCCTATATTAATTTTTTCGCAAGAAGAACGGCTGATTCGGATTTGGTAGCGATGCTTCTCGATATTGGAGCCAACCACAGCAATATAATTATGACCAAACATTCCAACCTTTTGTTTGCAAGGGTTATTCCCCTGGGTTTCAATCAGCTTAAAACAGATGCGGCCGGTGATAATCTTCTGGCTGAACTTGCGGCATGTTTGAGGTATTTTGAATCGATGGAGACAGGTCTTGAGGTTGGCAAGCTATTGTTTTTATCAGGAAGGAATGTTGATAAAACTATCTGTGAAAAAGTTGCAATACTTGCTAAGCAGATGCATATACCTGCACAGATCGGTGATGTTCTGGCAGCAGTTGAGGTAAATCAAGCAGGTGAATTGTTAATAGACAGACGCGGCATTAGACAAGGCTGGACTACAGCTTTCGGGCTTAGTTTGTCAGATTAGATGAGGTAATTTATGGCGAATATTAATTTTGTACCTGATGATTATATTCAGAAGAAACAGTCTAACAGAACAAACTGGATTTACCTGTTTCTTTGTATAATGATGCTTGGGGCACTTGGCGGTACTTTTAGTATTATTAAAGTAAGGCAAAGTGCTCTTTCAAAGCAGGCTCAAAAAGTTGCAGAAAAGATGACAGAGGCTCAGAAAGATATTCAGCGATTTGAGGAGCTTCAGACCAAACGCAAGGAAATGATGCAAACGGCTTTGACTGCGGTTGAACTTCTGGAAGATACCCCCAGAAGTATAGTGATTGCAGCTTTAACGAATAATTTGCCTTCTGGTACTTCGATTTTGCGTACCGGGCTTTCGGAGAAAAAGACCAGGGCATCGGCGACCAGGCAAGGGGGATATGCCAAGGCACAAAGTTCGCAAGCGACTAAAGAAGTTTTGAATACGGAGATCGAGATTGAAGGTATCGCACCCAGTGATGGTGAAGTGGCAGACTATATAGCGAATTTGGATAAATGCGCACTTTTTAAGGGTATTAACCTGATTTATACTAAAGAGTTTAAAAACGGGAAAAACCAAGACAGCTCGGTTCGAATGTTTAAAATTTCAACGGAGTTGGCGGAGAAAGTGGATTTAACAAAAGAGTTTATAGATTCTTTGAAGATTAACGGAGTTTAGCAATAGCGAGGATATAATGAATAGCGGAATGAGACAAGTTACTTTTTTCCTGGCATTGATCGGAATGGTTTATTTCGGCTGGGCCTATATGATAAAGCCTGCGAATGCGGCTTTGGCACAACAGAAGGTTCAACTTCAAAAGGATATCAGTAAGTTGGCGGAGCTGGAACGGGAAAAGGCAAATGCTCAGAATCTTGATGAGCAGGTTGCACAAATGGAAGAGGCAATACATTTTTTTGAAAACAAGCTGCCCCATAAAAGCCAAATCCATGACGTATTGGCGCAGGTTTCTGAGAGATTTGTGATGCATGGGCTAAAGCCCAAGACAAATAAAACCGAAAAACTGGTAGGTCATTCGGGATATGTAGAGCTTCCTATAAAGATGGAACTTGAAGGTAGTTTTACTTCTTTTTATAAGTTTTTGCTAGAGCTTGAAAAGCTGGACAGGATTACGAAAATCCGTCAGTTTGAGATTGAAGCGGGCGATGACGGCAGAGGAAATGTTGAAGCTGAGTTTACAATGAGTGTTTTCTTTCAGGATGTTGCAAGTTAAACGTGGAGTGATCAAATGCTGGATTATATGAATCAAAACGAAGAAGATAGCCAAGACAAATCTGTATCGCTTCAGGAAGTACTTTCTGAAAGTGAAGATGATATTGATAATCATGAACAGGAAGAGGTCGGCGGAGAATTTGAAAATGAAGATCAGGAGTATCTGACGACATCGGTTGAAAAATCTTCTGTAAAGCGGAGCACAGTTATGCTGGTTTGTCTATTCGCGGTAGGTGCGATCAGTATATTTTTGATGGTAAAAAATACGGGTCCTCAAACAGCTGGTGCTCAGGCAACAGCTCAAGCCGATGAGATCGATCTTGCAATTGCGAAATTGAGCGGTATCAAAGCTGAGATATTTTCCAAAATGGATGGTATAGCTAAGAAATTCGATGAGCTTTCAAGTATCGAGCAGATCAAAGTTGGAAATCTGCAAAGAAATCCTTTCAGTCTGCAAACGGCAGTAAGTTCCAGGATTGGAGCAAGCTCTATCTCAAGCAATGTTACAAACAGCTATTTTGCACTTGACAGTATAATACAATCCGACAATGGCAATCTGTGTATGATAGATGGTCAGGTTTACCAGGAAGGTGATAGTGTCGGCGGCTTTACAGTAGCAAGGGTTGAGAAAGACCAGGTTGTTTTGCAGGCAAATGGTGAAGTTAAAATATTAAAGATTGATATGCAATGAAAAATCTTCGGTTTTTGACAAAGAAATCAAATCAAACGGACCCTGAAGTAAATGTTGAGGATTCGTGTGATGATATGATACGAGGTTTGAGCAACCTTTACAGCCCTGAAGGAGAATCTGACCAGCGTGTAGATATTGCTGATCAGCTTTGCAATTCTGGCAGACTTACAGATGAACAGCTGCAAAAGATCCGTCAGCTGCAGAGGGAAAAACCCGGTTCAGATGCGGCTATGATAATCAAACAGCTTCACCTGGTCAGGGATGATGATTTTCTTGAAGCTAAAGCGAACCTGTACGGTTATAATTTTATATCTTTAAAGGCTGAGGATGTTGATAAGCAGGTTTATCAAAAGCTTGAAAGTTCTTATATAAAGAGCAACAGGATCATCCCTGTAAGTTTTATCAATGAAGGTAAAACGATTCTTGTCGCTACGAGTGAGCCCGGTAATGTTTTTGTTATCGATGATGTCAAAAGGCAGCTCAAAGTAGAGACAGAGATAGTTGTTTGCAAGGACAGTGATATTGATTCTGTCGTGAATTTTCTGGAAGCCAGCGCGATCAATTATGATGTTGATGAGATAATGAACGACATGGATGATGAGGTTGAGTTCATCCAGGATGAGGAAAGTGAACACGATGATCTCGAAAAAATGGCGGGTGAATCGCCTGTTATTAAATTCGTAAATTACCTTATAAGCAATGCGCTGCATGAAGGGGCGAGTGATATTCATATCGAGCCCAAAGAAAAGCACAGCAGGATACGTTACCGTATTGACGGAGTATTGTTTGAGACGATGCAGGCTCCTATTAAGATGCATTCTGCGGTATCTTCACGTTTGAAGATTATGAGTAATCTTGATATTTCGGAACGCCGTTTGCCCCAGGATGGAAAAATCGGCGTGATAGTCGCAGGGCGTTCGCTAGACTTGCGTGTGTCAACTCTTCCTGTGGCACAGGGTGAAAAGATCGTTATTCGTATTCTCGATAAGAACAGTATTATGCACGGTCTGGACCATTCGGGAATGGAAGCGGATACCAGAAGTGATTTTGAAAAGCAGATATCGCTACCCCATGGAATTATACTGGTAACCGGTCCTACGGGGTCAGGTAAAAGTACGACTCTTTATTCAGCTTTGAACCAGATGGATGGCGATAAACTGAACATTTCGACAGTTGAAGACCCTGTGGAATATGAGCTTGGATTCTGTAACCAGGTGCAGGCAAGAGAGGGTATCGGTTTGACCTTTTCGGCGGCACTGAGGTCGCTGTTGAGACAGGACCCTGATATTATAATGATTGGTGAAATTCGAGATTCTGAAACAGCTAGAATCGCGGTACAGGCAGCATTAACAGGACACCTTGTACTTTCGACCCTGCATACCAATAATGCGCCCAGTTCTATTACGCGATTGGTTAATATAGGTGTTGATGCTTATTTGATTGCGGCTTCACTTAATGCTATTCTGGCTCAAAGGCTTGTTCGTAAGATATGTGATAACTGTAAAGAGCCTTTTGCCGTTCCTGATAAATTGAAACATCAGCTTGAAGGAGTTGATCTGGATTTCAATAATATTTATCATGGGGCAGGTTGTGATAAATGCCGCGACAGCGGTTACAGCGGGCGAACAGGTATCTATGAACTGCTTGTTGTAAACGACAGATTCAGAAAGACGATAAATACTGATTCTTCGGCAAATAACATGCAAAGGGTTTTTGAGGAATCGGGCGGGAGAAGTTTATTCAAAGACGGGTTGATCAAAATTAACCGGGGAATAAC
>CAZITB010000084.1:0-13008 GCA_964542055.1 uncultured Candidatus Kuenenia sp.
CCAATGGCGAAGTTGAAAAAGGGAGCAAATCTTTCAGAGAAAAACAAGATGGGATAAAATTCAAGCAACGTATAGAACGTAAAGAAAAACAGATTAAAAATGCAACCATCGTTGAAGTCCCTTATATGGATGAGCTTGTGTTGGAATGGAAACAGTTTCTTACCAACAGATATACCTATCGAACCGAGCATTTATACCTGGCTTGTATGGATGATTTTGTAAATTATGCCGATGGTAAAGTTAATTTATGCACGGATTTGTCTGTTAATGTTGTAAACGGCTATATAAATTACTGCATTGGAAGGGGACTTGCTAACAGAACAATCAATAACTCTTTGAGTGTTATCAAAAACTTCTGCAAGTATGCCCAGGAAAACCACAATATTCCCAATGAAGTCATGAGCATCAAAAAACTCAAAGAAGATCCTGCAAATGTTAAGTTTATAAGTCTTGAAGAATACAAGCTGATAGTTGCAAATGCTGACCCTATTTCGGTTCCATGGATTAAATTCATTGCTAATACCGGCTTGAGAGCTTCTGAGTTCATTAATTTGAAGTGGTTAAATTATAATGCTTCAAGGAAAACCATAACAGTTGTTGGGAAAGGCAGAAAAAGAAGAACAATCGGTCTAAATAATACCGCTGTTGAAGTTTTGGAAAATGCCAAAGACGGTAAAAAGACCAAATCCAATGATTTTATATTCAAGCGTAAAGATGGTGAGCCTCTAAACAGACATACCCCTTATAACTATATTGAGAAGGCTTGTATAAAATCTGGTATTGAAAAACGCGGTCCTCACATTTTAAGGCATTTCTTTGCAACTCAGCTGTTGCTAAAAGGTGTTCCTATTATCAAAGTCAGCAGATTAATGGGACATGCTTCTGTTACGACCACGGAAAAGTGTTATGCCCACATCCTCAGCGATGACATTTCTGGTGTTACAGGCGTGCTTGATGGACTGTGATGAATTGTATTTATTGATGGCGTGTAGTTCGAGAACACTGCTGTGCCAGCCTTTCTTTTTTGAATTTCTTGAGCCGTATGTGAAATTGGGGAGCTCTCCATCTTCAATCATTCTGTGAACTGTTTTATCAGATACATCCATTTGTTCCATAAGTTCTGGCATAGTGATGATTATTTTTGAATCAATTCCTTTCATTGTTTAACCTCGATATTGTTTGATTAACGACTACGGATGTATTTTAATCAAAACAGTTACACTTTACAAATTTAGTTGAATGAAGAGGTAAACTGATGTCCATCTAAGGTTTTATGAACTGTTTGTAAACACGTTAACAAACCAAAATCTTTGTTTTTGGCTAAATAACAAGCTTTTACTGAATTAGAAAACGCTCATTTTGAGCGTTTTGTGTTCTTTGAAAACAGTAGAATTCTATCGTTTTTGGGAGGTCTGGTAGAAACATTCGTTCGGAAAATGAATGAAGCAACTTGGAAATTTTTCAAATTCAGTAAGAAAATACTGATTTAATGGTTGATCTTTTGGGAGGCGGTTGGTATATTATTGGAAATGCAATAAAAATATACCGAAACTAAAGGCATAGAGCAAAGATGAAGATGTTGCTGAAAAGTATTGTGGATTTGAAATCAGGTTTGATGCTCAGGAAAAGACCTGATTATACTGATAGGGGCGAATTTTTATATATTCAGTTAAAAGATATACTTGAAAATCAGGTTGTAGACTGGGATAATCTTCAAAGAATAAATGTTAATAATCCAAAAAAAGTTAATCTGGTGAGAAGGGGCGATATATTGTTTAGAGCCAAGGGGTTCCAACATGATGCTTTATATATAGATGAGCAGATAGATAATGTGCTTGTCTCTGCTCAATTTTTCATATTGAGAACCAAATCTCAAATTGCAGACCCACAATACATTGCCTGGTATATCAATCAGCCTACTGCGCAGGAATATTTTAATACTGTTTCAGCTGGTACTTATGTTCCAAGTATCAATCGAAAGAATCTTTTGGAATTAGAAGTTGAACTTCCTGATATGGCAAAACAAAAACTCATCGCCGATATTTACAGGCTTCGCAGAAGAGAACAGTCGCTTGTTCGCAAGTTGGACGATGCCAAAGATTCACTTATCAATACAGTGCTATTAAATGTTTTAACTAATAAACAGGAGTAAGAGATGTCAGCGGATCATAAAATAAATCAGGATGAGATTAATTCCATAGCATGGAAAGCTTGTGACACTTTTAGAGGTGTGGTTGATCCAAGCGAATATAAGAACTATATATTAGTCTTTCTGTTTTTTAAATATATCAGCGATATATGGAAAGATAAGGTTGAGCAGTTTGAAAAACAGTTCAAAGGTGATAAGCAAAAAATCAAACGCAGACTTGAACGAGAGCGATTTATCATACCTGATAACTGCACCTTTGATTATATAAAGAGCAAGCGAAATGATCCGAACATTGGTGAACTGATAAATACAGTTCTTGATGAAATTGAAGAAGCCAACAAAGCCAAACTAGAAGGTGTATTTAGGAACATCAATTTCAATTCTGAAAATAATTTGGGACAGACCAAAGATAGAAATTCGAGACTCAAGCATTTGATTGATGATTTTTCTGACCCAAGGCTGGATCTAAGACCATCAGTTATCGGTGAGCATGATGTGATCGGCAATACATATATGTATCTAATATCGAGGTTCGCATCAGATTCAGGCAAGAAAGGCGGTGAATTTTTCACGCCTACTGAAATTGCTATTTTACTGTCGATGCTTGTTGAGCCTGAGGAAGGTGATAGAATTTGCGACCCTGCGTGCGGGTCGGCATCTTTGTTAGTAAGATGTGCCAACAGGATAGGTTCGCAGAACTATTCATTATATGGGCAGGAATCCAACGGAAGCACATGGGCACTTGCTAAAATGAACGTTTTTCTGCACGAAAAGGATAATGCAAGGATCGAGTGGGGCGATACCCTGCGTAACCCTAAGCTTATCGAGAAAGATCATCTTATGAAGTTCGATGTGGTGGTTGCAAATCCGCCGTTTAGCCTTGATAAATGGGGAGCAGATGAAGCATCCAATGACAGGTTCAGGCGTTTTCACAGAGCAGTTCCCCCAAAGAGCAAGGGTGATTATGCATTTATAACCCATATGGTGGAAACAGCAAATGAGCATAACGGAAGAGTGGGAGTGATTGTTCCCCATGGCGTATTGTTCAGGGGCGGTGCGGAAGGTAAGATAAGGGAGCAGTTTATCAATGAGAATATACTCGATGCTGTTATCGGCTTGCCGAGTAATCTGTTCTTTGGGACGGGTATTCCAGCAGCCATACTTGTCTTTAAAAAGGGCAGGAAGAAAAAGGATATTCTCTTTATCGATGCAAGCAGAGAATACGAAGACGGCAAGAACCAGAACAGGCTAAGGAGAGAAGATATTGATAAGATTTATAATACATACAGTAAACGCAAAGCCATTGATAAATATAGTTATGTAGCCAATATAGATGAGATAAAAGAAAATGAATATAACCTTAATATCCCAAGGTATGTTGACACCTTTGAGGAAGAAGAGCAAGTTGACATCACAGAGGTTAAAAAAGAGATACAGCAATTGGAAGATGAACTGACATTAGTTAGACAGGAAATGGATGGCTATTTAAAGGAGTTGGGGTTGTGAGCAAAAGGAGTAAATACATTTTTGATGATATTCCAGAAGATTGGAAAACAACTCAACTTGGAAGTTTAGGCTATTTTTCTAAGGGAAAAGGTATTTCCAAGGCAGATTTGGTTGAAAATGGGATTCCATGTATAAGATATGGAGAGATTTATACTACTCATGATTATATAATAAGAGAGTTTTGTTCTTTTATTACAGAGCAAACGGCAAAAGAAAGTTGTCTTATAAAAAATGGTGATATTTTATTTGCTGGCTCAGGTGAAACCGCAGAAGAAATTGGCAAATCCGTTGCCTATGTAGGTAGTGAAGTTGCTTATGCTGGTGGTGATATCATAATCTTGAAAATCAAATCAGATATTAATAGCACCTTTCTTTCCTATACTTTAAGTATAGATTCTTCTAACAGGCAAAAACAGAGACTTGGACAGGGGCATTCTGTTGTTCATATTTATGCAAATAGTTTGAAAAAAGTTATTGTCCCTCTTCCTCCTCTAGCGGAGCAGGAGAAGATTGCGGAGATATTGGGCAGGTGGGATGAGGGGATAGAAAAATGTGAGAAGTTGATAGAGGCTAAAAAGAAACTCAAAAAAGGGCTTAGCCAGCAACTGCTTACAGGAAAAACACGCTTTAAAGAATTCAAAAACCAAAAGTGGAAAGAGTATAGGTTACATCAAATTGTAGAAACTTTGTTTAGTAATGTTGATAAACAAAAACACGATGATGAATTGCCTGTGCGATTATGTAATTATATGGATGTTTATAAAAACCAGTATATTACTAATGATATGCCATTTATGTGTGCAACAGCTAAGGTAAGAGAAATTGACAAGTTTTCTCTGAAACTGGATGATGTAATCATAACAAAAGACTCAGAGACCCCTGACGATATTGCCAATTCAACCGTGATCGTAGAAGAATTAGAAAATGTTCTGTGTGGTTATCATTTGGCAATACTGAGACCAATAAAGAAACTTATCTTAGGTTTGTTTTTAGCAGATTTGTTAATGTTACAGGTTGTTCGAAATCAGTTTTCAAGATTTGCTAATGGTGCAACAAGGTTCGGACTAGGCGTTGAAGATATCAAAAAAATTGCCCTTCGAATTCCTGGAATTAACGAACAGCAAAAGATAGCATCTGTTTTAAATTCGGCAGATAAGGAAATAGAGATTTTGGAAAAGGAACTGGAAGCATTGAAAAAACAAAAAAAAGGATTAATGCAAAAGCTTCTGACAGGAAAAATAAGAGTTAAAGTTTAAGGGATATGATGGAAAAAAATGGCTCATATATAAATGCATATATTGATGAGTCAGGAACCAATGAATTAGACTCTAGCAAGACTAATGTATCAAATTTGTTTGTCTGCGCTGCTGTGGTAGCAGATGATAAAAATATTTTAGAACTAGAAAATGGTTTAACCAAAATATCTGAAGATTTATGCAGTAAGGCTCCAATTAAGAGCAGTAGAATTGGTTCTAATCATAAAAAACGTTTAGAGTATTTGGATAGGATTAAAGATTTACCCTTTGGTTATTTTGCTTTAGTTATCAATAAGGACCGTATTTATAAAGATTCAGGCCTGAAACATAAAAGGTCATTTTACAAGTATATCAATAGGATGCTATATCAGTATTTAATTAATAGTGGAAAGTATGTTAAAATTTTTGCAGACCAGTTAGGTGGTCAGGACTTTATGAATAGTTTTACTGGTTATTTAGATAAAAAATTTGATGGGATGCTATTTCCTACTTTAAGTTATGAACATAGTTTTGTCAAAGAACAGTATGTTCCTGGAGTTCAATTGTCAGATTTGATTGCAGGAACATTGACTTATTGCCTTGACGAAGAGAAAAAAGACGGGGATTATTCAGCAAAATTTCGTGAAATTCTACGTCCCAAGGAAATAGATATTATTTGCTGGCCAGAGGTGATTGTATCTTTAGATTCTAATTTACAACAAGTAAAAGATAATAATTCCATATTAAAAATAACTTGTTTAAATCGGGCTAAAAATTTTATTGAACAAAATAATGACAGCGAAAGTGAAGATTTACGGATGCAGGCTTCGACACTTAGCAGATTGTTATTTGCAAGAAAATTTGAAGACAAAAACAGACAGGCAATTTATTCTGATGAACTTATTGAAAAACTTCAAAAGGAAGGATTTAGAATATCTTCTAAAAAAACATTTTCCGCAAACGTAATAGGTAAAATTAGAGAAGCGGGTGTTGTCATAGCAGGGACAGCAGATGGATATCGTCTTGCTATAACTATTGAAGATATCCAAGATTATTTGAAACATGATAAAAACATTATTGAACCAATGCTCAGTCGCCTCTTAGAAGCACGTAAAAGCGTAAAGTTGGATACTGCAAATTCTTTAGATATATTGAATGTTCCTGAGTATAAGTGTTTGAATAAGATAGCAGATGCTTTTAGAGATTATGAACTTGAGTGCGGAGTAATTAAAGAGAATGGAAAAGAAAGTTGAAAATACTCAACTAATCCCTATTGTTGAGTGCTATAAAAATAACCCAACTATTAGAGCACTTGTGGCTTTGGTAAGCAAAATTCCAGGTTTAGATGCCACGGATGCATTTTTATGTGCAAAAATAGAACAAATCAAGAGCGAAAGATTCAAGTGTTTCTATGATGAACTTGCAGAAGGAGAAATTCAACTTACAGAAGATTTAATTAAAAGTGAAGATTTTTTACATGCCCATTTTGCAACTTTAAAAGCTGCCTTGAATACCAGAAGAAGAGAGAAAATTCAAATGTTTGCAAAAATGCTTAAATCTTATACTTTTGAATTTGACAAAATCAATATAGATGAATATGAAGAGTATTTAGACGTTCTTGATGAACTTACGATGAAAGAAGTAAAGTTAATGACGATTCTATCTAAGTACGAAAAGAAGGAAATGAAAAGTAATGAATTTATTCAATCAATAGAAACACGTCGATTCTGGAAAGATTTCATCAATGAAGCAACTCTAAAATTGAAATCTGATAATGAGCAAATAGAATTGTTACTTACACGATTATCACGAACCGGATGTTTTAGGATTTATGGTACGTCTTATGTAGATCAATTAGAATTTTCAGGACGGCTAACTTCATATTTTTATAAATTGGAAGAATTTGTTGCAAATACAAAAATTTAATTTAAGAGATCAAAATGAACATTAAAGATTATAAGTCAGGGAAGTATATCAAGCAATATCAATACGAAAGTTTTAGCCCTTCAAAGATTAATAATTCTTGGGTTTGGGATGATGCAAAAATTAATGTTTTACTTGAAAACGCTACTCGTAGTCTTGGTGAGTTAAATGCTTTTTCTACTATTGTTCCTGACATCGATTTATTTATACATATGCATATAGTAAAGGAAGCGCAGACTTCTAGCCGTATTGAAGGAACTATGACAGAAATCGATGAAGCAGTAATGGACAAAGATGAAATAGCACCAGATAAACGAGATGATTGGCAGGAAGTCCAAAATTATGTTAAAGCGATGAATCATGGTGTTCAGCGGTTGAAAGAAATGCCTATTTCTTCAAGATTGCTTTGTGAAATGCATTCAATATTACTTGATGGAGCCAGAGGTGAAAATAAATCTCCTGGGGAATTTCGGAAAAGTCAAAATTGGATTGGTGGTTCAGATTTAAGTGATGCAGCTTTCATCCCCCCTGTTTCTACAGAAATTAGTGAGCTGATGAGTGATTTTGAAAAATTTTTACATAACGAAGAAATATATGTTCCACATCTTATTAAAGCTGCGATTGCGCATTATCAATTTGAAACGATCCACCCCTTTTTGGATGGTAATGGTAGAATTGGGCGTCTATTAATAACTTTCTATTTAGCAAGTAATTTATTACTTACTAAACCGTCATTATATCTTTCTGATTTTTTTGAGAAAAACAGAACTTCTTATTACGATGCCCTTTCGAAGGTTAGGGAGTCAAATGACTTGGCTCATTGGATAAAATTCTTTCTAAATGCTGTAATTGCCACTGCAAATAAGGGCAAGGATACATTTCAAAAGATATTAAGTCTTAAAAATAGAGTAGATACTAAGATATCACAGATGGGAAAACGTGCGGAAAATGCCCGTAAGCTAATTCAGAGACTCTACAGTAAACCATCTATTTCGATTTCTGATACTTGTGAATTATTAAATTTATCCAATAAAGCAGGCGGTGATTTAGTTAAACTTTTAGAAGACCACAATATATTGATCGAAGTAACAGGGTATAAAAGGAATAGATACTACCTTTTCGATGAGTATTTACGCCTATTTTGATACCGTTGATAACAAAACTTGAGTTTAAAGTAATATACTGGTTTTTATATTTTACTTTTATGGCTTAAAGTAAAATATAAAATCGTATGTTTTACCTAAAGATATCTAAAATAAAATTAGATATCTAAGAAAGAGATGTTTAGAGTCTTTATATGTCTACGAAGGCTATACACTATATATAGTGGGTCAATATTGGATTATGTAAATCTTTAATAGAGCAATAATTATGACAACACCATCATTTTTAGAAGATCGTATATCTCAAATTCCTGCATTGGGATTTCTGATGAATCTTGGCTGGGAGTATGTTTGTCCTGAGGAGGTTTATAAACTCAGAGGCGGACGCTACAGCAATGTATTGCTTGATGAGGTATTAGAAAAGCAGTTGGCAGAGATAAATACGATTAATTTCAAGGGTAAGGAATACAAGTTCAGTAACGCTAATGTCAGCAATGCAATACAGGCTTTGAAGGATGTTCCTTATGATGGTCTGGTTAAAACAAATGAGAATATTTATGATTTGCTGAGTCTGGGCAAGAGCTTTGAGGAGACTATCGCAGGTGAGACTAAGAGTTTCACACTTAAGTATATAGATTGGGAGAATATTGAAAACAATAAGTTTCAGGTTACGGCTGAGTTTCCAGTGATTAGGGCTGAGGGGGATGATACGAGACGACCTGATATAGTATTGTTTGTCAATGGGATACCTTTGAGCGTTATCGAATGCAAGAGACCTGATTTGAAGGATCCTGTCAGGGAGGCGGTAAGTCAGCAGATTAATAATCAAAGAGAGGCTGAGATTCCGAGGCTTTTTGTATTTGCTCAGTTGCTTATGGCTTTGAGTCCTAATGCGGTGAAGTATGGAACAGTTGCAACGCCTGGGAAATTCTGGGCTGTCTGGAAAGAGAGAGAGGATATTGATAAGGCGGTTGAAGAAAATGTAAATAAGCAACTGTCTTTGAGGGATCATGATCGACTTTTCTCTGGTGTATTTGCTCAATGCAGGGGGTATTTCGATGAGTTGTTTAAACAGGGTAACAGACAGATTAGAGAGCAGGACAGAGTTTTGTATTGTTTATGCAGGCCAGAGAGGCTTTTGGAACTGACGCATAGATATATGGTTTTCGATGCTGGTGAGAAGAAAATCGCAAGATACCAGCAGTATTTTGCGGTCAAGAACAGTCTTGAGCGGATAACTACTTTTGATAGTAAAACTGGCAGAAGAAATGGCGGTGTGATATGGCATACTCAGGGAAGTGGTAAAAGTATTACTATGGTGATGCTTGCCAAAGGAATAACGCTTGATAATAGTATAGATAATCCGAGGATTGTGCTGGTGACCGATAGGGTTAACCTTGATAAGCAGATACATCGAACATTTGAGCATTGCGGTAAGGAGCCTGTGAGGGCAAAATCTGGAAGCCATTTGCTTGAACTGATAGAACAGCAGAAAGAGACTATTGTTACTACCGTGATTGATAAGTTCGATTCGGTGTTGAGCAGAAAGAAGATTACTGACGAGAGCAGGGATATTTTCGTACTGGTGGATGAGAGTCATAGAGGGCAGTATGGAACCAATCATACCAAGATGAGAAAGGTATTTCCTAATGCCTGTTATATCGGTTTTACTGGTACGCCTCTATTGAAAAAAGATAAGTCAACCGCCATTAAGTTTGGTGGTTTCATAGAGCCTAGATATACCATTGACCAGGCTGTTGAGGATAAGTCAGTATTGAGGCTTTTATATGAAGGTCGCCATGCTGTTCAGGAAGTTGATCAGAGGACGATTGATAACTGGTTTGACAGAGTTTCGCAGGGTTTAACGGCAGAGCAGAAGGTCGATTTGAAGAAGAAGTTTTCAAGGGCGGATCAGTTAAATGAAGCGGACCAGAAAATACACAGGATCGCTTATGATATAAGTGACCATTTCTGCAAGAACTGGAAAGGGACAGGATTCAAGGGGCAGTTAGCAACACCATCTAAATCGGCTGCACTCAAGTATAAGAGATATCTGGATGAATTTGGGATGGTTAACTCCGAAGTTTTGATATCTGGTCCAGATGTTCGTGAGGATAATGAAGATATTTATGAAGAGCCGAGCAATGATGTGCGCAAGTTCTGGGAAGTTATGATGAAACGGTATGGCTCAGAAGAAAAATACAACGAAGTAATTATTGATAAGTTCAAACACGAAGCTGAACCTGAGATTATAATTGTAGTTTCTAAATTGCTGACAGGTTTTGATGCGCCTAAGAATACAGTTCTTTATATTACTAAAAATCTCAAAGAGCATAATCTTTTGCAGGCTATCGCAAGGGTTAATCGTTTGGATGAAGGTAAGGAATTTGGTTATATCCTTGATTACTATGGAATACTGGGAGATTTGAATCACGCTTTGAATGAGTATCAGGCTTTGGCAGGTTTTGATGCTGAAGACATTGAGGGAACGATTATCAATATCAAAGAAGAGGTAGAAACTTTAAAGCAGAAACATTCAGCGCTTTGGGATATATTTAAGACAGTTAGAAACAGGATGGATGAGGAAGAATATGAGTTGTTGCTCTCTGATGAGCAGCTGAGACATTCTTTTTATAAGAGGTTGTCAGAGTTTGCGAGAACCTTAAAAATTGCTCTTTCGACGATAGAATTTATGGAAGCAACTCCAGAATCTACCGTTGAAAAGTATAAGAAGGATTTGCATTTCTTTCAGAAACTAAGAATTTCTGTAAAGAAACGCTATGCTGAAGAAATAGATTATAAGGAATATGAGCCTAAGATTCAGAAGTTGATTGATACATATATCAAGTCAGATGATATTCTGCAGATTACCCCTTTGGTGGATATCTTCGATAAGGACAAATTTGAGGAAGAGGTTAGTAAACTCGAAAGTCCAAGAGCTAGAGCTGATACCATTGCAAATAGAACTAAAAAGACAATTGTAGAAAAATGGGAAGAGGATCCTGCATTTTATAAACGATTTTCAAAGTTGTTAGAAGAAACCATTGAAGAGTTTTTGCAAAAGAGATTGTCTGAAAAAGATTATCTCAGACAGGTTACCGAAATTATGAACTCTGTTCGTAACAGAACAGGTGACGATGTTCCTGATAAGTTAAAAAACCGAGAAGTAGCAAAAGCATTTTATGGATTAGTTTACGAGGTTATACGCAACTGCTGTGATGGTAAGTATGAGCCTAAAGACTTTTCGGCTGATATTGGTTTGCAAATAGATGACATTATAAAAGATAACGCTGTTGTGGATTGGATAAATAATGTAGATATTCAAAATGCTATGCTCAATAAAATTGAAGAATATCTGTATTCAGTAAAAGATGAGATAGGTATTGAGTTGGGTTTCGAGGACATCGATAAGATTATGGAAGAATCTTTGAATGTAGCAAAGAAGCGGTACGCTAATTTGGTTTGATATGGAAAATCATAGAATAAAATTTGGTTCTGAGGTAATTGCCTATACTGTTGATTATCGGGATAGAAAGACTTTAGAAATCAGTGTTTATCCCGATACATCTGTTAGGGTTGTTGCGCCAGTAGATAGAAGTTTTCAGGAAATAGAAGAAAAGGTAAGAAAAAGAGCATCATGGATTATTGAACAGAGATATTTCTTTTCAATGTTTTTGCCAAGGCAACCAGAAAAAAGGTATGTAAGTGGTGAAAGTTTTTATTATCTAGGCAAGCAATATAGGTTAAAAGTAATAGAATCTGACAGAGAAGATGTAATTTTGAAACATGGTTTCATCAATATATATATAAGAAGTAAAAATAAAAACCATATAGAGAAATTACTAAATAAGTGGTATAGGCAAAAGGCAGAAATCAAATTCAAACAACGGCTTAATCTTTGTTCTAAAAAGATAAACAAATATGGAATCGCAGATCCTTCGATACAAATCCGTAAAATGACTAAAAGATGGGGAAGTTGTTCTAAAAATAATTCTATAATTTTAAATACGGAATTAATTAAAGCTCCTTCGCATTGTATTGATTATGTGATATTGCACGAAATGTGCCATTTGAAATATTTTAATCATAGCAGGAAATTTTATGATCTTCTTGTTAAAATGATGCCTGATTGGGAAAAAAGAAAGAAACGATTGGAGTCAGTTATAATTTGATAATTGATTTTATGTAACGAATATGAGAAAAAGGAAATTTGTGAGAAATCTGTTTATTTTATTAAAAAGATATGGATGGCATAATGGTATCTAAGATGGATGATAAAATTAAAATAACAATTTCAGAATATCAAAGAAATATTTTGTTAGAAGAAGTTTGTTTATATGTAATTGATAGGCAATTGCTGTTTCGTTGCAAACCATGAAGAAAAAGACGAAGACTTGGTTTTGGAATTAGATGAATTAATCGACTATCTTGAAGGTGTCTTAAATGAAAATGGAAAATGACGGACCAAAATACTTTAACGATGACGGAACTGAGTTTAATCCAGACCTTATCCCCAAACCTGATTTGTGTATAACCTGCAAAAAAGATGGTTCAGATGGTGAGGAAGAAGTTTTATGCAATCTTACAAGGGCTGATCAGCAAGGTGATGGTAGATTTGAATGTGAGGCATATGAGCAGAAATAGCTAACAAAAATTTACAGCCATAGTATTTACGGCTTTAAAATTGTGAAATATGTGAGCCAGAATAATAATTAGGCTAAGGGATTATATAAATGTTTTCTTTTTACATACTGGTGTATATCTAAACCAAACCTAACATTATTCAACCTCGTATCATAATTTCACAGAAGTAAAACTGTGGCAATCCGATTAATAAAAATATATGGTGTAAATAAAAAATTGGTGATAAAATATTATTAGTCTTATGTGACCTGTTTTCAAGATTTCTCTATGGGACAAAAACCAATAAAACTTGAATACGAGAACATTGATCTTTACCATGAAAATGGGAATGTCGTAGTTCGGGTAGCTCGTGACATAAAAGCACAACAAGGCATTACAAATTATAAATTGATTGAAACAAATCTGAAAAACAATGAAAGAACAGTAATTTTTCAGTCAACCAACCTAA
>CAZITB010000085.1:0-12997 GCA_964542055.1 uncultured Candidatus Kuenenia sp.
TTAAATATGGCTACGTCCATCATATCGAAAGACTGATGGTGATGGGTACTTTCATGCTGCTTTGCGAGATTCATGCCGACTGGGTGTATGTATGGTTTATGGAACTCTTCGTCGATTCTTATGACTGGGTTATGGTGCCAAACGTTTACGGCATGTGCCAGTATTCGGCTGGGGATATCATGACCACAAAGCCGTATCTTAGTTCCTCTAATTACATTCTCAAGATGAGTGATTATCAAAAAGGCCCCTGGTGCGATATCTGGGACAGCTTGTACTGGTCTTTCCTTGATAAACACCGCATCAAGTTTGAAAAAAATCCTCGCATTAAAGTTATGCTTTACAATCTCGACAAAAAAACGCCCGAGCAGATGGAGCAATATCACAATACTGCCGCAAATTACCTCAAAGAACTCTACAAGAGATAATCACAATTTTATCTTTACTTTTTGACTGATAACATCTAATATCTCCTTCAAACAATTTTAAGGAGATTGGGATGTTCGGTATCGGCCTGGCAATTATTGCGTTGCTTGTGATAATTTTAATCATGTTTTCTAAAACAGCAACTTCGATTGAGAGACTTGAAAAGAAGATCGACAAGGCATTTCTGATTAAAGAACAACAACGGGAAGTTGCCAAACCCTCTGTAACTGAAAAACCTAAAGAACCAACTCAGCCGGTTATGCGAACCGAGCCCAGGGTCGTTCAACAACCCGCGCCCAAACCACCATCACCTCCAATAGTTCAAAAGCAATCCACGCCAACGACAGCGACTGTAAAAAAAGCCCAGCCATCTCAGCCGCTTGAAATGAAGCTGGGGATTTACGGAGCGATTATCGTCGGCGGAATTGCACTTATAGTGGGTTTGCTGTTTTTGGTAAAAAATGCTTTTACCCCTTTCTTGACAACCCCGCAAGGCAAGCTGACGGTTATAACAGCTACGGGTTTGGTGTTTTTGATTATTGGCGAAATTACAAGAAGACGCAGTTACGGTTATGTCGCGAAATCAGCCACCGCCATCGGCTTTGCACTTTTGTATGCTGCGGTTTTCAGCGCTTACGGATATTTCGATTTGCTCGGCAGCACGGTTGCCTTTGGGCTTGCTATAATTATAACTGCCGGGGCATTGACTTATGCTGTCTCGCTAAACGAAGTAATAATGGCGGTACTGGCAATGCTTGGCGGATACCTCTCACCGTACCTGTTGTCAACAAATGAGAACCGCCCCCACGCTCTTTTCATATACGTTGCGATTCTCAGTATAGGTGCAATGGCTTGTTCGGTTTTCCGCAAATGGAAAGTGGTCAAAATACTGGCGTTCATCGGGTATGCGGTTTTGTTTAGCGGCTGGTTCACAAAATTCTACAGCCCAGACCAAAGTAGCCTTGCACTTTCATATCTCTGGTTTTTCACCTTGATATTTTTGGCGATCCCCGTATTGCACGAACTTATAAAAAAGACAACGACCAGCAAAGAAGCCGCCCTGCTTATAGTTTTCAATGCCCTGCTGGCATTCGTTTATCACTTGCGAATAATAGATCAAACTTCGTTTCTAACCGCAGCGGTTTTATCTCTTTCAGCCATTCATTTACTGATGTTTTTCGTGGTACAAAAAAGATGTCCCGATGACAAAAAGCTTCTGCCGGTTTTGCTTTCGGTAAGTTTATTCTTACTGACCGCCGCAGTGGTAATATACTTCAAAATCTACGGAATAGTCATAACCCTCTCAGCCATATCTGTGGTCGAGGCGCTGATAGCTTCAAAATACCGAAGCAAAGTCACGCAGGCGTTTTCATTCATTTCGATAATCATTGCCTCTGTTAATCTGCTGCGTATGATACCTTTTCATCGTGGCGATTTCAATCTTGCCGCAAACGTTCCGTTCGTCTCTGCAATCTCATTGGCTGCTGCTTTTTACCTGCTGCACTTGATCCATAGAACGGCTAAAAAAGGTGCAATAACAAACAGCAAAATCTTCTCATCATTTTTATTTTTGATCTTTGCCTTTGTGCTAAGCGGTTCGCTGTTTTTGGAATGGACAGACCATCTAACCTATAATCTGAATATAACTTTTGATGGCTACCTGCTCGAATATCTGGCACAGACTCTGGTTGTGTTACTTTCATTGAGTATCGTGTTGCTGGTAGTAAGACCTGTCAGTCCCGGCGATATGTTCTGCTTAAGCGTGTCATCTGTACTGACCGTCATAGGTGCCTTTGCCGCGCCTTTTGTTCTATATATCTATTACGGTTTCGATTCTCTTATTTTTGCCAACAGAGAATTTTTAATAAGCCTGATATTTGTCTCTGCCCTGCTGCTTGCCAGTTTGATCATTTACAAACAAAGCCCCAAAGACAACCAACCGAGAATATCGATAAGCATATTTAATTTGTTTTTGGCAGTTGTCCTTGGCTTGATAATTTTAACCATTGAAATTTATACATACTGGAACAATCTCGCAGGCCATAATCCTGCCAGATACGACCACTTCAGTTTCCTCGGGCAAATGTACATTTCGGTGGCGTGGGCGATCTATGCATCGGTTCTAATATTCTTGGGCTTCTGGAAAAAGTCAAAACTTCTTCGTTATACCGCCCTTGCACTCTACGGATTGCTGATATTGAAAGTTTTCGTCTTTGACATGAGCGAACTCGAAAGCGTTTACCGAATTGCCGGTTTGATAGTTCTCGGCCTTGCGCTTATTGCGGTATCGTTCGTTTACCAGTACAATAAGAAAAAAGGATTATTCGCTGATACGAAACATAATTAAGTAAAAGTTTAAAAATGGATATAGAATTTTCAAATATTGTGTTCGCTTTTAGTTTGACGTTGTTCGCCGGACTTGCCACTGGTATCGGAAGTGCCATCGCTTTTTTCGCAAATCGGACCAATACGAAATTTCTTTCTATCTCGCTTGGATTTTCAGCAGGCGTAATGATTTATGTCTCTTTCGTGGAAATATTTTTCAAAGCCAAGCAAGGTCTGATAGCTGAGCTCGGTGAAGTTAAAGGCACCTGGGTAACGGTAGCTTCATTTTTTGCGGGCATGCTGGTGATCGCATTGATCGATAAACTCATCCCCAGCTATGAAAACCCTCACGAAATGCACATGGTCGAGGATATGAAAAAATCGACACCGGCGGTTAATAATCACCTCCACAGGATGGGAGTTTTTACCGCCCTTGCCATTGCGATTCATAACTTTCCCGAAGGCTTGGCTACATTTGCGGCAGCACTGAAGTCTCCCGAGATTGGCATCGCAATCGCTGTGGCAATCGCAATCCACAATATTCCAGAAGGTATCGCGGTATCAGTTCCTATTTATTACGCGACCGGCAGTAAAAAGAAAGCGTTTATTTACTCTTTTCTGTCGGGTTTAAGTGAACCCGTCGGGGCGGTAGTTGGGTTTGGATTTTTGTTTGTTATTTTCAACGGTATCATTTTCGGCGTACTTTTCGCTTCTGTCGCTGGAATAATGGTGTTCATCTCGCTTGACGAACTTTTGCCCAGCGCCCAGCGTTACGGCCAGCATCACTTCTCCATTTACGGCATGGTAGTGGGCATGGCAGTAATGGCTCTTAGTCTTTTATTGTTTTTATAAAGGCTATTCATATTATTTAGATAAGTAATTGACAATTAACCATTTATGAAAATTTATCCTCATTTTTAACATTTAAATTAAGGCCTTCAGTTTTTTTGACGATTTTTACTTTATAACGTGAACAAGACTTTTGAACTCGCCGTAAGTAGTGCTTATAAGTTCAAAGTCAGTAAAAACCTTATTAAAATGTAGTAAAAAGTAAAGAAAACTTTACAATTAGCAGATGGAGGCTAAAAATGAGAAAATGGATTGTTTTATCACTGTTGGCAGTTATTTCAGTAACTGCTCAAGCTGTGACCGTCACCTTTGAACCTGTAAGTTTCGGAACCGCCGAAAATCCCGTAGATGTATCAAGTCTGTACGACATTTATATTACCACAGACGATACATTGTTCTCGCTTGATAATGTTGTTACCGTTACCGGCCCTGCCGAGATCGTATATGCGACCGGTAAAGCCGGTGCTCCGAATTTTGGATGGTCTTCGGAAGTCAGCGAAGAGCCGATTTATGGCACTAGTAACGTCGAAATCGGGCTGGTTACCGATATTTCCAGCATTAAAGAGCCGGGTCGGGCAGCAAAGATCACTCTCAAAGCTCTTGATATCGGAGATGTTCTTATCAGCCTGACTAACGGCACTTCTTTCGAGAATCCGTCAATGGACACCAAGTTCGGTGACCCGACCGTTACCGGTAATTTGACCATCTATCAGGCGACACCTGAACCGTTGACAGTGGCCCTGCTTGGACTGGGAGCTCTAGTGGTAGCTAGAAAAAGAAAATAAAGCAAAGCATCGATTTTGAACTTATTTCTTCCACCTGGTCGCATTTTTTAATGAAGTGCGGCCTTTTTTTTAGCTAAATTAAATACTCAATACTAAAAGTTTTGCCTGAATAGCGGTTTTGACTTGAAACAAAATGAGCATAGTGTAATATCATCCGTGGAATATCAGGATTTTAGCAATTTAAAAGGAATAATATGTATATTTTGCCTGCCATAGATATCAGAAGTGGAAAATGTGTAAGGTTAATTCAGGGCGAATATCATCGCCAGATAACTTATGAAGATAACCCCTGCAAACAGGCACAGGAATTTATCGATGCAGGCACAAAATGGATACATTTGGTTGATCTTGACGGTGCAAAAGTCGGAAAACCGGTCAATTTTGACACAATCCGGGCGATTACTGCGGTAAAAGGTGCCAAGTATGAGCTTGGAGGCGGGATTCGAAGCCAGGAAGATATCGAAAATATGCTCGAAATCGGGATAGAGCGAGTTATCATCGGTACCAGCGCCGTAAATGATTTCGACTGGTTTGCTGGTATGACAGATAAATTTCCTGACAAGATCGCCCTTGCACTGGATGCCAGGGGTTCACAGGTGGCATCGCACGGCTGGCTGAAAAAATCTGTCAAAGTTGCGTTAGATTTTGCTGTTGAAGCTGCAAAACTGCCTATTTCAGCCATTATTTATACTGATATCAGCAAGGATGGGATGCTTTCAGGTCCGAATTTCGAGCGGACAAAGAAGCTGGCTGATAGCGTGGATGTGGATGTAATTGCCAGCGGCGGAGTTTCGACCGTCGAAGATGTTCGCAAACTAACGCAAATGAACGTGGCAGGTGCGATAATCGGCAGGGCTCTCTATGAAGGCGGATTAAAGCTTGAAGACGCACTGTCAGCCGTGGGTAATCAGGGCTAAGTCTTCATATAGCAGATATTTACATTTATTCCGCCGCCAGAGCGTCCACGCCGAGCATTCTGGATATTCGGTCAAAGTCATCCAGGCTGTAAAATTCTATGGTAATTTTGCCCATGTCGCTATTTCTCTTGGTCGCAATGGTCACATTTGTTCCGACCTGCCGCTTGATTTGGTTTTCAATATCTAAAATATGGGCAGATTTGCTTGAAAGCCTTGGAATATCATCAGTTTTGCCCTGAAGATGTTTTCTTACCATCTTTTCAACTTCTCGGACACTCAACCGCCCTGCCATGGCTTTGTTGGCAATTTTTCTTTTTGCCTGTTCATCGGGCAAAGCCAAAATGGCTCTTGCGTGGCCCATACTTAGCTTATTAGAAGCTACCATGTTTTTGATATCTTCCGGTAAGTCCAGCAGTCGCATATAGTTAGCCACAACCGAGCGGTTTTCGCCAAGCCTTTCGGCAGCTTCGGTTTGCGAAATACTGAAAGATTGTATATATTTATGATATGCTTTTGCTCTTTCTATGGCGTTTAGATCGGCTCTATGGATATTCTCAACAAGTGCCATTTCCAGCATCTGCTCATCGGTGGCCTGCTTTACCAGGGCCGGTATCCTCTCCAGGCCTGCTATCTGCGAAGCCCTTAGCCTTCTTTCGCCAGCGATAAGTTCGTAGCCCCCTGCCGTGTATCTTACAATAATCGGCTGAATTATTCCATTTGCCCGTATCGACTGGGCAAGTTCTTCCAGTTTTTCGGTATCCCATTGGGTTCTGGGCTGGTAAGGATTTGGTGTAATCTGGTCAACAAGTAGGTTTTTTATGGGACTGTCCGCTGTTTTTTGCATGTTTTCAGGTTTTGGGGTCACTGTTTCCAGCTGGTTTTTAATTGCGGGGATATTTCCAGCAGCCTGATCATCGTCTAAATTCATTGGGCCAAGAAGGGATTTTAGTCCCCTGCCGAGGTGTTTGGGTTTTTCTTTCTTATTTACCATTTGGGTCCTCCCTGACTTAAGGGTAATAATTATAATACGATCATTTCGACATTTGAAAGAAGTTTAGTTTAAAATCTACAGCTTTTCCAGAACAATCTTGTGAAATTTCAGGAAAATATGAAAGTTTCACGTGGAACAATTGATGGGCAGAAATGAAAACAGCTGTTAAGTGTAAAAGATAATTCCAGAAGAGCATGTTCCACGTGGAACGTGGTAAATCTCACTTCTTGCCGGCAAATTCATTTACATTTTTTGCCAGGATCACAACATCTCTTTTTTTTATAATGTGTTCAATAAGTGCTGGGCGAATTTTCAATGCAATCATCGCAGCTTCGGCCTGTTTCCAAAGTTTATCCGCTTTTTTCGCAGAATCTGCAAGGTACAATTCGGTTACTATCTCCTGTAACTTATTAAGTTTAATTGTATCCAAATTATCGTAATAGTTGGATATTACTTTCTTCTGATATTTGCTGTATTGGGTCATAATTTTATCATATCCAAAAAACAGTGCCAATCAAGTATAATTTTCTTTTAAAAATATTTTAATTTATAGAATATAAGTCTATTTAATATAAGCACTTATAGTGCTTGTTATGGGACGATCGGCAGGGCGGTTCAAATTGAATATAGTTTGAATTAAGCTTGATAAATAACCGGCTTATATATAAAATATCTAAACTCAATTATTTTTTCAGCTCAAAGGAACTAGGCGCGATTTGGAAGGTAAGAAAATACAAGCAGTTATGCTAGATCTCGGCGATACTGTACTCGGTTACGGCAAACTTGATTTGCCTAGAGTCTATGAACAAGCCTGTCGCAGGTCTTACCGATACTTGAAACAGCTTGGCCAAAAGGTAGGCTCATTTAAAGCGTACATGCTGAGAAATCTGATTTCTATAAGATGGCGAGCTTTTGTGTCGGAATTAACAGGTAACGACTTCGATTCGCTCTCTGTGATGAAAAAAATCGGCAAAAAACATAAATTCGACCTTACCGATGATCAATGGGAGCATTTAAGCTGGCTGTGGTACGGGCCGTTAGGGGACATGGCGGTAGTCGAAGATGATATAATTGACACGTTTAAAAAGTTCAAGGAAATGGGGCTCAAAGTTTGCCTGCTTTCCAATACCTTTGTGCATTCATCGACCCTTATAAAGCACTTAAAGGAAATATGCCTGTGGGAATATTTCGACGCGGCAGTTTTCAGCTACGAACTGAAATTCAGGAAACCCAACAAAAAGATATTTCTCCATGCCTGCGATCTTATCGACATCAGCCCCGAAAATGTCATCTTCGTGGGCGACCGGATCAAGGCAGACGTCAAAGGTTCATCAAGCTGTGGGATGACTCCGGTTCTCAAAAAAGCCTATACTAATGATGGTAAACGGGTTCCAGACGGTGTTGCCGTGATCGAAAAGCTCTCGGAACTGCCAGCTATAATAGAAAATATCAACAGTAAAAATTGAAAGTTATATCAAAATGACTGACCAGAAGGCATACCAAAAATGTATCAATCCAGCATGTTCAGCCGAGTTTTCGACATCTGAGGTAATTTTTAAGTGCCCAAAATGCGGCGATCTGCTCGATATCATTTATAACTGGAATAAGATAGAAGTGCCCAGGAAAATGCAAGATTTCTCCCGCCGGTGGCTAACACGTGACAATAAACTGGATTTTTCAGGAGTATGGCGGTTCAGAGAACTGTTGGATTTTTGCGATGATTCTAACAAAGTCACCATCGGTGAAGGCCAGACAATTTTACAGCAGAACGATTTTATCGCAGATGTGCTCGGAATGGAAAAAGGGCGGCTGCATCTCCAATATGAAGGTATGAACCCCAGCGGATCGTTCAAAGATAACGGTATGACAGCGGCACTTAGCCATGCAAAAATGGTCGGCGCCAAGTCCTGCGCATGTGCATCAACAGGCAATACCAGCGCTGCGGTTGCACTTTACGCACACAGTATCGGCATAAAATGCACGGTTTTCATTGGTTCAGGACGGATTGCGTTCGGAAAGTTAAGCCAGGCAATGGATTATGGCGCCCAAACGATACAAATAAAAGGCGATTTTGACGATTGTATGAAACAGGTACAAAGTGTCTGCAGCGAACTGGGTCTTTACCTGCTGAATTCACTCAACCCGTTCCGGCTTGAAGGGCAAAAAACGATTATGTACCGCATAATCGAAGGGCTTGGCTGGAAAGTTCCCGACTGGATCGTGGTTCCAGGTGGTAATCTGGGTAATTCCTCGGCATTTGGCAAGGCTTTTAGTGAGCTCAAGCAGCTTGGATTGATCGACAGGATACCAAGATTGGCTATTATAAATGCTGCAGGAGCTGATACACTCGATTACCTGGTAAACGAAAAGGGTTTAAAGTGGAACAATGGCAACGTGGATGGCTCGCTGGTCAAGGAATTTTATGATGATCTGACTGCTAAAAAGTTTTCACCAAGCACCTGCGCATCGGCTATCGAAATTTCTCGGCCTGTTAATCTTAAAAAATGCCTGCGAGCTCTGGATATTTGCAACGGCATTGTAACCTCGGTTCCAGATACCGAAATCGTTGATGCTAAAGCGCTTATAGGAAAATATGGGCTCGGCTGCGAGCCGGCATCAGCGGCGACTATTGCGGGATTGCAGCATTTGCTAGCTGATGGGGTAATTAAAAGAGACGAAACAGTCGCTTGTGTTCTCACCGGTCATGTTTTGAAAGATCCTGATGTTACTGTTAAATATCACAAGGACAGCCAGGGCAAATATTCCAATCCGCCGGTGGAAGTTGAAAACGATCTGCAGGAGATAATCAAACTTATCAAATAGAATTTTCTAAAATTGAACGGGGGGAGATGAGGTTTTTATGAAAATCAAAATTTTGATGATATTAGCAGTTTTTGCGGCTCTGCCGGTTTATGCTCAATATGGACAGATAAGCCAGGAAATGCAGCAAAAAGTAGATGATGCCGCCCAGAGTATCGACCAAGCGCTCGATTCTGTGCTAGAACATATAAATCAACGCGGAATTGTAAACAAATCTGATCTGGCATACATACAGGATAAATTGAAAAAGAGCAAGCTTTATGTTCTAAGGATGGAGCCGACAGAACAGGCCAAGTATTTTGTCTTAAGTTCATGGGCGAGCTATTTTTCGCAGGATCATCAAAAAGCTTTGAAAGAGAGCCTGAAAGCATTTAAAACAGATCCGGAATATTCAGACGGCAGGGCGACCTTGATATCGTTGTCTTTGTTAACCCAAAATCATTCTCTGCTCCAGCAGATAAAGCTTTATAACCTGAAAAACAAAGAATCCGGCTCTCGCGGGCAGGGGACTTTGGATATTAACAGCGATTCTGTTAATTTCGATATGCTCGGAAAACCTTTGCCCCCCGGCAAGTTTCACTGCCTAAACGGCGAAAAACTAGAGCTGGAAAAAGAGAAACTTTATGTAATTATCTTATGGAAGCTCGATTACAGGGATTCAAAACCCCAGCAAAACAGCCCTTCCAGCCTTTTCGATAGAGATAATCGCGGACAAGATTATCAAAATTATAATCAAAGTGACCAGGAAGAGGTATTCAAACAGCTCGGCAATCTCTGTGTTCAAAGTGCCGACGAAATTTTAGTGAATTTTGCGGCAATGAATACAGACCCAAAGCCTGATATCAAGGATATTTATGTTTATCTTCTTGCCAACTCCGGTCCCTGGGCGCAGATTATCTTGTCCGATGAGCAAAATTCATGGGCCGCCTACCTGATGAACCTCAATATCAGTAAACCTACCATGCTGATGAGCTATGATAACGAGGTAATATACTATGGAGATGTCGAAAATTACCTGCCGCATTTGATCGTTACAGGTCTGACCGGTTCAATAAACGAACAATCAACCCCGATCCAACCGGAAATAGATAATTCAGATTCGCAGGAAACAGACCAAACTGAAGATCAAATCACGGTTGAGCTAAATCCTTTAAAAAACCTTGATATTGATACTGGTAACGACCAAAAGACTGTTTCGCAGGAGAAAGATCAAACCGAAACCGAGCAGCTCGTTGACGATATTCAGGCACAAAGGCTCATCGAGAGGGCAAAAATGGATCTCAACCGAAAGGGATTTACCACATATAAAAAGGGTATCGAGGCCTGCAGAGAAGTTTTGCAGAAATATCCAAATTCAAAACAGGCTCTCGAAGCGCGTGAAATGCTTCGCGATTTGCCAGAAAGAATAAAGAAAAGATACAACGTAACTGACGAGGAACTTGGTCAATATTAATTCATGGAGGAAATATGAGTTCGATAGCAAAAAATAATTCAGGGAACATACCTGTTATTTCAATAAAAGCCGATTGTCTGCCCCAGGCTTGGGAACAGGCGGTCATTGCGGTTTGGGAAAATGGTGCGACGCTGAAGACTCAATATGACAAGCCTGGCGACCCGCCCAGCAAGGACGCAACGGTTATGATAGAAGTTACAAACCCCTTCAATGAGCCGAGAATCCACAAAAATTTCCCCGGCGGCCCCGAAGAGCTTGAATCTTACCGCCAGGAAGTGCTTGATGGTATCCATGACCATTGGATCGACCCATCAGCTGGCAAGTGGACCTACACCTACCACGAAAGGCTTTTTGCGTACTCTCCGGTAGAAGATATCCGCGATAGCAATACTGCCAAGCCCTTTAAATCCGTAAATCAGATACAATATATAATAGATTCTCTTGCCAGCGCAGGCCATACCCGCCGTGCACAGGGAATTACATGGATGCCGACTGCGGACTGCGATACAGATGATCCGCCATGCCTTCAGCGAATCTGGTGCCGCCTTTTGGAAGATGAAAATGGTCAGCTGGCCTTAAATATGAATACCCACTGGCGGAGCCGCGATCTTTACAAGGCCTGGTACATGAATGTCTATGCTCTTACTGAATTGCAAAAGGTTATCACAGACAAAATCTCGGAAAAAATCGAAAAAAAAGTTACGGTAGGGCGGTATGTTGATATTTGTGATTCGCTTCACATTTACGGCAGCTATTTCGAAGATGCCCAAAGGGAAATCGATAAAATGAAAAATACCAGCTTCGAGCAGCGATCATGGACCTCGGACCATCCCGCATTTAAAATGATGACCGAAGAAGCCAGGGAAAATCTGGCCAAAGACCCTGATTTCTACGCAAAAGCCAGGGGATAATCTTATATTTAGCTGGAAACCGTCGATTTTTCGAACTGTTCCACGATGTCCCTGTACTTTTCATGGATCAGATTCCGGTCGAATTCCCAGAATTCGCTGAGCATCTGCTGCTGCTGAGAGGGTGAAAAGTATTCCATTGCCGGCTTGAAAAAGTAGTTATCCTCTTTGTCGATGTGTCGGGGATAGAAAGTAACCAGTTTTTGCAGTTCGTGAATTATCTCATTGACGGCATAAGCATTTCCCTTACCCATTGATTCGGTGGCACTTGAAAGGCGACTGACCGATTGGCGAGCCCAGACATGCTCCATTATCAGCTGCTCCATAATATTTTTATGCTCCTTGGAAATATTTTTCGAAGCCAGATCCCTAAAAAATATATCCTCCTCTTTGCCGTGATGTGTTTTGTCGGCGTAGGTTCTGAAAAAATCGACACCTGCTTTCAAAAGGGCGATTTTCACAGGGCCTTTTCTTTCGATTCGGTCAAGTTCCTTTTGCAAAAGTTTTACCATTCGTTCAATTAGACGATGTTCGATCATCAATGGCCCGATAGGTTTCATAATCTCTCCTGAACTAACTCACTTTTATTCTAGGAGTCTTATCCCCATTTCGCAACTATAAATTCTTTCCAAAAAAATCACGTGCAAATTTTGCACTACCGCAAATGTTTATTATGTTTTAAGTGTAAGATAATTGAGGAGTAATTATGATAAACGGCTTCTTCTCTCCTCCTCGGGTTGACGTAAAGTTGACCTTCAGACTAACCTTGCTCCAGGGGATGGGGCAAGGTTTTTTTATTTACCACCATCTCTAACCAACTATAAGACCATAAATCACTAACTCAAACGTAATCTACAAATAAAAAAGTTTGACATACTAAATATTGTTTATATCATATAAGCATAGCAACATCTTGTGCTAAGCGAATATATGTTAAACCATCGGTGAAAAAAGTGAGATGCCCATTTTGCAAAGAAGATAAAGATAAGGTTATCGATTCGCGAAGCAGTGAAGGCGCAAGGGTGATTCGAAGACGCCGCCAGTGTCTAAACTGCGACCGAAGGTTTACCACCTTCGAAAAAGTTGGAGAATCTTTCAAACTCAGCATCGTAAAACGTGACCGCACAAGAGTTCCATACGAACGCGAAAAAATCATTTCTGGATTGCAAAAGGCATGCTATAAACGGCCAGTTTCTGCCGAACAGATACAGGCGATCGTTGATAAAGTCGAGGAAGATATTTTCAAGCATTCCGATAAAGAAGTTTCGTCAGAGTTCGTGGGCGAAAGTGTTATGCAACATTTGAGAAATGTTGACAAAGTTGCATATATTCGTTTTGCCAGCGTTTACAGGAATTTCACCGATGCCGGTGATCTGATCGAGGAAGTCAGCCAGGCCATTAAAGATACGCTTGCGGAAAATCAACCCAAGCTTTTTGAATAGAATATTCAGTTTTTTTGCCGCCTGATTTTTAATACTACAGCGCGATATAAGCTCAAGAAAATGAACCTGTATATCCGATAAATC
>CAZITB010000086.1:0-12943 GCA_964542055.1 uncultured Candidatus Kuenenia sp.
AGTATCCGACCAGCGATAAGGTTGATGACGCTGCTTATCGTGCGGGTGAGCTTTATGAGCGGCTGAATAACTTTGAGCTGGCGGCGAATTATTATCAGAAGGCATATTTGTGGGATGATACGACACCTTATCCTGCCAGATACCGGGCGGCTCGGGTTTTGGATAAGGAGCTTAAGAGGCGCGGTGAGGCGCTGGTGCTGTATCGGATGTCGCTTGAGAAAGAGGGCCAGTTCGATTATTATGCGGACAAGGCGAGAGAGCGGATCAATGAGCTGACGGCTGGCGATGTTGAGAGTGTTGATATGATGCAGGAAGGCCAGCAGCCGGAGCAATAAGGTCTGTTTTGATTTGGAATTTAGACGAGTCTGTCGGTTGTTCGGCAGGCTCGTTTTTTTGTTTGGGAAGTGCGGATTAGTTTGATGGTCGAGAAGGTTCGGAAATTTATTGAGGCGCGGGGATTGTTGAGTGAGGGTGCGCGGGTGCTTGTGGGGGTGTCGGGTGGTGCAGATTCGGTGGCTCTGTTGTATGTTTTGCGGGAGTTGGGGTTTGAGTGTGTGGCGGGTCATGTTAATCATAATTTGCGGGGGGCGGCCAGTGATGGGGATGAGAGGTTTGTGGCGGAGTTGGGGGCGAGGCTGGGAGTTGAGGTGATGGTGCGGAGCGTTGATGTGAGGGGGTATGCGGCGACGGGGAAGGTTTCGATTGAAACGGCGGCGAGGGAGCTGCGGATCGGGTCTCTGGCGGAGATGGCGATGGAGCGGAGGTGCGCAGCTGTGGCGACGGCGCATCATGGGGATGATGATGTGGAGACGGTGGTGCATCGGATTTTGCGGGGGACGGGGTTTCGCGGATTGGCAGGGATTCGGGCGGAGAATGAGCTGGCGGGGGTGCGGTTTGTGCGGCCTATGCTGATTGTCGGCAGGGATGAGGTTGAGAGCTTTTTGGATGAGCGTGGTATTCGGTGGCGGGTTGATCATACGAACGCGGAAGTTGATTTTACGAGGAACTGGGTGCGGCATTTGCTGCTGCCGTATCTGGAGGAGGAGTATGGGGGGGGTATTCGGGAGAAGTTGAGGTGGCTGGCGTTTTCGTGCGGGCGGCTGCAGAGAAGAGTTGAGGCGGCGGCGGATGAATGGTTTGGAAAGTTGGCGGAGGAAAAGGATGGGAAGATTGTGATTGAGTTGGCAGGGTTTAATGGGTGTGATGTGCTGGTTAAGGGGGAGCTGGTGCGGATGGCGGTTGAGAGGCTTGGGGTTGGTGAGCGGGGTATGGATTTTGGCAAGTATAGTCAGATCGGGGAAGTGGCGGCGAAAGGGCATGGGAGTGTGAATCTGCCGAGGGATTTTAAGGCGGAGGTTGGGGGCGGCCGGTTTGTGATCGGGCCGGCAGTGAGGCAGGTGAGGGAGGCGGTAGAGTTGGAGGTTGGGGGAGTTGTGGAATATGATGGTTCGGAGATCGAGACGAAGGTTTTGGATGCGGGGGAATGTGATCTGGAGAAGTTTCTGGCGGAGAAGGATAAGGATGTTGAATGGTTCGATGCGGATGGGATTGTTGGTCAGTTGCGGGTTCGAGGGGCGGTGGATGGCGATAAGTTTTTGGCGATGGGCAGAGGGTCCCAGCGGAAGATCGGTGATTATATGAAGGACAAGGCGGGGGCTGTGGTTGCCGATGATGAGCGGGTTTTGTGGATCGTTGGGGCGAGGAGGAGCGGATGGGCGGTTGTTGATGAGAAGACAGAGAGAGTGTTGGAGCTGCGGGTGGTTGAAAATTAGGCACGGATTTACGGACTCGGAGTTTTTTAAAGCACTAATCCGAAAGAACAAGTTCATTTCCAAGTCGGCTTTTGTAATCTCATTGCTGCCGCAATTGAGCTTTTACGGGCGTTCACATGCAAGAGTTGCTTGAAATCACCATAGTCGCACTTTAATTTGGGGATTTTGGTTGTTCGTTTGAGTTTTTTTGGAATTATTTCTTGCATTTTTGGCAAATGGCGGTAAATTGTAATGTTTCACGGTAGGGAGTGTAGCTCAATTGGCAGAGCAACGCCCTTTTAAGGCGTAGGTTCTGGGTTCGAGTCCCAGCACTCCCATTTCTTTTTCTTTGGCTTTTTCGCTTAAAAACCCCATTTTTAACTTATTATCAAGGTTTTCGATTCCCCTGTTTACATGCCCTATAGCTTTTTTTTCTGCCCTCTGAAAATATCGGGGTCTATTTGTACCTTGGTATTTTCAAGATCAGCCTTAATCTTACCTTGAGTTGTGATGGAACCTTTTCATTTCACCTTCAACAGGATCGTTAAAATTTTGTGAGCTTTGATTTCTAATTCGATATAGCCTTTTTTGATCTCTATGGATTGCTCTTGTTTCTTTTGATCCATTGAAATAACTTCTGCTGATTTGATACCGACATTAAACTTTATTTTCGATTTAACATCTTTACTGCTAATATTAAAAAGCCGTAGAATATAGCCATCGACATCGTCACTTTTATAAAAAGCTGATAACTGAATATCATCAGAAGGTTCCAAGCTGATCAAGGATTGCGTCATGGGGATAGTACCTTTGGACGGTACACCCTGTATTGCACGCATAGGAACTCTGAAAGCGTCAGCAGCCAGGTGAACTCTGCCAGAATCCCAGTTTCCTTTGTGTACATTAATGGCGTATTCATATTCTATTTTTCCGAGACAGTGCTGGCCAAGATTTTTTTCATACTCTTCAGGGGTCATTAAACTACGATTGGCACGCATATACGCACGGCTGGTCCTTAATAGTGTTATAGCTAAGGTGCGATGTTTATCATCGACCACTTCGTATTCGCCCAGTCCCTTACTAATAAATGAAAAACCTTCTTTTTCATTTGAAACTGTAACAAATCTCTGCATCGGCTTGAAAGGATGATAACTTTCAACATTGTCACCGGTTTGTTCCCAAAGAACAGAACGCTTTAATATATCGAATGCGCCGTCTGCATAGGCATAATCGGTCTCTATATCAGTTGGGAACATTATCCTAAGGCGATGATCCTTAGCAGTATTGTGAATGATGGTTTTAATTTCGAGAAGTTGACTACCTTTTTTCAGAGTCAAGATCACCGATATTGGTATCTTGATTTTGCAATGAGATCTATTCCTTGAACTGTTCTCAGCGGAATCAGGGATTCGCATCTGGATATCTATTTTCCAACTTGCCCGAAACTGATTGTTTTCCAGCAGTGTCAAATCTGCCTTTTCACCCAAACTCGTTACCATGTAATCATGCAGGGTGCCTTTATGCTTATGGGCATTGCCGGTACTGGCGTCATCACAGAAATAATGCATGCCTTTAAGCTGTTTGCTCATTTGTTTATTATAAACGTTGAATGTTCCATTAGAATTTATGTCGATCTTGAGGAACTCGTTTTCAAGGGTTCCGTCATTGCCTGCAATTAATTGGCGAGGACCAGCCGGCTTAGGGTCGGTAATATACTTCCGTTTTCGCGGACGAACCGCATATGTCCTGTAACCCATAGGGGGTATGTCAACTTCCATTAAAACACGGTTACGAAGGATATCGTAAACCGCTGCATTTGAATCAAGTTTACGTTCAACTTCTAAGTCAATATCTTCTCTTTCAAGAATTTTAAACGGAACCTTTTCGCCATCCTCGTCAAAGATATCAAAATATTGAAAAGTGATCATATTATCAGGATCGAATCCTTCGACAATGGGTCCGGCTCCTGTGCAGGGCTCGATTTTAAAATCTCCAAAGTTCGGCCTGGGTGTATCGATTATTACCGATTCAATACTGTTTCGATGGACAGGTAAAGTATTAAAGAATGTAATAGTTAAATCTTCTTTACCAAATTTTTCGGCGGTGTCTAATTTACTCCAAATTTCTTCACAAGCTTTACGGGAACATTCCCTGGCAAGAGATGTAACCGAACGGAATCGGCCCGGATTATCTTCATGAGCTGCCGAAATTGCGGCACCGCATATACTGTCATGAGCATGGTTTTTCAGCAAATAAAGCCATGCTCGATCGAGCAGGCGTTTTTCGTAGCTGCCGCCAAGAAAAGAACTCATCGCAGATAATGGCTCAGCTATATTGATCAATTCACGCTGGGCAAGATCGTTGAACAATTTAAGATCGACTCTTGAAGAATGAGTCGCTCCGAGAAGTCCGTTAAAGCCGGCTTCGATGAGAGTAAAACGCATTTCACCCTTGTGGATTTTCAATTTAGAATCATCAATACTTTTGAGGCAATTCTCTATGTATTCATCCAGCGAGGACTGCTGAACATAGTAATCACTGACAGCAGCATTTATTTTTTTGATCATCTCAGGCAAATTCACATACGGTACAGCATTGTCCTCCATATCCAGTGCCAGAATATGGTTACCTATGGCTTGAGGCTCTGCCTGGTTTACTAACATACGGATAGCTTTTTTAATAACTTCGGGATCCTGGTTGAATTCCATCTTTTCTTTTTTCAATTGGATAGCCGTTTCATAGAGATCCTGATCAGCCATGTGGACCGGCCCCTGTTCAGGGTCCCATTTTGTACTTAGATCACGGGCCAACTTGCCCAGTACAAGCATATAATGTGGATAGAAGAACCAGTTTGTACGGGTTACTTCGTCAAAACAACGAACATGGTAAACCTGGGTACCATCGGGGCTTTCCAACTTGCAGATCGGAGGGACCTGATTTTTATTAGTCCCGCGGTAAGACATAACCGTATTGATTCCGAAACCGGAATATATCTGGGCCAATTGTGATATTTGCCCGTAAGAGGTAGCTGTGTACCCTGTTTGGATGGCCCCGCCAAACTGATCTGCCATTTTTTTACCGGTCAGCAAATTTCGTATTAAAGCTTCGGGAGCCACTGTTGACATTTCCGGCAGAGTGTACCACATTACAGTTTGAATCCTGCCTGCTTCGAACAAGGCTTTCAACCTCTCTTTATTTTCAGGGCGGATAGCGAGGTAATCCTCTAAAACAACCGTCCCGCCGTCCAGCAGAAAACATCTGTAATCTGCATTATTTTCGAGGACATTCATCAACTCATCAACAAGTTCAGCAAGTCTTAATAATGACTGCTCTGCTGTAAATCGCCACTCCCTGTCCCAGTGAGTTCCTGAGATTACGTGAATTGTTGGCTTAGTTGGTTCCAGTACTTTGTCAATTTTACTATCTTTTTTCATTGTATTATAGTCTATTGATTTAACTACATGTGTTGATATTATTGCACATTTCGGCCAATTTTGTCAAGAGATTTAGAAATTAAAACTGGAAATAGTTGCGATTGTTAATCGCAAGGTATAAGCCTATGGCATTGACAGCGCCACCCATTTTCTATACTGCGTTCAATACTGCCTCTGCCGCCTTTCGCAGATTGTTTATCCTACCATTATGTTACCCTCGGTATGATTTTAACTCATTTCAATAGCTTCAATAAATATTATCTTTGCACCCTTGCAGTACCCCCGGCCATTACGCGTTCAACTTCTTTTAAGCCAGCCATTGTAGTGTCCCCAGGGGTGGTCATGGCAATTGCCCCGTGAGCAGCTCCATACTCAAGTGCCTGCTTGGGATCTTTGCCTTCGAGAAAGCCATATATCAGCCCAGAAGCAAAACTATCTCCACCGCCAACTCTATCGAATATTTCGAGTTCCGGACGCAAGGCAGCTTCATACAAGTTTCCACCAGTATAGCAGATAGCACCCCAATCGTTCTTGGTAGCTGTTTTTGCATTTCGAAGAGTAGTGGCTACTACTTTGAAATTAGGAAATTCAGATACAACATTTTCAATCATTTTCTTGAAGTTGCTCACTTCCAGCTTTGAAATCTGGTCATCCATACCCGGGATATCAAATCCAAGTGCCATAGTAAAATCTTCTTCATTGCCTATCATAATATCAACATAAGGAGCAATCTCCCGGTTAACTTGCTTAGCCCGTTGAGGACCACCTATTGATTTCCAAAGCGAGGGCCTGTAATTAAGATCATAAGAAACTATGGTTCCGTTTTTCTTAGCTTCTTTTACAGCTTCTATAACAACATCAGGTGTAGTGTCAGACAGAGCTGCAAAAATTCCACCAGTATGAAACCATCTGCTGCCGTCCTGAGAGAAAATTTTGTTCCAGTCTATATCACCTTTTTTCAATTTTGATGCCGCAGAATTAGCACGATCTGAACAGCCCAATGCAGCACGAATACCGTAACCTCTTTCAACAAAATTCAGCCCGACACGTACATCGCGACCTATGCCATCATAAGGAACCCATTGTATATAATTTGTGTCAACCCCCCCCTGCAGGATAAGATCTTCAAGTAAACGCCCGACTGGGTTATCAGCTATGGAAGTGACAACAGAGGCTCTTTTACCAAAACACCTTCTAAGGCCTCGTGCAACATTATACTCTCCACCGCCTTCCCAAACTCTAAAATTCCGCGTAGTATGGATCCTATCCTCACCTGGGTCAAAACGAATCATGATTTCACCCAGTGAGATTATATCATATTTACAGTCATTTGCTGATTTGATTTCCAAAAAACTCATTTTACTGCTCCTCTTATCTTTTTAACCATCTGGATAGTCTTTTTGACATTATCTTTAATCCCATTGTAATCTCTTGCAAAAACTAGTTCTTTTGTAATAAGTTTTGATCCCATTCCTGCACATGCTATCCCTGCATTGAACCATTCAGTCATATTTTCTTCAGTCGGTGAAACTCCGCCTGTCGGCATAAGTTCTGCCCATGGGCACGGACCCTTAATGGATTTAATAAAGGCAGGACCACCTACTTGTGCTCCGGGAAAAACTTTACAAATATCAACTCCAAGCTTATGGGCTTTATGTATTTCACTGGCTGAACCACAACCTGGGCTGTATGGAATTTTTCTGCTATTGCAAAGCACGGCAGTTTCCTCATCAAGCACTGGGCCAACAACAAAATCGGCACCCGCTGATATATATAATGCAGCGGTAGGAGCGTCACAAATAGAACCGACCCCAAGAATCATTTCAGGCTTTTCTTTATCGCGATATTCAGCAAGTTTATTAAAAATATTTACGGCTCTGTCACCACGATTTGTAAACTCAATAACTTTAGCTCCTCCATCTACGCATGCTGAGGCTATGTTTTTTGCAATTTCAAAATCGCCGTTGTAAAACACTGGAATTACTCCAATTTCTTTCATAGCAGTCAAAACGCTTAATCTGTTGTATCTAGACATTAGTTTTCCTTTTAAGTTTAAGTATTACAAGTATTTTTCCAACCATTTCAGAAGATAAGTTCAAATGTTAAAATTTTCTTTGCAGGTAATTTTATTTTGGCCGAACCATCTTTAATTGTAAGTTCATTTTTTCTTTGTTCATTCAAGTCTGTTACCCAGGCCTTTTTTATAGGTTTACTGAAGTTTAAGCTGCTGCTTTGATTTACTTGAGTAGGATTATAAACACGCAACACAACAGAATTACTATCCTCTGCTTTTTTTAAGCAAGAAAATCTCAGTTTTCTATTAGAAATTTCAAAAAACGATTTGCTATGGTCTTGTATAGAACCACTGCTTTTGTTTGTCTGAACAATTCTAAGTTCAGAATTGTAGAGTTGAGCAAGAACGTCAATTTCTGCATTTTGCCAATTGCCACTATGCGGCATCAAAGCAAAAGTTACTTTGTGTTTGCCCAGGCATTGTCCACCATCCTGGTTAGGATAATCAGACCAAACTCTGAGTTCTGTACAAATACTGTTTTTAACCGACCTTAATAGAGTTAAAGCCAGTATTCTTTCATCGTTATCACTGACCTCATACTCTGTTAAACAATTATTGAGTACTGCAAGGCCTCTCTTGCCATCACTTATGTCCACAAAATTTTCAAACGGAAGTCTAGCCATTTCAGGCCAGGCGGCTCTGCTGTCAGGTCCCTGGGGCCTTATTGATCTGCTTTGAACATTAAAATGATCAGCAGCATTGACTTGTTCAGGTTCAGTTATGGCCGTGGGCAACATCACACGCAAGCAGTGGTCTTTGTGCTTATTATCGAATTCGATCTCAATGTCAATTTGCTTACTAGCTGCTTTCAATGTCAGTTTAGAAACTATTGTAAGTGGTTTCAGGCAACTGCTTCTCCTTCGATTTGCATAGTCGCCATCAGCAGGTAAATCCATAGTTACTTCTGTAACGATTGAAGCTGAAATCGCACCGGAATTTTCGACCCATATCCTTGCATTTGCGCCCAGTGTATTATGCCATTGATCATTGGCAAAATTTTCATAAGACCAATAATTCCCGCAATCCCCATGGTCCTGAAAATAATTTAGATTAGTAAACTTCTGATTATTTTCCTTATCGACCAGATCAAAAGTTCCATTCGGATTAACTTCTACCCGCAAATAATCATTTTCTATAATATTAGGGGCCTTTAGTATATCTGAAGTCTTTGCCCATTGATCAGACCATTGTATCTCGGTTTTGCTGGAGGAGTTGTTTCTATCGACTTTAAAGACTTTATATCCGCACGCAGGGATCGGTCCAGTATCAAACAGAACATTATAACGTTTTACATTTAAGGGAAAAGCCCTGGTATGATTTTCATGGATAGATATTTTTTTATCTAAGCTGCCCTTCCACTGGGTAGCTACGGCTTTACCTTGAGCATCTGTAATAGACAAACCTTCTGGTTGGGGCAACATTTGTGGGTATTTTTCGGGCTCAACTGGAATATCTATCCAGGCGTCTAAAATCTCTTTTCGTTGATATGGTAAAGGGTTTACCACCAACAACAAAATATCATCATTGTTAAAACTACTCAGATCAGCCATTTTTACCAGATTCTGAATCGCCCTGTTACCAATAGCCTGGCTAAGCTGGATAACAGTTTTGAGCCTGGCCTGAACATCATCGGCAGTTTCATCCTGCGTTACCGCATTGATTGAATCATGCGGATGAGCTTGCAGGAGATTTTCCCAGGCTTTTTCCAGCATCACCGAAGGATATTCAAAATCATATAAAGAGCATAAAGTTGAAAGCGGTTCGGCAAATCTAATTAACATGTTTTGGGCTTTTTTGTTTAGAAATTTAATATAATTTCTCGTCATCAGCGCATTTCCAGTTACATAAGCCGCCGGTCCGTCCCGAAGTTCGCCTTCTACTACCGCCAATTCATCTTTCTTTACTTTATCTTTTAAAATTTCTGAAAACGCTGTTAAAGTGTTCTGTTTCCAGAGCCTTTGCTCATTTTTATCGACCTGCTGGAGTTTTTTTATCATTTCAGGCAAAAGGGGCTGAGCAGCTGCATAATCACAGCCATTCATCATCAAGCGATCTGCTTCTATAACACTTTCGTCAGTCGTAGTCCAAACGGTCTGGGCCATTTCGGAAGTTATGATTTCAGAATGAAATTTTTTGGGCTGATCAAGTCTGAAATAATCCTGTTCATACTGTTGGTTATCAGCACGGTGGAAAAGCGTATCTTCCTGCTCCCATTTGCTGTACCATTCACTCCCCAGGTGGTCTATTCCGAACAGACTTGACAAATGCACTACAAAATAAAAATTTTGCCGTCCTAAATCCCCGAATCTTGATGTCAGCAGTTCACTTCCATCAGGTGATCGCCATATAAACTCGGTTTTAGGCGCTCTTTCTTTACTAACTTTTTTACCTATGAATGCAGTATCAATACCAAACCCTTTATATATTTGGGCTAGCTGAGAAGTTTGCCCCCAACCAAAAGGTGTGTATCCGACCATCAAAGCCTTGCCTAACTGACTTGCTTTCTTAATACCCCATAAAAGATTCCTGACTAGTGCCTCGCCATCTACGGGAAATTCGTCGGGAAGAACATACCAGGGACCTATCTCAAGTTTGCCGGATTTAATCAATGATTTTATAACATCTTTTTTTTCTGGACGAATATCAAGATAGTCGAGAATAGGTATTACCTGGCCATCCATCAGAAAACTTTCATACTTTTCTGATTCCATCAATTCGATCAATTCATCGATGAAATCAACAAGCATGAATCTTGTCTGCCATATCGGGTAGCGCCATTCACGGTCCCAATGAGTATGATTGATAATATGTGCGGTATATTTTTCTGACATAAAATTCCTTAACCAAATAAATTCAGTATTTCACGCGAGTCTTGTTCTTTATCCGAGCCTCACTTGATTTGAGATGCTGTTTCTACAATTGTCTTCACATTTTCCAAAGGAATATCATAAAAAAGATAGTCACTTGCTGCGATCATATGCTTATAACCTTTAGTGGCTTGGATTACTCTAATTACTTCCTGTTCAACTTCCTGCTTTGTTCCATTAAGCAAGACATCGAGCCCAATATTTCCACGAGTACACATTTCAACCGGGCATACCTGTCTGGCCTTTTCTAGACTTTTAACATTTCCAACAGGCGGAGGAGAAAGTGTTTCAAAAAGATCTATACCCATTTCGCCATAATAGCCATTACTCAGAAACGGCTCAATAGGTGAACAAATATGGCAGTACACAAGACCTCCCTCTTGATGTACTGCTTTGGTTATCTTTTTCGAATCGGGAACCAAAAAACTTTCATATAACTGAGGGGAGAGCATTTCTGCTCCCGGCCCGCCAAGAAATACAAAATCGGCTCCAGCTTTGAATACCTGCTTGATCAACGCAATATTAACTTCTATGATTAAGTCACAAGCTTTTCTATATTCTTCAGGTTCGGTCATGGCTTTGATCGCCAGATCCTGCACCGAAGCAAGTCCTAACAGTTCAAAAGGCTGAATATTCCATTGGATATCTATTGGACTGGTTGTCCCGTATTGTTCTACGATCGGATTAACTAACTCACCAATCCGAGATTCTGCTTTTGCAGTCTGTTGGGCATACCAGTTTACAATATCAAAAAAGTTCTCACTATCGCTGGTGAGAGGATAAAGCTTAGGCGTTATACCATGGCGAGGTTGCTCGTGTAACTGCCAGTGAATTTCACCAAACGGAGTTTCAAGATTCTTGAAAGTTATCCTTTTATTATCAGAACTTTCAATTTTAGTATTCCATTTGAGACTTTCAACTATCGAGCCAAGATCAGGCAGTGCAACATTTAACAGCGGATCGCAGCCGACAATCTCATAAGCCCGTATTGTATCTTCGATAGTACCTTCACTGATCCATTCTTTACCAGCTAACTTACAGTCAAATCCTGCGTCTGCTCCAATTTGTAAAGATACATAAGGACTGTCAGAACCATTTTTTACTACATCGATAAATCTTTGTTTTGTATTCATAATTTCAATTACCAAAAAAACATAAATTGAGGATACTTACCTGCGGCAGCATCAGGATGATTCTTCAGGTAAATCCTATACAACTCGAAAAAAGTCGGGGCGTCAAGAAGTTCTATATGCGGTGCCTGCTTTTCTAATTCCTTGACTACATCAACATACCAGGATGGTGATTTTAATATATTTCTGAACCAGTGGAAAGGCAGCGGCCACTCGGCGGTACGTTCAACTATACGTTTAGCCGCCTGGGCAGGATCATCGTGATTGATATCTAAATCAGCGCGTAACACCGGCATGTTCTTATAGAGCAAGCTGACCGCTCCCTTTTGCCAGATCATACCATTGGGACTAAACGACTGATAACAATCCAATCCAGCCTGCCTCATCCCTTCTGCATATCCATCTATGACAAATCCGGAAATTGTAATATCCCACCGGTCATAATATTTTTTACAATGATCTGCCCAGGCTTTGTAGCCGCTGGGCAGGTTAGAGATAGGGCGCAGATCCTTATTCCAGTGATATTCCAGCATCCCTGGATTGAGATACCCGGCACCATTATCCGCAGCAACAAAATAATCATTTTCAGTTGCGGTTTTGCGCATGTAATCCAATGCCATGGGAATGCGCCTGTCAAGTACCGGGCTGACAGCCCACATCATAGGAACTTTTCCTCGTTCCGGGTCATCCCAGATATCTGATATTCGCTGATAGACCCAGGAAGAAGAGTCATAATCACCAACGTAAAAAATTATGAACTTCCGCCCGTTGAAATTAACCTTACCATCTTCAGTAAGATAGCCCTTTTCCTTAAGCTCTTCTTTCGTTACCCATCGCTGAGGATACTTATCTTTCAAAGGATAGTGCTGCCAGAAAGAAGCGTTTGATATTGCGCCAAATCCTATAGCATCTGCATCCTGAAAAGCGTTATAGGCACTAATTAAGGTGGCATATTCCCATTCGCTTGCAACATCGCCATGTCGGCTGCCAGCGTGTTGAGTGTATTTAAAGGCCCAGGGCGGGAAACCACCAACATGGATGATCTTATCACCGCCTGTCTGCTTATAAGCACTGAGTAAAATCTGTTTTAAAACGTCACGATCCAGCCCAGGTCTCTGTTTCGGGTCATCTGTAGCCGGTTCATCAGCCCATGGGCTAAGGTCAAAAAAGAAACCTTTTTGACTGATAAAATAATCATGATTGGTCAATGTGTGGTGATTAATTACTGTAGCTTTTGGTTTTTCAAGCCAGTATTGATCAAGGTAATAACCGCCGTAAAGGCAATTCAACTTACCTGTATCCATATATTTTACTTTCATCCAGATGTATGAATCACACTTGGCCGAACCCGATGATGGGATGTCTGTGTGAGGGATATTACCTTTGCCCGTGAACTTACTGCTGCCATCTTTATTGACCAGCCATACTTTCACAGGTAATTTTGGTCCATTTAAAATTAATTTGCTGTATAATGAGTTTTTTCCCAAGTCATAACGGACCGGTAATAAATTTTCGGCACCTGCTACCGCAGAGGCAACATTGCTGGTGGCCGCTACTGCAGGATCGTAAATAACCGCACCTTTGATAAAGTCCCTGTAAGCAGCAACTAAAGATTCTATATTACTATAGTTTTTGAACTCGGTTCCATGAAGCCACTGCCCGGGTTTTGTATATTTTTTTATAAAAA
>CAZITB010000087.1:0-12838 GCA_964542055.1 uncultured Candidatus Kuenenia sp.
AACATTTTGAATTTTTATGAAAATATCTGTGAACGGTTACAATTTTTTTAGGAGATGATTTATGAGTAACTGCAAGTTCAATATACACGCTTTCTCCATATTTATCTTTTAAGAGAAGGTCGGGAATAAAGCTTTCATCGTGTTTTTCTTTGTATATTTTTTTAAAATAATCTGTTAGATTATACTTTAAACATTCGTTACCCACTTTACAGTTAATCAATTCACACCGATTGCACACCCTTGGACTATTGATTTCAATTTCATAGTTTTTACTTTCTTTTAAGCATGACTGATAAGTTTCATAGAATAAATGCTTTCCCATATAGTGTAGGTAACTCTCAGGAGAACAGGGTTTAATTACAACATGTCTAAAGTGCTTTTGCCTTTTTTCTCCCAATGCAGCAACAAGTTTATTCCCACATGATATGCACTTATATTTACATCGATTTAATGGATCTACTTGATCAATAGCAACTATCTTATCGTTATCATCGAATGCATATTCATATTTAATTTTTCCTCCTTTTAATTCAATCGATCCCATCTTCCAAATATCCCGCTGATTAAATCCTGATTTTTAAACAACCAAGCCGGTAGGATGTGTAAATCTGTTTTTTGATTTACACATGCGGTTATTTTAAAAATCATTCATAACAAAATTTCATTTCAATCATTCTTTTCAAAATCCGTCCCGATTTATCGGGATTTAATTCTAATCGGTGTCCAACAAATTTAATGCTTTCTCAAGGAAATTCCCCTTACTGAAAAATCCCCTTTGTTGCGGTGTTATTATAGCTACAATGATATAAATATCAATAATAATTTAAAACTAAAAAATCAGCGGTGTCTGCGGAATCAGCGTCAAATATATTTGAAAGAAAATCTGCGGCATCCGTCCCGATAAAAAACATCGGGATAAACTCCATCTGCGGTTAGAAAATTTCTGAAGTTTTTTTTATTTTTCACTTGCCGGGTAAAAACGCCCTTTTTTGTGAAAATCGCGCAAAGTGGCTCAAAGTTGGGTCAAAGGTGGGGTAAACTGGCCAAAACCCGCTCAAAAGTGCCGAAAACTGCTCACTTTTTGATTTTACCGCAACTTAACCTAAGTCTCGTATCTACAACCACTTACGTTAAATTTTAACCCGAGTCTTAAATACTTAGTGTCATTTTTGAGCTTGCAGCTTTGGTACAATCTCGACCAAAATATACAACGTTTACTTGCCGTACCTGTTAAACCACGCCCTCTGATCAAAAGGCTTTTTCTCTCTGCGGGGCCCCTGCTCCACCGGTCTGCCCACCGGCAAAATCACCCTGACAATCTTGCCCTCAGGCAATCCAAGCATACAGCTTATCTTCGTATTACGATCCTCAACCCTCAACCATCCATCGATCCAGACCGACGCATAACCAAGCCCCGTAATCGCCAGCAATATATTCTCAACCGCCGCCGCGCAATCCTCAATCTCAAACGCCTTACCCTCATAAACCGGCTCAGGCACCTTATTTATAATACAAGCCACAAAAGCTTTCGCCGTCTGCATCGCCTTATTCTGCGGATGCATTCCCGCGATCTCACTGACCAGCTTTTGGTCATCAACTACCACAAAATCGGTCGATTGCGCATTACATCCCGACGGCGCATCAAGCCCCGCCTGAACTATCTTAACCAGGTCATCCTTGCTGACCGGCTCATCTTTAAACTCACCGCGATAGCTGTAACGTTCTTTAATAGCTTCAAAAATTTCCATTGCAACCTCTCTAAAAAACATTTTCAATTCACTTAGATTTTATCATCGTTTGCACTTGACATAAAGGACTTTTTTTAATCTACTAACCGCTTTGAATTACAAAGGAGTAAAAAAAATGAGCGATCAATACAGCGTAAAAATCGCGCAGGAACTGAATATAAAAAACTCACAGGTCCAATCCGTCATCGAGCTATTCGAACAGGGCTCAACGGTACCTTTTATTGCAAGATATAGAAAAGAAGCCACCGGCAGTCTTGACGAAGTAGCCATCACCGCTATCCGCGACCGCCTGGCACAACTTCAGGAACTTGACAAACGCAGAGAATCAATTCTCGAATCCATCGAAAGCCAGGGCAAACTTACCGATCAGCTAAAAAAACAGATCCTCCAGGCCGAAACAATGACAAAGCTCGAGGACATTTATCTTCCATACAAACCCAAACGCCGAACACGCGCAACTGTCGCCAAAGAAAAAGGCCTCGAAGCGCTCGCTCTTAAAATTCTAGATCAGTCTGATTTTGACATCAACGCCGAGGCCCAAAAATACATCAACAAAGAAAAAGAAGTTGAAACCGCTGACGACGCTCTTGCCGGCGCAAGGGATATCATCGCAGAACTGGTCACAGAAGACGCCGCAGTCCGCGAACACATGAGACAATTCTACCGCGAAACAAGCGTATTCGCCTGCAAGGTCATACCCGGCATGGAAGACCAGGGCGAAAAATACAAAGATTATTACGAATGGACAGAGCCGGTCAAATCCGCTCCCTCTCACCGCATACTCGCCATGCGCAGAGGCGCAAACGAAAAGTTCCTATTGCTTCGAGTTATCGTCGATGAAGAACATGCCTTCAAAATAATCGAAAAACATTTCATCAAAGCCAACAACGACGCCTCCCAGCAAGTTCAGCTTGCGATCATCGACGGCTTCAAAAGATTGCTCTCGATGTCAATGGCAACAGAGATGCGGCTTGAATCAAAAAAACGCGCTGACCTCCAAGCCATAGAAGTATTTGTCGAAAACCTGCGAAACCTGCTGATGGCACCGCCGATGGGACAAAAAGCAGTCCTCGCTCTCGACCCCGGTTTCCGCACAGGCTGCAAACTCGTCTGCCTCGACAAACAGGGCAAACTCATTTACAACGATACCGTTTATCCCCATACCTCCAAACAAAAAGCTATCGAAGACGCCGCCAAAATCAAACAGCTTTGCCAGAAGTTCGCCATCGAAGCAATTGCAATCGGCAACGGAACCGCCGGCAGAGAAACGCTGCAATACATCAGCGATATAGGCCTGGATAAAAACATCATAGTCACAATGGTAAACGAAAGCGGCGCAAGCGTATATTCCGCATCCGAGGCCGCCCGCGAAGAATTCCCCGATTACGATCTGACGGTAAGAGGCGCAGTCTCTATCGGCAGAAGACTAATGGACCCGCTTGCAGAACTCGTAAAGATCGACCCCAAGAGCATCGGCGTCGGCCAGTACCAGCACGATGTGGACCAGACCATGCTCAAAAACAGTCTCGACGATACCGTCGTCAGCTGCGTAAACTCTGTCGGAGTAGAAATTAACACCGCAAGCAAACAGCTGCTGACCTACGTTTCAGGTATCGGTTCATCGCTTGCCGCAAAGATAGTCGAACATCGCGATAACAACGGCCCTTTCAAAACCCGGCAGGATATCAAGAAAGTATCAGGTATGGGTGATAAAACATTTGAACAGTGCGCCGGATTTTTAAGAATCCATAACGGCCAAAACCCTCTCGATGCAAGTGCCGTCCACCCCGAAAGCTACCCCATTGTAGAGAAAATGGCAGCCGATCTGCAATGCACCGTCAAGCAATTGACCGAAGACAAACAGCTGCAAAACAAAATCGAGTTGAAAAATTACATCACCGATTCAGTCGGCCTGCCGACCTTGAATGACATAAAATCGGAACTGAACAAACCCGGCCGCGACCCGCGCGATCAGTTTGAAATCTTTAATTTTGCTGAAGGGGTAAACGAAATAACTGATTTGCAAGTGGGCATGAAGTTGCCGGGCATCATTACAAACGTCGCCGCCTTTGGAGCCTTCGTCGATGTCGGTGTTCATCAGGATGGGCTGGTTCATGTTAGCGAACTATCGCACGAGTTTATAAAGGACCCTTCCCAGGCCGTAAAAGTTGGTGACAAAGTAGAAGTGATCATATTAGAGATAGACATTAACCGCAAAAGAATTTCCCTGAGTATCAAGCAAACCAAACAGAAAAATATACAGAAAAGACAAAAACCCAAGAAAACTCAAACAAGTGACTCTAAAAATGTTTCTACGAAAAATCTGGCTTCAAAACTCACTTTAGGCTCATAAATTTTAAAAAAAATCCGAACAATGGCCGATTAAAATTGTAGCAGAGACGAATGTAAATTAGGTTTTAAAAAAGGGCTTTAAACATTGCATAAGTTTTGCTATAATCCGCGGTGTTTTAAGGTAACTTGTAGAGAGGTTGTTTTGAAAAAGATAATAGTAGTTTTATTAGCAGTTTTGGTCAGTTTTCATTGTTTTGCCGCAAATTCTTTAGCCGGCAAAGCTTGCTGCCAAACCTCTGAGAATATTGATAGTTGCGAAAAAGATAACTCGCAGAACCAGGGCCCTACGCTTTTACTCGGTTACAGCGATCAGAGCAAATTCAATCCCATTTTTTCGTTTATGTATTTTGTGCCCCTGATATCCCCTACTTTGGTTGAAATGAATATCAGCCCTGATTGCCAGCAGCAAGGCAGGTTTGTCTCCTACCGCTTTGAAAAGGACGATGACACTTTCACCACCGTCAGCGAATTTGAAATGATAGGCGAAGGCTTTTATAAAAATGTTTTCGATAAAGACAACACCATCCGCTGGAACGCCGAGATAAACGACTATCCCGAAAAATTGATGAAGGTATTGGATTATATCAAATTCAAGGGCGAAGGTTACGGCAGGATCGAGGTAAGGGGAAAAATCAAGGACGGCGTAAAGGAAGTTCGCAAGGTTGAAGTGGATTTCAATGCCCGCGACAGCCGGAGCCCTGTAGTTATCAAGGTATATGACCTGGAATCGCAGGAAGGCTTGTATAATTACGAAAACGCGTCCAACCAGATAGTAGCAAGGATCAATTCCCTGACATTCGAAAAAACCGATGGTCAGCCTAAAATGGCGATAAAACTTTCTGCTATTTCCGATTCTGAACAAGATTCCGGTTTTTGGGGTTCGTTAAAGGGCAAATTAGCGAATTTATTCCTAAAACCCATCCCCATTTCCAAGCAGGGAAACAGTGCGATGCTGGAATTTGGGCTCTATCTGACCAATAAAGAGGATGCTTTCACATTTCCCAGGGCAAAGAATTTGAAAGAAAATGAAGATTCCCAGCAGCACCTGGCAGCCAATCAAAAGGAAAAGTCTGATCTTTCCCCCAAAAGGGACGGTAAATTTTAATAAATTTTTACCAAAATGAACAATTTTTGTAAAAAAGCACTTGAATTCTTAATGAAATAGCCCTATAATGACGATGTATTATATATCTCTTTTCTAGAGTTCCTGGTAACTTGGGAAGCTGTTATATTTATAAGTGAAATTTTTTAGGCGACTCAAGTGAAAGGCTGAAACTGACGGGTTTCAGCCTTTTTTTTTGCGCTAAAATAGGAATTTACCTTAAAAGCGGATTTACCCTGATTAAAATCAGAATTTCTACAATCTATCTATAGTTTATAGTTCGTTGATGTATCGTGAATGCATTTCGAGAGTGCGTGACAAGAAGCTGATCAATTTCTTGTTCTGTAAATCCGTTTTTCTTTAGAACTGGAATAAGATGTGTAAAAATCGGTGTAAAGGGCTTGAAAGTTCCGCCGTTTAACTGCCCAACGCTATACCAACCCGCATCGTGCGATATTAAAATATTATCGAAAAATCCCGCATTTTTGAGAGCGCCAATTTTTTTGATAATCGACTCATTAGCATGTTCATCCGCAGAAACATTATCCAGAGACAACCATGCCTCTCTTTTGGCTATTTTGATAAGAAAATCACTTTCCCCGCCTTGAGCATGAACCCATACGAAAGCTCTGGGGGAAACATTGTGCTTTTGAAGAATATCTAACTGTTCCTCAATTACCCCGGGTCCGGAATGCGAAGCGATTGTCAAACCGGTTCGAAGATGTGTCATAGCTGCTGAGGTTACCAGCTTTTTATCCATCAATGAAAGCTTGCCGTCTTCATCATCGACGGATATCTTGATAAAACCGGGCCGAACGCCGGTTTGCCCTATTCCATCTGTAAACTCTCTGGTCCATCTATTGCAAATCTGCTGGGCGGTTTCATCAAAAGCATGAGAAGGCAAAAATCTATCACCAGCCCCATAATAGCCTGTATTTGTAATAATCTGTATATCTGTCTTCCCGGCCAATCTTCGCAGCATCAAAGGGTCACGACCAAGATAATCGGGCGTACAATCTATAAATGTTTTAACTTTGTAATCTTTCAATTCTAAAAGAAACGGGCCGGTTCTCTCTATGACCTCATTGGCATCATAACGGCCAGGATCAAACTTATCTGCACCAATAAAATCAACAAGAAGGTGCTCATGAGTAAGGCATATCCCCATCTGATCCGGCTCAATCGCACCGGTTACAGTCATAACTGCAGGCTGCGATCCAAAACAACTGGCTGTAAATGCCCAGGTACATAGACATATAAGTATTCTTTTAACTGGAATATCTTTGTAGAACAATTTTGATTGGTTCATTTTATACTCTTAAGAATACACGCCCTATATCCTTTATGCTGATTGTTAAAAGCGGCAGGTGCCCGGGGCGACGTTGAAAACCATAATACTGTAATGGGGCGCCGCTGTCAATGCCGAAAGCTTGGGTTAGAGCCCCTATTGCAGCTCCTATTTCGTCCTGCTCCTGCGAATTTGCTTGCATTGTTGGGGCCGAAAAGTTATATTAGTTCGAACATGCAGGGATGCACACTATAATTTTACCACTAAATGCATGTATATGTGGTTGCATCGACTTACCAAGCCATGTTATTGACCCCAGCAACGAATCCCGTTTAGGAAAAGATATTTCTCATACGCTTTGGATGTGTTGGGAATTAGAGAAAGCTTTACAGAGCAAAAATTAATTTTATCAGGATGATAGAAAGAGAGTTTAAGGATGAACCGATTAATTTGCGTAGTATCAATGTGTGCATTTTTATTTGTTGTCACCGGCTGCAGCGTTCCAGAGCAGCAAGAAGCCGTAAAAATCGGTTTTGATCCGGTACCATCGGACACTGTAAAAGTAATGACCTACAATGTGAAAGTCCGCAGCCCATTGAACCCTTTTAAATGGAACTCGCGTAAAGGAGATGTTTTTAAGCTAATCGCGGACAATGAACCCGATGTTTTCTGTCTCCAGGAACCCGATTACAGCCAGCTGGTGGACTTCCAGCAAGCCTTTGGCCAATATGGCTCTTATTTCGCAGGCAGCAGAGATGGAAAAACAAAAGGGCAAAGCTGTCCGATATTTTATCGCAAGGATCGTTTCGAGTTGGTCGATTCAGGCACATTCTGGTTTTCAGACAGACCCGATAAGCCCGGCTCGCAAGGTTGGGGCAACATAATACCGCGATTTTGCAGCTGGGTAATTCTGACCGAAAAGAATCAAAACAACAGCTTTGTTGTATTCAATACGCACATGGCATGGCTTTCGCAGCGGTCCCGCAGTAAGAGTGTTCGGTTGCTTGAAGAGAAGGCATCGGCATGGAACAAGTATTTGCCTTCGATCGTGTTGGGCGATTTTAATATGACACGTGACAATTCTGCCATAAAGTTTTTGCTTACGCCCAGTACTGAAAATCCGTTTCCGCTAACTGATGCATGGCAGTCGGTTCATCCCGGCAGCCCTGATATGCCGACGTGCAATTTCGGAACATTTGCCAAAGGCCCGCAAATTGACCATATAAAGTTATGCCAGAAAGCCCAGGCAATAGCTGTCAAGATTGACGATCGTAAAATTGATGGCCGTTATCCGTCCGACCATTTTCCGGTTATTGCCACGATCAAACTGAAGCCTACAGGATAACAGTTAACGGTTAAGGTTAATGGGTCTAATATGATCTACGTTGGCATGGCTCAGTCGGTCCATTCCGCAACATGGCTTTTGTTTCGAGTTTTATCTCATTGCTTGCGCAATTGAGCTATTATGAACAAATACCCCCACCGGCTCTATTTAGAAATTCAAACTATTGACGGTCAGATGAAAACGATGTATCATACTTCCATGACGCCCAGAGAAGTATTGCAGATATTTCTGGATTCAATTAAAAATCTTAATACAGCGAGGTTCTCGATGACAAAACAATTTATTGTTCCGGTTTTATTTTCTATTTTGACTATAACCGTTTTTGCGGGAGATTATTCCTGGCATGCACAATGGGAGCCTGAAGGCGAAAACGAAAAGCTGAAATTAATGACAGATGTATCAGACGGTCTGGTCGAATATTCTGAATATCAAGGGCGCAAAACTGTCCAAACAAAAGGTCTGTTTCTATATTTTGATGTCTCAGACGATTTTGCATATCAATTAGACGTGAATGTTAAAATTGAAATGCTGATTTATGATACCGTCAGCTCAGAGATTTCGCTCCATTACGATTCTATGACCGAAAACGGCAGAGTTTCTTACAGAAACAGTAATTCTGTTAAAACAGCGGGGGATAATACCTTTAAAACTATCACTTTGAACCTGCCCGGAGCCTGGTTTGCCGGCGGCGAAAACCACGGAGCGGATTTTCGTCTGGTAATACCTCATGAAATTGCCGTCTCAAAAATCCAGCTCTATGCAGCGGGGCTCAAAGATAGACAGTTTGACTCAAAAGAGCGGGCCAACGATGTTTTGGCTGTTACACGTTATAATCAGAAAATACAGTCATATAACAGAACCGTAAATTCAATGTCAGATATCCTGCTTATTGGCGACCAGCTGGAGAAGTCTCTAAGCCCAAATGCCTGGGATCAGATCAAAAAATATTATGATACGTGGCTAAGCCATAAACAGCTTTATAATCAGATTTCCGCCCTAGAATATCAAGACATGCCTGCTGATAATATAGACAGCGTTCTTGCAAAGGCTCAGGATCATGTAAATACTATGAAAAGCTGTTATTCGGTCCTCAAGGGCAAGGATGCTCTGTTTACCTTTTTCAGGAATCTTTTTATAGAAACAATTGATGATACGATATATTATTGCACCCCTTCGGTTTCGAAAGGTTTGCCCGCGGACTTATGGACGGTACCTGCTAATTCACAGGTAAACTCTATGATTGAAATAACCGCATGCCGGGATGAATATGAATCCAGCATTTTAGGAATTATATCACTGGCTGGTTACGATAGTCTTACAGTAGATGTATCCGACCTTAAAGATAATAATGGAAATTCGATCAGTGCCCGAAATATCGATATTAAAGTCGTTGAGCACTGGTACCAGGCAGGCCAGACAAATGAAACCAAAGGACCCAAACAACTTATACCCGAGCTTCTTGTTCATGATGATTCTTTGGTCGAGATCGATTTAATCAAAGGCACAAATATTTTAAATTTTAAAGATGAAATGCCCGATTCGCAGAATCTCCGGCCTTTTTCTGTAAAGCCTTTAGAAAACAAACATCTCTGGTGTACTTTTTATGTTCCTCAAAACACTCCTGCCGGTATTTATACAGGTAGTATTTCGATAAATACAAAGGAAAATTTGAATGTTCCCGTTATGCTCACTGTCAATTCTTTTGACCTGAAAGATAATCCCAAGATAGCCTCCATGTATTTCAGCAATCATAAGTGGTCTAAGGAGTTGTCGAAAGAGCAATATACCGGCATGCTTATTGATATGAAACAGCACGGCCTGGACAATCCTACACTGGTTTTGACCATGAAGCCGGATGGCTCTTACGACTTGGATGTCGCCCGTGAAGAATTGGCTTTAAGGCAAAGACTTGATATGACCAGAGGACCTTTGCTGACCCGAGGCTGGTATAATGTCGCATCTTATCTGCGGGACAGCGGCCCTGTTGAAACACGCAAAGAAAAGCTAAAAGAAACAGTAGATACAGTAAACACGCTTGCAAAGGATTTCGGCTATACGGATGCTTATATTTATGCTATTGACGAAGCGGCAGGCGACCAACTCGCCGAGCAGGTTCCTGTCTTCGAATATGTTGATGAAATAGGCGGTAAAGTATGGTCAGCGGTGTTAAGTGATTTTGGCGAGGTCCCCGGGGCAGTAGAAAATATGCAGATGCCAAATTATTCCGGAATCCCGCCAATTGAGTTGACCAATAGAGTTCACCAGGCCGGCAATAAAATGATTCGTTACAGCTATCCTCAATCCGGCGCCGAATTGCCGTGGCTGTGGCGTTATCATTTTGGCTTGATTCTTTGGGAAAACGAAATAGACGGCGGATGCACCTGGACATACCGTGGAGCTGTTGACGACCCCTGGAACGACTTTGACTGCACCGGCAGAAGATGTTCCTACCGCGATTTTATGATGACTTACCCCGGCGTTGATGAACCTGTCAGTACGATCCAGTGGGAGGCTTACAGAGAAGCTTGCGACGATTTGAGGTATATGCACACCCTTGAGACACTTCTTGAAAATAAAACAGACATTAGTCCCGAGCTGTTGAATTCAATCAGAAACTGGCTAAGTTCGATCAAAAAGCAAGGCCTTGGTAATACAGATCCGAATACCATAAAGAAATTAATGATCTATTATATTGAACAGCTGACAAACGCTCCGAAATTAAAAGCTCAATCGCGGCAGCGATGAGATAGAAATTGAATCGATGCCTCTATAATCATAAGCCCGCAGTCTTAGCCGCGGTTTCAATATGATTTTTCGAGTCGCTTGCGAAATATTTTAATTGCCTGATAGATGGGTTGAGGCGGACCTGGAGTTTGTCATGATCGCCGCTAGCAGGATGTGTCTTAGTCTGTCTGCTGACATTTTTTCCAGAAATTCCGGTGTAAAGTCTAACTTGAAGTTGCCGTGAAAGTGCGTGATTTTATCTATAATCTCCTGCTTTTCCATGGTCGCAACTTCTACCGCTATAGTCTCGAACGTTTTTACGCTTTTTTTACTCATAACCCTTACCAAATTAAATTCTATGATGGGATATACTTCGGTATTTTCAACTTTTGTGTTAATTTGATATTAGTTTTTCCAAAAAAAATCTTCTCTTATTTATTAAAAATCTTGAAAATCTGTGAAAGTCCTATAAAAGTATGGCTATGAAAACTGATGAACTGAATTATGAACTGCCCAGCGAATTGATCGCTCAAGAGCCGAGCGAACATCGAAGCGAATCGAGGCTTTTGGTATTAGACAGGTCCGATAAGTCGATGGCTGATAAGGTTTTCAGCGATATCATCGATTACCTTAAACCGGGCGATTGCCTGGTGGTAAACAATACCAAGGTTCTACCTGCGAGATTCTATGCGAAAAAGCAGACCGGGGCTCGGCTTGAAGGGCTTTTTTTGAATACAGTAGCCGATGGCTGGGAAGTGATGCTCAAAAACAGCAGGAAATTGAAACCCGGCGAGGATATCATACTTTTAGATACATCAGGCGGAGAATATGCAAAAGTTTCGGCAAGTTTATTGTCAGGCGGGAAGTGGAAACTTGGAATATCGGCCAGCCCCGAAGAAGTTCTTTCGAAGATCGGCTATGCCCCCCTGCCGCCTTATATTAAAAGAGATGCACAAAGCCAGGACAGAGAGAACGACCTGGAAAGATATCAGACCGTTTTCGCAACAGAGACCGGAGCTGTGGCGGCACCTACGGCGGGGCTGCATTTTACGCGCGAGCTGCTCGAGAAGATAAAAGAACGCGGGATACTTACAGCTAATGTTACCTTGCATGTGGGCGCGGGAACTTTTAAACCTGTAACGTCGGAGAATCTTTTGGAACATGATATACATTCCGAAAGGTACTGCGTGGATCAGGCAAACGCTGATATCATAAACATCGCCAGAAAAAATGGCGGGCGGATAATCGCAGTTGGAACGACTTCGGTAAGAACGCTGGAGACTATTGCGGAAAATGGCAGAGTTGAGGCATCGTGCGGGGATACGAAACTTTTCATTATGCCGGGATATGAATATAAAATTGTCGATGCGATGATCACAAATTTCCACCTGCCAAAGAGCACTCTTTTGGCACTGGTCGGGGCGTTTGCGGGAATGGATTATATATTTGAGGCGTACAAACACGCGATTGAAAATAGGTATCGCTTTTTTTCTTACGGCGATGCGATGTTAATTTTATAGATGGAGATTTCATGGACAACCAGTGTAAGGGCATTTTATTCGATATGGACGGCGTTTTGGTAGATAGCGAGGAATTCATTGCCAGAGCCGCGTGCATGATGTTCGATGAAAAGGGATTGAGCGTAACGGCCGAGGATTTCAAGCCGTTTATCGGTACCGGCGAGGACAGGTTCATCGGCGGGGTTGCCCAAAAGTATAATTTTGAGCTGAGTATGCCGGCTGACAAAGTTCGAACTTATGATATTTACCTCGAGATAATCAAGGGCAATTTAAATCCGCTCAGCGGCGTTGTTGAGTTTGTTGAGCAGTGTAAGTCGCGCGGGCTTAAACTTGCAGTTGCCAGCAGTGCGGACTTGCGGAAGGTAAAGGGTAATTTGAGCGAGATAGGTCTGGATCATGACAAGTTCGATACTGTTGTCAGTGGCGAAGATGTGGTCAATAAGAAACCGGCCCCTGATATTTTCATTCTTGCAGCGGAGAAAATCGGCCTGGCTCCCAACCAGTGTCTTGTAATCGAAGATGCAGTTAGCGGTGTGCAAGCCGCAAAATCCGCGGGCGCAAAATGTTTGGGGATTACCTCCAGCTTTTCCCAGGAACAGCTGACCTATGCCGGCGCTGATTTTATCGCGTCCGATCTTGCAAATACGTCTATGGATGTCGTCAACTGGTAGTTATTCGATATAAATTTGCTTGTCGGGCTTGATTTCTTTTAATTTGTCCTTTTGAGCGATGACATCATCAATGTTATTTGCGAAAAGC
>CAZITB010000088.1:0-12235 GCA_964542055.1 uncultured Candidatus Kuenenia sp.
CGCAAAAATAGCGTTTTTTCGATTTTATCTCTCTCGTGGTGTCGAAGTTCCGTCATCCTCATTATCGATACCATCTGGGTATAATTCCTTGATTGCTATACCGACCTCTTTAGGACTGCAATTCAAATCCATATCACCAAGAGCATCGGCAAATTCCTTGAACATCAAAACAGTAGGATCTATTGTTTTGGTTTTTCGAAGCTTGGTAGATTTGGTTCTTGGGGAATAAAAAAGCATTAATTGCCCGTTCGCACCAACGCCAGTTTCACGAATTTGAATCAGTTGCTGTTGGAGTTCCAAATCATAGAATGGGCGTCTAGTTTTAATCTGATAAACTGGCTGTGGGAATATTCCTTTATCCAACAACTGATAAAATCTTGCCCTGCTCAAATTCATTAGTTTGCAAGCTTCACTGATTGAGATTATCGGTTTCAAATTTGACTTTTTTCTGGCAGAATTCATTCTTAAAGTTTCCTCAAATTAGACAATAGATTTCAAAAAAAATTACATCTTACAGTTCTGCAAATGCTCTTTTCCTAAACTTGTTAATTCTCTGTGTGAGAGTTTATTCTTAGTTATCAAATTCTCTTGCAACAAGTATGGTTCGATTACTGACTTGATTGTTTGGCTTGGCAGTGCCAATTTTGAAGATATTACATTCAAAGGCATTGAACCATTTTCAAGACTTCTCAAATAGTTGCGTTCCACATCATCAAGACCAAGGCTGTCAATTCTCAATAGATTGAAAGCCTCAATTACATCTTCCATCTTTATTAAATTCCTACTTTTTGAAGATGCCACATTCCAACACATCTGCAAATTTCTATTTATTGCAGTGCGAGGAGTTTTCTTGGCTCTTTTGGCAATTTCGATTAAAACATCTTTGGATTCAATTTCCCACTTTAACGCCAGTGCTCTTTGGTGAAGAATGCTGATCATATCTTCCAATGAATAATATTCAAACCTTGCATAGATTCTCATTCTGTTTCTTAGGGCTTCTTGGAGACAATATTCGTGGGTGGTGGCCAGAACCAATGTGAAATCCTCTAAGGGGATTACTCTTTTTGTTTTTGAGGTACCTTTTTTTGGTATATAAAGAACCTTTTCACTAATTGCTGTGAGGAGCATATGCTGTGCTTTACTTGACATACCCTGGCATTCATCCACAAATATGGTGGTGTTTGAATCGGCAGATAATAGTATATTTGAAATCTCTGTCGTTCCCGATAACATCTCCCCATTGGTTTCAATCAAATCGAGATTACCCAATTCAGAATGCAAGGCTTTAGCAACCAATGTTTTGCCAGTTCCGCTGTGTCCGCAAAGTAGTGCAGGACCAAATGAACTTGGCTGACCTGTTTGACGAGAGTTAAAGTAGGCATCAAGATTTACTTTAAGCAAATTTATTGCCTTGTCCTGTCCCTTAATGTGACTGAGAGAATTAATTTGAATCTGATTAACGTCTGTTCCGAATTCCATCTAATTTCCTTTTAAATCAGTTAGCATTACACCTTATAAACGAAGAATTTGTTCTTTCAGGAGAATTAGCGGGAAACTTGTAACGCTATAGGGGTGGCAATTCAAGTGGATTTTAAGTTAAAGCTTAAAGTTGAAGTTTAAAATAATTTGATAAACCAGTTTATTGCTTCAAAAATAAGGAATTGCATTTCAAAGCTATCAAGAGTCGATGGATTTGAATTGATTTTAAAATTTATTAACGGAAACTTTTTAAAAAATATTTTTTAACATACCCCCCACCCCTATCCCTCTGTGATTTCATAGAAATTGAATCACGGGGATACCTTATATCCTGGCTTTTATAAGCTGGTAAATTTCTGATGAAAAGTTTTTAGGACTCTGCTTTTTAAGAATCTCTTTAAATTCTCCTGATTGATCAAATCAAAAAGTTAACTGATATCAGACAACCTTATTAAGGGATGAAAAATGAAGTTCATACAAATATTAATGATGCTGATTTTGTTTAGTATATTATCTCAGCCTTGCTTGGCTGAATCTGAATATTTGAAAACTGAGGAAGATACAGAATATAGAGCGACAGTCGTTATTGTTTTGCTGGTGATAATGTTTTTTCTTTTTATGGTAAGTTGTAGTCTAGTTTATTGGTTTTGTGGTGATCGCTTTTCTGTTGGGGTGTTTTTTTGAATGGTTGGGTCTCGGGCATATATATAACTGTGGTGATTTGCTATTGGCATGTCTGATACCATTGTTTTTGGTTGGGAATTTTTTAAATGATTAGGAAATCAACCATATGTTGGGATATATTATGGGGTAAAATTTTCGGGAAAATAGTGCCTAAACACAAAGCGAAAATGAATATTGAGCGACTTTAAGCTTCTTTTGGCACATTTGAATGTTTTTGGTTCCAATCTCACCATATGATGTCTCCTAATGTTTTTGTATAAAAAACCCAGATATTTCCTGTTTTCTAAGAATTTCCTATATAGGAAAAAATTTTAAAATAGGAAAATCGGTATTGTAATTTTCTTAAAATGACGATATATCTTAAATAGGAAAATAAACAATAATAGGAAATAAGATATGAGACTTCAAGAAAGTGAGATTTTAAGAGAATTAGAAACCTTAGAAAATCTTTCGCCTTTAAATGTAGATGGAATCGAAAAATCAACTATCAAGTTAGATACCCATGTCATTGATGTTGTAATAAAGTTCTCAATCGAAGACGGTCCCTCTTTCAAAGCCGCTGCGGAATTACTATCCATATCGACCCCTAAGGCGATTTTAGAAAAATCACAAATTTTAAAAAATTTCTACTCAGAATTTAAGAGCCAAGAACTGGTTCCAATGATCATAGCCCCATACATTAGCAAAAAGGACTCGAGTTTTTTATTAAATGAAGAGATATCATGGATTGACCTTTCAGGTAATATGCAAATTATAATACCTCCATCGATCTATATTGAACGGTTAGGTAATTCAAATAAATACCCAGACTCTTCGCCTATAAAAAAAATCTATGAAGGCACTTCTTCTTTAGTATGTAGAGCGTTGCTACTTAATCCTAAAGGTTTTAGATCATTAAATAAAATTGTGGATTTTATCAATGAAAGAAATGGTTCGATTACAATTGCAACAGTCTCCAAGGTTTTAAAATCTTTGGAAGAAGATCTTATCGTTAGCAAGAGTGAATCTGGAATTTTTCTAAAAAAACCAGATGTTTTATTAGATAACCTTTCTGAAGGTTACATAAATTATTCAAAACGAAAAAGAGACGCTAAATTCAAATATTATGTGGAAAATATCAGCGAATTAGAAGTTCTCTTAGAAGAATTTCAGATAGATTATGCTTATTGCGGTTTTTATGCAGCAAAAAGAAAAAACATGGGAATGACAAATGAAATTTCTATGTTTATAAAATCTATAAAGGAAGTTAAAGAAGCTTTTGAAAAAAATTCCAATATAGCCTTATCTGACCAGGAGTATGGGCAGGTTACTTTTATTGAAACAAAAAATCCCTGTGTATGGTTTAATGTTGAAAAGAAAGAATTTAAAAATTTAGTTGACGATTTAGAATTATATTTAGAAATGGTAAATGACAAACCTCGTGGACCTAAAATTGCCCAACAATTAAAAGAGCAGATACTTGGGGGATTCTATGGAAAATAGTATAATTAGTCAATTATCAGAATTGGCAAATTCATGCCAGAAAAGAGATATTAAGCCAATCATTTGTGGTGGATTTGGTGTCTATCTCAGTTTTTGTAGAAAGCAAGATGATATTCAAAAAATGCTCCGAACAACTCAGGACATCGATCTGATGTTTAGCAAGCAGGATCTCCTTGAAGAAGTCAAACGAAATGCTATGGCAGAAATTATCACAGGAGAACTCAAATATGTTGCTCAAAAAGACAAAAAACATCATGGCTTTAGGAAAGATCCCAATCTGGAACTCGATATTCTTGTTCCGCCAATCAAATCATTGCCGCAAAAAAATTATAGACTAAGAATTGTCAAATCAACTTTACATGGGCATATAACCGAAGCATGGCTCATGCATTTGATATTTATATTACTATTATGTTAACAGATATGAATGATTTTAAAGAGAGCCAAGTTTTTCTGTTGCGTCATGTCGATTCTAAAATAATTCAAAAAAGTACCAAAATCGTTGAAAATAGTTTTTCATGCCATGAAAAAGTGGGATGGCAGTTAGTTTTGGAAAGTCAAAATTTTTATCCTGAGTTAAAAATGTCAGATAAAGAGGAGAAGCTTGATCAAGCCGCTGCTCGTCTAAAAAGATGGTTCATGATAAATTAGTTATAATATCTTGATTGGAGAAATAACCAAAACGATAGAATCCTACCGTTTTGTAATACTATAATTGCTGTCCAATTATAAACAATTTTAGAAATTTGAAAGCGTATCACTCTTTCAGACTTGTAGTTTTGAAATAATTACACAAGCAGCAATTTTTTACGATTATGTTATACATGCTGCTTAAATGATTGGGCTTCAGTTCGCCTGTAAGACAATTAGGACAAATCTCATTTTCGAATGTATTTTGAAAAATTTTAAGGCAAGCCTTCACTTCAGAACCAGCATCTTGGGATTGTTCATCTGGCAGAGAGAAGATTTCTTTGATGTTTTCAGTTTGTGCCTGAATGTCATCTTTGCTTAATTCTACATTGAACTTCATGATCGTTCCTTTCAAAAAATATTGATTTTCATCTTTTGAAAGAATCAACTGATGTGACATAAGAAATGCCATACCTTTAGTTGTTCTTTCGAACCGCATCATTTTTAGCACCTTGGCGGTATGTGCCAGGTTGCTGGATGAACAAACAATGTTCATCGCTCTTGATGCAACAAATAAATCCTATGCCATATTGAAAGAATTGTCAATAAAAAGACGTAAATAAACTAAAATATCCTTGAATTTCATATCTGAAAGGATATACTTAATTCAGCATTTCCGTAGGGGATTCAGGGATTAATTTGTGCCTTCGAATTCCTAAAATAGCGTTTTGATGGGCTTGATTTTAGTTTTTACTAGTATTTGTCATTTTTGAATCTAAAGGAGATAAAAATGAAATATCTAAAAAAACTTGTTTTAAATGCTTTATTAGTATTCATTCCAATTAATGGTTTAGCTTTTGCTGAACTTTTATATGATTCTGGTACCAACAAATGGGTCGAAGAGAATTTCGATATTAGGGAACATGTTAAATTACCTGAACGAATTATTCGTTGTGCTTTTGGCAAAGGAGGTTTGTTCGGAGACGACTTATATGTGCTTTGCCGTTATGGTCGAGTGTTTAGAATAGATAAGGCGAAAAACATCAATTTAATTGGCTCAGCAAATGAAGATATTCTCGGAATAGAATTTAGTGATCCCAACTCCAGATAAGGTTCTTATTTTGGCTATGGAACACTGTCAGCAATACAAACACGATTTGGCTTATGGTATAGTGGTGAAAACTTGAACCTTCGAATTAAGCGTTACAGAGATCGAAAGATAAGCCAAAACAGTAGAATCCTACTTAAATATTTCACCAGCAAGGGTAAACGGCAGATATTTACTAAAAGATTTATGGAATCTGTTGTCGGCATTTCCAAACAGGACGGCACAGCTGTTGAGGTTTCCTATTATGATTATGCATGGGGAACTCCGTATTAAAAGTTTGCAGATAAAAGGGACTTTGCAAAAAAGCAAAAAACCATACTTGCAAGAATAAAAGTTGATGATAAAATATCCAAAACTAATGGCAAAAAGTAAGACCTTTTTATATAGTCTAATTAAAGGTCTGCAAACAAGTTAATTACAAATGATTAAGTGTAATTTTTTTGGAAAAAATGTCAGAAATCATTAGATTTATTATTAGATTTTCAAGCAATTATGGAATTCGAGACCTATAATATTGAAATTGTAAACTATTGTCACATAATTACTTATAAAAAGGATTTCCGATGTGGAATTACCTAAATTATTTTTCGAATCCCACCTCGGCTATTTATTTGGTATAAATGGAGTTACATTAATCCTCCTTTAACCGCATTCAAAAAAGGATAACCGATTCACAGCAGCTTTGGCTGATAGGCATTTTGGGTGTTGTTTGGGGTTATTCATTTTCTGTTTTTGCTTGCGGGAGCTTTGATGGCCATGAAAAGATTGCCGACGCTGTGTCAAAAACAGCTCGAAGATAAGCAGAAGTATCAGCGGTAACGAAATCCATTTTGACCCAGCTTTGCTTTGAAATTTCGGTATTTTGTGCTATAATATAGCTGTAAATTAATTGACAGGGAATTTTATGGCTAAAGCAAATGTCGATCCGGAAGAACTAAAGCGTTTCGCAAGAGAACTTAACCACTTCAACGACGAAATGGAGACCATGGTCGCAATGATCCGCTCGCGTTTGAACCAGCTTCAGCAGACCTGGGACGACCAGGAACAGCGGAAATTTTCGGCAGAATTCGATATTTCGATGAAAAACCTGGGCCGATTTCTGGAGCTATCCCGCAACTATTCCCCGTTTCTGATGAAAAAAGCCCAACATATCGAAAATTACCTTGGCAAGCGATAGGATTACCAATGAACAGGTTCGCCAAAGTTGAATCCCTCGATGCACTAAAGGAGCTTCGAACGTTTTTGCCGACTCTCGAGAGGCGGATGACAGTAGCCCTGGAAGAGGCCGATTTCGATATGCAAAAAACGCTCAATTGGCTAAGGGATCAGCAATACCCCTACTGGAAGGGTCAGCAGACCAAGAGAAGCGAAGAATATCTCCGCGCCAAGATGGAACTCAACCGCAAGCGATACCTGGAAAAATCGCCCATCGGCGGGCAGTATTCGTATATAGATCAGAAAAAGGCGATGGCTGCTGCTCAGAAAAGGCTAGAGCAAGCCCAGGACAAACTGCACAAGATAAGCAAGTGGGTGCCTGCTCTGGAGAAGGAAATTTATGAATGCAAGGCCTCGCTTCAGGGTTTGGCGAACCTTATACAGATCGATCTGCCCAATAAGAGAAATCAGATCGACCAGATGATATATTCGCTTGAGGCATATACCTCTTTAACTGCTCCTTCGATAGGACAGGCAACTGAAGCTCAGGCTGATACCGCCCAGGAAATGACCCGACCCGTCGAGCCGGTAAGGGTTCCTGATGAATTTGCGAAATTGAATGACCAGCTTCGGGAGAGAAATCCTTTAAACAAGATCACGCTCAACATTCCGGCTAGAAAACCGGAAGGGCTTTTTGAGATCAAAAATGATCCAGCCGTTAAACTGCTCAGCGGCAAAATTATCAAAAGCGAGCCCGATCAGCAAGAAACCGTTATATACGATAATCTTATCGAGTCTTCGGATTTTATATATGTTTTGAATCTTAATCATGACAAAGACGCGAAGATGCAAAGTTATATCGGCCCGGTCAAACAGAAGCAAACTGCCAACTATTCCAGCTGCCATACCGCTGATGTAATTAAAAGCTACCCGGCATGGAAGAATGTTTTTTTACTGCCGGAAAATTGGCTGACTGTTTTTAAAGATGAAGCTGTTTACGCGGTTTTCGATGATAATGATAATCTTGTTTACCGTTTGGACCAGAAATTATAAGGAAATGATATGGGCGTTTATGAAAGCCATGCAAAGATAAAGAAAACCTGTGACGATATGAATATTCTCTGGGGCCAGACCAGGGCTCAGTGGAAAGATGCACGCGCCGGTGAATTTGAAAAGAACTTTATCGAGCGGATAAATATCGAAAGCAAAAGAGCTTTGTCAGCTTTGGAAAATATTTCGCTGACATTGAACAGGATCCGTTCGGAATTTAAGGATGAGATGTAAGTTATGTTTTGCATAATCTGGTTATGATGATATAATTTATCTACAAAATAGCAGGTTTCTATGTCGCAAAAATTTGAAAAACTTATAGACAGTTATCTCAAGACTGAAATTACAACTTCAGATTCGGGGTATCTGCAAGTTCTCGAAGCGGGACTGCAAAGTTTGACGTTGATCACATCTCAAAAAGTCGATCCTCTCGTTTCGCAGCTGGAAAAAGATTATTTCGCAACACGTGACGATCTTGAAAGTTCATATAACCATTCGAAGGAGCAGCTTGAGGACAAGACCAGGTCCCAAACTCAAGCCGTCGAGAGCGAACATGCCCGGCAGGTAGAGGAATTTGAAAAAACCTTTGAGGGGGAAAATTCAAAAGTTAATAATCAGGCTCACGATACGAAGAAAGAAATTTCAAACGATTTCCAAAATCAGCTAAGCGAAGTTAAGGAAAATTTCGATTACGAAACGATGATCTCGGAAGTGGTCGAAAAAGAGACTTTAAAAAATCTGGAACTCGACAAGCAAAAGAAGCTTGAAAAGATAGAATCTTCCAAATCGGAACTGAACGATCTGCAAACCCAGGCTCAGGATATCGTTGAAAGTTATAAAACGAAATTACCCGCAATTCAAGAGCAGGTTGAAATAGATCAGCATAATGAAAATTATTTCAAGCTTTACGAAACATATCGTGATAATGCCGAGAGTAAAGTTTACAGATTGTCGGATTTATTTTTGCCCAAGTTTTTTCTTACTTCAACTTACATGGTCATCGCGGGCGTCCTTAGTGTGCTTGTTGTTTTGGCTTTATGGCTTGCGTATCGAACACTTGCAATCGAGCTGACTAATTTCATAGTGGTTGCGGCATCGGTTTTTTTGATATGGATTGTACTTTTGATTGTTTTGGGGATTTTACTTGCCAAAAAAGCCAGGGCGCAGTTGGAGCAGACCTTTATATCTTATAGCCGGTCAGAACTTAAAGCCCGCTTGGCCTTGGAAGATTATCATCTGCATGTAAATGAGGATTATGATAAGAAGGTAAAGGCAGCGCAGAACAAGCGACAGGAGCAGCTTCAAAACGCCCTTGAGAAAAAACAGAAACTTGAAAACACGATCAATCACCAAAACCAACAGCAGATCAGCAGTGCAAATAAAAAATTCGATTCGATAATTCAAAATCTCAAATCGAAACTGGATCAACAGTTATCACAGGCGAAAAACCAGAAACAACAGCAGCTCGAAAAAATAAAAACCTTGCATGACACCAAACAAGAACAGCTCAAAAAAGATTTCGATGACAATTTGAAAAAGGTGGAAGAGAAATTCGAGTCATTTCGGCAGCGGCTCAAAGAGTACTGGATCGAGAGATTGACCGATGTGCACAAACTTTATGAAGAGACCAATAAGCTGGAGAAAACTCTTTTTACTGATTGGCACGATCAGTCATGGCGAAGTTTCAAACCAGCAAAAACCCATCAGCCCTTGATAAAATTTGGCACTATTAAAATGGATTTGAACGAGATTGCTCAATCTGTCCGGGAAATTATTCCACCCGAACTTACACAGATCGACAGTTTCGATGTTCCCGCAACCCTTTCATTTCCCAACCGCTGTTCGATGTTTCTGGATATGCCCCACACACACCGCGAAAACGCGATCAATTTAGTCAAGGCGACTATGACCAGGCTTTTTGCATGTCAACCCGCCGGAAGAGTAAATTTTACAATTTTCGACCCCATCGGGCTTGGAGAAAATTTTGTCGGTTTCATGCACGCTGCCGATTATGAAAAGAACCTCGTCGGCGGACGGATTTGGACCAAGGCCGAGCATATCCAAAAGACACTTTCCGACATGACCACCCACATGGAAAACGTGATACAGAAATATCTGCGAAATGAATTTGAAACCATCGAAGAATATAACCTCCAGGCCGGCGAGCTGGCTGAGCCCTACCGCTTTTTAGTCATCGCCGATTTCCCCACCAACTTCAGCGATGAATCTATCCGCCACCTTGCAAGCATCATAAACAGCGGACCGCGTTGCGGCGTTTACACCTTCATCGTTTACGACCAGAATCAGAAACTGCCCGATGCCATCTCGACCGACGACCTGGCACAAAACGGTGTGCATCTATCCTTCGAAAATGACCGCTTCAACTGGCACGATCACATGATCGAACATTTCACCGTAAAGCCCGATTCAGCCCCCGATGAACAGCTGCTGACCGAAATAGTCCAAAAGGTCGGCTCAGCAAGTATCGATGCGACACGCGTGGAAGTACCGTTCGAAACGATTGCCCCGCAGGAAAATAATCTATGGTCGCTAAATAGCGCCGATCAGATCGAAATTTCAATCGGCAGAGCAGGTGCCAAAAGGCTCCAGTATCTCTCCCTTGGAAAGGGCGTCAATCAGCACATTCTAATTGCCGGTAAAACCGGCTCGGGTAAGTCAACCCTCTTCCACGCGATGATAACGAACATGGCATTGTGGTATTCACCTGACGAAGTTGAAATGTACCTGATCGATTTCAAACAGGGCGTCGAGTTCAAAACCTACGCCACTCATAAACTGCCCCACGCCCGGGCCGTCGCGATCGAAAGTGACCGCGAGTTCGGACTGAGCATTTTGCAAAGGCTCGACAACGAAATGACCGCGAGAGGCGAAAAGTTTCGCATGGCAGCCGTCCAGGATGTCGCAAGCTACCGCAAAACCACACAACAAAAAATGAGCAGAATAGTTCTGATCATTGACGAGTTCCATATCCTCTTTGCAGATGATGATAAAATCGCGCACGATTCCACAATGCTGCTCGAAAAACTCGTTCGACAGGGCCGAGCATTCGGAATACATGTGATCCTCGGTTCACAAAGTCTTGTCGGAGCCGCCGGAATTTCCAGAAGCATCATCGGACAGATGGCCGTCCGAATCGCTTTGCACTGTTCGGATATGGACGCCCAGTTCATTCTTAACGAGGACAACCCCGTTGCAAGCCGTCTTACCCGCCCAGGCGAAGCCATATATAACGACGCTGGCGGAATGGTCGTCGGTAACAGCCCCTTCCAGGTCGCGTGGCTTCCTAAGAAAACCCAGGACAATTACCTTTCGAATGTAGAGCAAAAAAGCGTTTCCTCCGGAATCGAAAAATCCATGATCGTATTCGAAGGAAATGTCCCTGCCGATATCTCCACCAATCAGCAACTGATGACCCAGGTTTACAAACCGCTAAAAAACACCGACCCAGTCAATAACCCCCCCCAGGCATTTATAGGCGAACCAATAACCATCAAAGCTCCCACAGCCGTTGATTTCCCTCGGCAAAACGCCTCCAATATGCTCATTGTCGGCCAGCAGGAAATAGCAATGTCGGGCATTTTATCGGCGGGATTTCTAAGCCTGCTTTCTGATCTCTCGCCCCAGGCGGCAACTTTTACAATCTTCGATGATCTCGCCAGCCAATCCAAACTCGGCGACAAGCTAAATAAGATCTGCGATCTGTTCGACCACAAATGCCGCTTCCCGAAATTCAACCAGCTCGAAGAGGTAATCACAGAGATTTCCCAGGACGTCAAAACAAGACTCGAAAACGGCGCACACAATTTGCCTTCACATTTTCTTATCATTACAAACCTGCAGCGTTACCGAAAGCTTTACCGCAAGGAAGAAGACTGGAGTTTCGGCGCGTCTGATCAGCCGGCAAGTGCTGACAAGCTCTTTACCGAAATACTACAGGAAGGCCCGGCAATGGGAATCCATACGATCGTCGGCGCCGATACATACAATACTGTTGACAGGGTCTTTGCCCGTCAGACATTAAGAGAATTCAACAACCGCGTGCTCTTCCAGATGAGTGCTGCAGATTCCAACAACCTGATCGATACTCCCATCGCCAACTCGCTGGGCTTCCAACGTGCAATACTTTACAATGACGAACAGGGCATACTTGAAAAGTTCCGTTTCTACGCCGCCCCCCAGGACCGGCTCCTGGAAGAACTGATGTTGAAATCGGACAAAAAGTAAAGTGGGCACTACCCCCCATTCCTACGCTCTGAAAGAGCAATATAATTTCTATCGTCCATGCAACCCAAGCCGCCAAATTATAAAAGCTCAATCGCGGAAGCGATGAGATTAGAATTAGGTAATCAGGTAAGGTAAGCACTGCCCACCATTCATTCAACATCCGCCGCATCTTATTAATCCCAAAAGCTCCCAGCGCAACCGACCCAAACAAAACCTCAAACCTCACGCCCCAAAGGGGCAAAATAACTTAGCCCAAGGCAACGCCCTGGGTAAATAGTGCCCCCCATTCCTACGCTCTGAAAGAGTAACATAATTTCTATCGTCCATGCAACCCAAGCCGCCAAATCATAAAAGCTCAATCGCGGAAGCGATGAGATTAGAATTAGGTAATCAGGTAAGGTA
>CAZITB010000088.1:12335-12579 GCA_964542055.1 uncultured Candidatus Kuenenia sp.
AGCACTGCCCACCATTCATTCAACATCCGCCGCATCTTATTAATCCCAAAAGCGCCCAAAGAACTGCTAAAATTAAATCCCAGAACCCAACAAACATCAATCGTCCTCATTATTATAATTCATTTCCTCTTTTCATTTTGCTTTATTATCTTTGCTCTTTGAAATCCCTTACCCACCACTAATCTTAACCGTCCAGCCTTTCCCCTGCAAAATCTCCATCACCTGCTCACGTTTTTCACCCTGG
>CAZITB010000089.1:0-6838 GCA_964542055.1 uncultured Candidatus Kuenenia sp.
AGTTTCCCAGGCTTCTGAAATCGGTATAGGTGATGAATTGTCCGATAAAACAGAATAGTTTTTTAAAAATTATAGAAGTGGAAAAAATTCTGTACAAAAAATCAATTTAAAGACGATAATAAGTTATTGTTCACTTAAATATATAGAAACCAAGGTTTTTTGAGAAGGGGGAATGGAGGCTAGAAAATGAATATAAAAGAAATTTTAGCAAAAAGTATTGAAGCGGGTTCATCTGACTTACACATTAATGTTGGTATGCACCCTGTACTTAGAATAAATACCGAACTGATTCATCTCGATGAATATGAAGTTATCTCTGATGAAATGGCCAGGAAGATGGTTCTGGAAATGGTAGGCGAAAAGAAATACGCCAAGTTCGAGGAGACGATGGACCTTGACTTTTCAACAACTATCAATGACGGCAGCAGGTTTCGTGTTAATGCCCATGTCCAAAGGGGTACCGTTGCGATATCTTTTAGAGCGATATCATCGGAAATTCCTGCGCTGGAGGATTTGCATCTGCCCGGAATTATCAAAGAATTGACAGATCTTCCCCGAGGTCTTGTGTTGGTAACTGGTCATACAGGTGCGGGAAAAAGTACGTCTCTGGCATCTATGATAGATGTTATTAACAGCAAGTACAGCAGGCGTATAATTACTCTTGAGGATCCTGTTGAATACGCTATGACCAATAAGTTATCTATGATAGAGCAGCGTGAAATTGGTCAGGATTGTCCCAGGTTTTCATCGGGATTGAAACATGTTCTCAGGCAGGACCCTGATGTGATCTTAGTTGGTGAAATGCGTGATCTTGAGACTACGAGTTCGACAATCACAGCAGCAGAAACCGGCCACCTTGTTTTTTCGACTCTGCATACTGTTAATGCTTCGCAGACGGTTGAACGTGTTATTGATATTTATCCTTCTGGTCAGCAAAACCAGATAAGAGCAATGCTTTCAAATACTTTGCAGGCGGTTGTTTCACAGACACTTTTTAAAAGGATAGATCAGCCCGGTATGGTGCCCTGTGTAGAAATTCTGCTTTGTACTTCGGCGGTTAGAAACTGCATTCGTGAAAACAGAATTTATGAGATACCTAATATAATCGAGACAAGCCGCAGGATCGGTATGCAGACAATGGATCATAGCATTGGAGATATGTATAAGCGGGGTTTTATAGATAAGGAAGAAGCGATAATGCGCTCTTCGAATCCTGGTAAAATGAGCAAAACGCTTGACCAGATCGACGGTGAGCAGCAGTCGCAATTTTCGGGGAAGAAGTCTAAAGTTGCACTTAGATGACAGGTCAGCGTCTGATCTGAATAAGTAAATATTATATTTTTTAGAAAGCGATTAGTATGGCTTTTCTGGAAACAGCAATTAAAGGTGAGCAGCGTAAAAATATCAGTTCTGCTCATACCAGCAGTGATGATCTAATGAAAAAATTGACCGAGTTCAGGGTTGAATTTGGGCCTTCTTCAAAAGATATACTGAATTTTACGACCCAGCTTTCGGTTATGGTACGTGCGGGCATTTCTCTTCCTGAGGATTTGGATTCGATCGCAAGCCAGGTTGTCAATACGAAATTTAAAGCAGTTATTATTGACTTGAAAGAAGACATTGAAGCTGGTCAGAGTTTTTCGCAGGCTTTGCAAGCCCATTCCAATGTTTTCAGCAGTCTTTATATCAATATGATAGCTGCGGCAGAAGTTTCCGGTTCTTTGGGTTCGATGCTTGACAGGCTGTCTGAATATCTCGACCAGGAGGCGGAGACGCGTTCACAGGTGAAGGCTGCGATGGTCTATCCTATCATCATTGCAACAATGGCAATTGGATCAACGATTTTCCTTTTAACTTTTGTGCTGCCTAAATTCATAGCAATCTTTGCGGGCAAAGAGCACCTTTTGCCTACTCCTACTAAAATCATTTTAGGGATGAGCAACTTTATCAGAGGGTACTGGTACTATCTTATACCCGCCGTATGTGCGGGCGTTTGGGGTCTGTGGTTTTATATCAATACGAAACAGGGCAGAGAAGTATGGGATATGGTCAAGTTGAAAATGCCCCTGATGCGTAAACTTTGTTCGAGCTTGTATATTACTCGGAGTTTACATACTATGGGTGTGCTTTTTAATGCAGGTGTTCCTATACTTGATATTTTAACTATTACATCACAGATCGCGGGCAATGTTCATTTCAAAAAGCTCTGGCAGAAAGTCCATGATAATGTCAGGGAGGGCAAAAAGATAGCCGATACACTTAGCGATTGTAAATTGATTCCCGGCGGAGTTGCGCAGATGTTGCGCAGCGGTGAGGAATCCGGAACGATGGGTGAAGTTTTGGAAGATGTAAGTAATTATTATTCGAGGGAACTGCAAACAACCATCAAGATGGTAACCTCGATGATCGAACCTATTATGATAGTTGTTATGGGTTTGATTGTCGGTTTTATTGCGATGAGTGTTATTCTTCCTATTTTCAAAATGTCTTCAATCGTCACAAGCTAGTAATGAGTGTACTATGCATATTAAAAGAAATAAAAACAAAGGATTTACGCTAATCGAGATAATGATAGCTGTTATCCTTATAGGAATCGCAATTGCTGCTATTGTTGGAGCGAATAGTTCACTGACTAAGTTAAACGGGGCAGCGGTCGAATTAAGCACTGCGGAATTTTTGATAGAACAGATCAGGGAGCGGACTGCACAGCTAGATTTTGTTTCACTTAAAAGTCTGGACGAGGTAACTTATTCGCCTGCTATAGATTCACAGGGTTCGGTTTTAACTGATTTTTCCGAGTATAGTCAGAAGTTATCAGCAGAATATTTGAATGAGGCTGATTTAACAATGGTTTCTGGTTCGACGACGAACTACATAAAGATTTCAGTTGATGTAATCAAGAATCAGCGGACAGTTTCATCAGGCAGCTGGATAAGGGCTAACTATAAATAGGACAATAGCATGAAAAAAAGTAAGTCTATAAAAGCGTTTACGATGATAGAACTTCTGATTGCTATTGTATGTGCGGCAATGCTGATGACGGCGGTTGCGGTTGCGTTCGATGCATCGGTGAAGAATTTTTCGGAAAATGAGAAAATTTATCAGAGTACAAATACTGCTCGTCAGGCATTGCAGAGACTGACAGCGACGATTCGTACAGCGAATGCAATTAAGCTGCCTGGCGAGGAGGCTTCTAATTTATGTTCGATGATCACAAGTGACGGAGGGGATATAACTTACGATTACCGAAGCGGGGATAAAGCTTTATATTTGGTCAATAATATAACCGGAAATACCTATTTGCTTTGTGATAATGTTACCTTGATGACGTTTACTAAAACTACTGATGTAGTTAATTCGATAACCGTTGTCAAAGATATTCGGATAGTAATGGAAGTTACTGTGGGGGGGCAGCCCAAAACTTTTAAAGCGGCAGCGGTGGTAAGACGCAATCTGGAATAAAAAACGCAAGCCATTATTTAGCAGATACTTACGAAAGAAAAAGTAAGCAAATTTCTATTTACAGGGGTAGTTTCATCATTTCTCTTGACTATGCGGCTAAAACATAGTAAAAAGCCGTCAATCGGTTAGATTTCAATTAGTTTTACATTAAAAAAAGGTTAGGATTACCTTTTATTCAGTCAAGGGAATAATATGAAAGAAGTTATTTTTCAGGTGATAGGGGGCCTTGGTTTATTTTTATTCGGCATGGGTTTGATGTCTGATGGCCTGAAGAAAGTAGCGGGCAGTAAACTCAGGAGGATGCTGGAAACAATAACCAAACACCGGGTTATAGCTGTTTTAGTAGGGGCGATGGTAACTTGTTTTGTTCAATCAAGCTCGGCGACTACTGTTATGACCGTGGGTTTTGTCAATGCAGGACTTTTGACTTTAAAGCAGGCTTTGTGTGTGATTTTAGGTGCTAACGTTGGTACGACTTTAACGGCATGGCTTGTTTCACTTTTGGGAATAGGGGGCTTGAAGATAACGGCTTATGCATTGCCGGCAGTTGGAGTGGGTTTTTTGCTTGGGGTTGTTGGGAAAAATCAGAAGTGGAAGAGCATCGGAGCTATCATGCTTGGGTTCGGATTGCTTTTTATCGGTATAGATTTTATGAAAGATGCGTTTGGTCCGTTGAAAGAGAGTCCGCAGGTAATGGATTTTATGCTGCATATCTCAGAGATGCCGATGATGCCGTTAATTGCTGTTTTGGCTGGGACAATAATGACGGTTTTTTTGCAGAGCAGCTCGGCATCTATCGCGATGGTTCAGCTTATGGCTTTTGAGGGGTTGTTTGGGACTGAATGGTCAACGGTGCTGGCGGTTACGATACCGTTTATTCTGGGCGATAATATTGGTACAACGATAACGGCGCAGCTGTCGGCTCTTAGGACCAGCAGAAACGCCAAAAGGGTTGCATGGGGCCATACGGTATTCAATGCTCTTGGGGTTTGTTATATACTGCCTATAGTTTGGTTTGGTCTTTATAGCGATGCAATTATCTGGGCGGCGGATCATGTAGGCGAAAGCGTTGTAAGAACGTACAGTTATCTGGCAGGCACTGAATTCAAGGAAGGAATGACAGTTCTTTCGAGATCGTCTATAATGGTTTATATAGCGATAGCACACACTTTGTTTAACGTGGTCAATGTGCTTGTCTTTATACCGCTGATAGGCTTGCTGGAAAAGGTTGTTTTGAGAATACTTCCTGTGCGTGAAGAAGAAGCGGCCATAAAACCGGTTGTTTTGGAAGAGCATTTGCTGTCCACACCTGAGTTAGCGCTGGAACAGTCCAAAAGAGCAATGGTTAAAATGTCGCATAGATGTCATAAGGCTTTTCACCAATCATTGGATGGGCTGCTTAATAATGAGCAGAAGTCTATTGGCAAGGCATTGAAAAATGAGGATCTGATTGACGATTACCAGGAAAAGATTACTACTTATCTTGTAGAACTTTCACAGAGGCAGCTTTCTGAACTGGTAAGTAAGGAATTGCCGGTATTACTTCATACGGTCAATGACCTGGAAAGAGTTGGCGACCATGCCAAAAATATAGCTGAGCTTGCGATGAGAAAGACAGAACACAAGATGGTGTTCAGCGATATGGCGGTTTCTGATATTAAGAAGATGGCCGAGCAGATCGAGGAAATGTTCGATTGTTTGATAAGGGGGTTAGGTGAGGAAAATCTTGATGATGCCGGTAATATCGTAAGGCCTGCTCTTGAAAACGAGAAAAATCTGAATAGAATGCAGCTAGAATTTAGAAGGAATCATGTCGAAAGGATGGGTGAGGGCGACTGCGGAGCGCAGACGGGGATTCTGTTTATTGATACAATAGATAATATCGAGAAGATAGGCGACCATTTAACCAACATTGTGCAAAGTGTTATTGGGGGTTTGTACTGGGACGGTGTAGAACCTGTTAAGGATACTAAAGAGGGCATGAAGGTTTTGAGAAAATAGTGCTTGTCAGGCGGGGTAAAATTGGTTACAATCCGGAGCATGAAAAGCGCGTTTAGATTTATATGGATATTATCGCTTTTATTGGTATTTTGTGGTACGGTTTGGACCGTTGAGAATGGGGAAAAACCTGAGCAGGATCGCAATGTAAAAGCGGCGATAATCGAATGTGAAGGTTTGATCGATGATGGTTTGTATCAGTCGATCAAGAGAAGGTCGGCGCTTGCGCTGGAGGATGGGGCTGATTACATAATTTTATCTATAGCTACATACGGTGGATTGGTTCAAAGCGCTGATGATATAAGCAAGTTTTTGATACTTGAATTAGCAGACGAGGCTCATACGGTAGCGTATGTGAAAGAAGAAGCTATTTCGGCAGGGGCGATGATCAGTGTGTCATGCAATGATATCATCATGAGTAAAAACACCAATATTGGCGACAGTGCCCCTATTGTGATGGGTCAGAAGCTTGAAGGGGTTGAGAGGGAAAAGACCGAGTCATTTATTCGCTCTATTTTCGCAAGGGCAGCACAGGCAAATGATTATCCTCAAGCGCTTTTAGAGGCGATGGTTACATCTTCGATAGAAGTTTACAGGATTAAGAACCTTGAGACGGGCGAATATGAATTTTTTGAATCGGAATTTATGCCTGTTGACCCTAACATGTATGCTCTCGATGAAAGTCAGCTGATAGTTATAAAAGGTGAGATTTTGACGCTTACAGCTAAAGAGGCTTACGAGTATGGTATAGCCAGGGCAGTTGTGGAAGATGTTGAAGGGGCGCTTAGTTTTTTGGAACAGCGAGATAATGTGGAATTTGCAGCAAGTTTGCCTGTTTATGAGACGTCGTGGTCGGAGGAGATGGTCAGATGGCTTAATTCTCCGGGAGTAACGGGGATACTTTTTATGGTCGGGCTTTTGGGGCTTTACATCGAATTTAATACGCCGGGTATTGGTCTGCCAGGGCTAGCTGCGGTGATTTGTTTTGTGATCCTTTTCGGCAGCAAGTTTCTGGTCGATCTTGCAAACTGGGTGGAAATTGCGGTGTTTATACTCGGCATCGTGTTGCTTGCTATAGAGATATTTGTAATACCCGGTTTCGGGATAGCAGGTGCGGTAGGAACCGCATGTTTGCTGGCAGGGCTGGTTGGCATTCTTGTAAAAAACAGTCCCGATGAACTTCCGATACCGAAAGACGCAGTTGACTGGTATTATCTTCGTACAGGAGCTTTGGGGCTTTCATTCGGTTTTATCGGTTTTATTGTTTTGGCATGGATAGTGTCGAGGTTTTTGCCCAGGATGGGATTTTTCAGCCCGCTGGTCTTGAATCCTTATAAAGGAGATGATACAGAATATCATGAAGCTGTTGTTAGTTCGC
>CAZITB010000089.1:6848-12464 GCA_964542055.1 uncultured Candidatus Kuenenia sp.
CATACAGGCCTAAAATCACAGTCGGCGATACTGGTCAAGTAGTTAAAAAGTTAAGGCCGGCAGGTGAGGTTCGTTTCGGCGATGCGATAGTTGACGTTGTCTCTGACGGGGAATTCATAGATACCGGCATTCAAGTTAAAATAATTCAAATATACGGCAATAGAGTAGTAGTAGCCAAAGTGAAAACAGAGGAGCAGGGATGATGATTGGATGGCTGATACTTGCGGTTATTTTGTTTATAATCTGCGGATGTTTGATCGTTGTGGAAATTCTTATTCCAAGTTTCGGCTTGATCTCGATAGCGTCGCTGACGTGCCTTGGAGGCGGGCTGTATATATTTCACAGTTACGGTATGTCGATAGCAGGTGTAATAACGGCTGCGGTAGTAGTTCCGGTAACGCTTGTGATAGCGTATAGAATTTTTCCGAAATCGCGAACCGGCAAGGCGGTGATGCTCGAAGCCCAAGTAAGAGAGCCCGGCCAGGGAGTTCCTGACTCGGATATATTGAAGGGATTAATCGGCAAAAAAGGCGTTACGATTTCTATCATGCGGCCGGTTGGTAAATGCGAAATCGAAGGCAAAAAGTATGAATGCGTTGCAGAGTCGGGATATGTTCCCAAAGGCACCGAAGTTGAAGTGATAGAGGTTGATGGAAGCCAGGTTACAGTAAGAAATATAATGAAAAAGGATTAAAATAGAAAGGGTGTTTCGATGAATCCAGTAATTGTAGGCTTGATAGTTATTGTACTGATTATTCTGCTAGTGTTTGTGCTGATTTTGGGCAGGTTTTTCGGCCTTTGGATACAGGCAAAGGCAGCCAAGGCAGAGATCAAGATGCTTGAGCTAATCGGTATGTGGCTTAGAAAGGTTAATACGCGTATAATCGTACAAAGTAAAATAACCGCAGTTCAGGCAGGCTTGACGGTTAAAACGCAGGACCTGGAAAGTCATTATCTTTCCGGCGGGCGGGTGCCAAATGTTGTGCGTGCACTAATTGCCGCTAACCGGGCAAATATTAATTTGACTTTTAAAACCGCAACTGCGATTGATCTGGCAGGACGAGATATCCTCGATGCGGTACAAACAAGTGTCAATCCCAAGGTTATTGACTGCCCGGATATAAAGCGTGGGAAAGATACCGTTGATGCGGTTGCTCAGGATGGTATTCAGCTAAAGGCAAAGGCCAGGGTAACGGTAAGAACCAATATTGACAGGCTGGTCGGCGGTGCCACCGAAGAGACGATTATCGCCAGAGTCGGTGAAGGTATCGTTACGACGATCGGTAGTGCGGTTACTCACAAGAGCGTGCTGGAAAATCCCGATCGGATATCCAAGGCGGTACTGGAAAAGGGTCTGGATGTGGGAACGGCGTATGAGATTCTATCTATTGATATTGCAGATATCGATGTCGGTGATAACGTCGGTGCCAAGCTGCAAGTCGCACAGGCCGAAGCGGACAAACAACGCGCAGAGGCAGAGGCTGAAAAACGCAGGGCAATGGCAGTTGCACGTGAGCAGGAAATGAGTGCGATGGTCGAGGAAAACAGGGCCAAGGTTGTTCTTGCCGAGGCTGATGTTCCAAAGGCAATTGCAGATGCGTTCCGTCAGGGCAACCTGGGAATAATGGACTACTACCGCATGAAGAACATCAATGCCGATACCGATATGCGAAATACCATATCGCAGGATAAAGATAAAGGCGAAAAATAGCGTAAACGTCCCCCCTGCGAAGGGGGGCTTTTCATTTGGAAATTGATTATGCTGGATAAATTGATAATACTGGCACAGAGAGACGGAAACAGTGAATGGATAACACTTGTGGTGTTTATCGTCATTATTGTGTTCAACGCCATCGGTGGTATCATCAAAGCGTCGAGGGATAAACAGCAGAGCAAAAGAACCGATGAGCCCGGGGCCAAAAAGCGTTACAAGCCTGCCGAGCAGTGGGGCCAAAGCAGTCAGCCGGCCCAAAAGCAAGGGTTAAGTCCCGAGCAGCGGCAAAAGATCCATCAGCAAAAAGAGACACTGCTCTCGCCGAAGCTCCAAGAAATGCTCATGGCGCAACAGCAGCAGGAAAGAGAGCATCAGCTTCGTCAGAAAAAGGCTGAGCAGATGCGTAAGACAAGATTGGTTGCTGAGCGTCAGCGAAAATTACAGCAGCAGTTGCTGGAAAATCAAAGACGGATGCAGGAGAAACCTAAGCGCGTTGCTGTAAAGCGGGACCGGGCGAAAGTAACCAGAAAGACTCCGTCATACAATTATCGGCTTGACAAGGCTTCGAGATCACAGCTTAGAAATATTATAGTGGCAAGCGAGATACTGTCAAAGCCGGTTGCACTGAGAAAGCCTGATGAACGCCTGTGAAGGAAGTATTGTGCTGCTATATTGGATTGGAATTTTACAAAATACTTCTGGAATTCTAATAAAATTTACATATCATTACACCCAATGAAACTGCCATTAAACAGATTGGAACAATTTAAATGTCGAATGTTGAAAATGCGGACGTCAAAAAAGTTTTATCGCGATTTGGTATTTATACCCTGATCGTATTCGCTATTACCTTGTCGTTACCATTTATCGTTGAATATATAGGTGCAACGTTAATTTCTGAGACTGGACCAGTTGAGTGGACCCAGATACTTCTAGTTTTGAGTTCAGCAGTTCTCCTGTTCAAGTATTCATTTTCAAGTAATTTCAGGCAGCTGTTTACGGCTTTGGCCCTGATTCAAACAATCGTAATAATCAGAGAGCTGGATTTTGTCTTTGACGATCTGCCAGTGATCGAATGGCAGATACCCGCTTTTATAGTTTTATTTGTGCTTGGGGTGTTTTGTTTCAAAAACAAGACCAGGCTATTGGCCCAGACAAAAGATTTCATCGGTACACGCGGTTTCGCATTGTTGTGGTGCGGTTTTATCATTGTCGTTCCGTTTTCCCAGCTGGTTGGGCACGGGCATTTTTTGAAGGCATTGATGGGTGACGATTTTGTTCGTGATTATAAGCGCGTCATAGAGGAACTGGGCGAACTCCTGGGCTACCTTATTCTGCTCTTTGGCAGTATCGAGGCAGTTTTGCTGGCAAAGGAAGGTAAAAGCTTGAGCAATTCTAAGCCTGGCCAGGCAAGCAAAACCGAATAATTAGGAAATGTGGCTTTTGTTTTAAAATAGGTGTTTTAGTATGGAAGGTATTCCGGTATATTTGTTGACGGGTTTTCTGGGTGCGGGCAAGACGACGGCTCTCAATCATATTTTAAGGCTGCCTGAGATTGCAAGTAAGAAAATTGCGCTTATTATCAACGAGTTCGGCAAGCTGGGGGTCGATGGCAAGCTGATAGAGGCTGGCGATTACGCCAAGTATGAGATCAACAAGGGCAGTTTGTTTTGTATCTGCACCAAGACCGATTTTTTGAAGGCGCTCAAGGAGCTTGCCGACGAGGTAAAGCCCGAGCTGGTGATAATCGAGGCAACGGGAATTGCCGAGACGCTCGATATTGAAGGTTTTATCAGAGAGCCGCATCTCCATGGCGTCTTTGAGGTCAAGGCCAATATCTGCCTGGTGGATGCCGAGAATTATACCAAGACCGCGCCTTATTTGAAGGCGGTCAATTCGCAGGTTCAGTGGGCCGATGGGATAATTATCAACAAGGCGGATATGGTTGATACTGATGAGCTCGAAAAGCTAAAGAGGATACTGGCAGGGATAAACCCGAGGGCAAAGATGGTATCTTGTGAGTACGGTGGAGTGGGTTTTGATTTTATTGACGGGCTCGAGCATGGGCAGGTCGATGGTCAGCTGGCACTTGAACCGCCGAAGGATGTTATCGCGGTTTCTTTTGAGAGAGATGGTGAAGTTGACAAAAACCGGTTTGTTGATTCGCTGGAGCGGCTCGGCGAGAAGCTTTTACGGCTGAAGGGCAATGTGAATTTCGCATCCGGGCTCGAGTACGTCGAGGGTGTCAATGGTAAGGTTGTTTATAAGCAAGCCAATACCCAGCTGCCGGCCAAAACGGCTCTTACGGTTATCGTCTGGAAGCTGGGCAAGGACGAGGTTAATGATATATTTGAGCCGTGCCGCTAAGTTTGTGCGTTTGGATGCTTGACAAGAAGGCGGTTTGCAGATATTTTATTGGCAATAATGCGGGCGTAATTCAGTGGTAGAATGTCAGCTTCCCAAGCTGGACGTCGTCGGTTCGAATCCGATCGCCCGCTTTTTGTTTAGTCTTTGAAGCTAAAGGGGTTATGTTTATTCTGTTGTTTATGTAATCACCTTTTGAATTGTTAATTTTTAATGTATTTTCTTGTATGTTATTGGTGTTTTTGGTTAAATTAGCAGTTAAATTTCCATGACTGTCAAAAGTTCCCGTATTAACTTTTTCTTGGGATACCATTTCAAAACTCGGCAATTTATCAATTGCTTTAGCGGTATCAGATAAAGTTAAATGTGTATAATACTTCATAGTCAAGTCAATACTACTATGACGCATTAGTTTTTGGCATAATTGTGGAGTTACCTCAGCCTTTGCCAACAATGTTCCAAAAGTGTGTCTTAGTGAATGAAAAACACAAATACCATATTCGTTCTCATAATCTATGTCTGCTAATTTTAAGTCCTCTCTTAACATTGCTGCGCCTTCACCTTGCCACATATTAGGAAATGTCATTGTTTTAGGTAATGCTGGATTGCTATCAAAATATATTTTCAATTCACTGGCAAGGTCCGAAGACAAAGGGAGTATATCAGTCTTATCATTTTTTGCATTTATATCTCGTACCGTTACAGTGGGCTGTGACGATTTTAAATCAAAATCTTTTCTTTCCAAAGTCCTTATTTCTGTCCAACGGAGTCCTGTACCCATTGCTATACGATAAACCAAATTCCGCTCGTAACCTGTTAATCCATGATGTTTTTCTGCATTGATTGTAGCATTTATTAATCTAGATATCTCGTCTAAATTTAATGCTCTACGCTGTTGCCGTCCAACTTCTTTTACCAACTTGATGTATTTTACTGGGTTTTCTGTGATACGGTTTGTTTTAACCATCCAGTTAATGAAAGATTTAAGGCTTGCAAGATAACTATTACATGTTCTGGCAGAGTTGCTTTTCTCTTGAAAATCTGATAACCAATCTTGAACCTTGTCAGTGTTAATATCTCCAGGGTAAATAAACTGACAGTCCTCAATTATTTTTGCAACTCTTGTAGATGCTTGCTTAATATGATCTTTTGAACAATGCGACTTCATAGTCTTTTGCCATTCAAATAAATGCCCTCCGCTGATATCATATTTGAATAAATTTGATCTATGGGCTTTACTCTTTTTGTAAATCATTAATTTTTCAAAAGTAGCATTTGTAGCCGCATCAATTAACGCCCATTCGCACAATTTTTCGCGAATTGACAAAGGTAGATTTAAAATGAAACTCCTTATTTCTTTTGTTAATTGCCGATTAGCTGTTCGCAGATTTACAATATCTAACAGATTTGTTGCATACCGTTCACAAGTTGCTTTATCGGGAGTTCCTTTGAGTTTACGCTCTATTAATAAGTGATCTTTAAACTGAACTTCGACGAAGTTTTTAGGCGATTTTGCGATAACATCTTTATATATAATA
>CAZITB010000090.1:0-12292 GCA_964542055.1 uncultured Candidatus Kuenenia sp.
TATTCGAGATTGTTTAGAATTTAGGGTTTAGTGCTTAGTGTTTCAGCATGATTTTATAATAAATCGCGCTGTGGTATTAGTTACTGGTTTTTAAGGGTGCCGATTATGTACGATTTTCCGCAAATTACTGCACAAACCAAAGTTGAAATTACCCAAACACCAAACTTCATCTGGCAAACTGTAATTGACATCTGGCACGACTTCCTCAGCAATCTACCGCTGTTGATCGGCGGAATAATAATTATCATTTTCACTATTGTCATCGTAAGATTATTCGAAAAATCCGCCACTACATTCCTCGACAAATTCCAACTCAAAGAATCCCAGAAAACCCTCGTCGTCCGCCTGAGCGTCATCATCTTATGGATATTCGGAATCCTCATCGCGTTTATGGTCATCCTCCCCGGCCTGACTCCCTCAAAAGCACTCGCAGGCTTAGGAATCGGTTCGATTGCGATCGGCTTTGCTTTCAAAGACATCTTCGAAAACTTCTTCGCTGGTATCCTTATACTATGGAAATTCCCCTTCGAAAACGGCGATTACATAAGCTGCCAGGAAATCGAAGGTTGTGTCGTTGACGTAACCATCCGCAACACCCTCATTCGCCGCCCGACCGGCGAACTGGTCGTAGTACCAAACGCAACCATATTCAAAAACTCCGTCGATGTCCTCACCGATCAGGGCATCCGCCAGATCAGGATCATCGCAGGCGTCGCATACGGCGAAGACGTTGACCAGTCCCGCAAGATAATAGAAGACGCCGTCAAGAGCTGCAAAACCGTTTCTACCCTGCGACCCATCGAGATATTTGCAAAAGAATTCGGCGAAAGCTCCATAAATTTCGAAGTCGCATGGTGGTCCGACCCAACCCCGCTGGGCGAAAGACAGTCAACCGACGAAGTCATCGCCGCAATAAAACGCGCCCTCGACACCGCTGGAATAGAAATCCCGTTCCCATACAGAACACTAACTTTCAAACACCCTCTCACCATCGAAAAACAAAACAACAATAACAAGGAAAATGAAATAACATGATCAAATAAAAAATATAACTGTAGGGTGTGCAAGTTCTGATTTCCAATCAGGTTTTGCACACCAGATAAATTTTATAAACTTGAATCATTCAAGTAGGGGCTGCTCGAGAGCAGCCCAAAAAAGCTCAATCGCGGAAGCGATGAGATTGGAATTGAACTAAATCCCAACACCCCATCTAACTGATTTCTGACATCTGAAATCGAAACCTGATTCGGCCAAAAACGCAAATTACCTATTTTACTATTTGGCAAAAACGCTTCAAACCTCAATAATTCTGCACCAAAGTCGCTGCATTCCGGTGATAATTTGCACTTTTCGACCTAATTTTTGATGGATTTTTTCGACCATTTATGCAAAAATACATTTCTAAGATACCCTAAATTAACTTTAGCGGAAAAAATGGAATGTTCGACATTTTTCAAGGAAGATTATTTCTGGTCAGGCTGATCATGCTCGCCGCGATGATTTGTCTCGTAACTATCGGCATAGCAGTAATTTACTCCCTTGGCCATCCCGCCGACCCCGACGCTCAAAACGCCGACTGGCTCGACCAGTTCCAGCCCCGATGGGAAAAACAGCTCGTTTTTGCCGTTGCGGGTCTGCTCGGACTAGTCATCGTTAACATCTTTGATTACAGGCAGTTAGGAAGAATAAGTTATGCGATTTATGCCGCGATTTTGGTCCTTTTGACCGTCCTGCTCGTCGCCAAAGCATTCAATACAACCTTCGGCGGCTTCATTCCGGAGGTTAAAGGCGCACAAAGATGGTTCCGTATCGGCCCCATCCAGATCCAACCCTCCGAATTCTGTAAGTTGGCGTATATACTGGCTTTAGCGTGGTATCTGCGATTCAAAAGCAACTACGAAAGCTTCCGCGGACTTGTCGGGCCGTTTAGCATGACACTGCTGGCAATGGTGCTGATCCTGCTAGAACCGGACCTGGGTACGGTGATACTGATGATGCCGATCCTCTTTGCCATGCTCTTTGTCGCCGGCGCCCGAGTTAAACATTTCATTTTAATAATCATGCTTGCCGTGGTCGTAAGCCCGTTTTTGTGGCACGTTCTAAAGCCTTATCAGCGGATGCGAATAAGCTGTTTAGTTCTGCAGAATCAATGGGTTATGGAAAAAGCCCGCGAAAATGACAGGCTCGCAACTATACTGGTCGGCCATAAACGACACCTTAATAATATGGAACGAAACCAAAGCTACCAGCTAACCCAAGCCAAACGCGCTATCGCGTCGGGCGGTTTGAGCGGTTTTGGATTAGGTAAAGGCCCTTATGTGAAATACAATTATCTTCCTGACCGGCATAACGATTTTATATTTTCCATGATCGCCCACCAGTGGGGATTCTGGGGGTGCTTGGGAGTGCTTAGCCTATATGCGGTGATAATTATTTGCGGAATAGAAATCGCAAGCTATAACCCGGACCCGTTTGCGCGGCTGGTGGTGATCGGGATAATTTCGATGTTCGGCATACAGGTAATTGTAAATATTGGAATGAATATCGGGCTGATGCCGATAACGGGATTGACGCTGCCGCTGATAAGTTACGGCGGTTCAAGCCTTGTGGTCAACATGACCGCTGTGGGGCTTTTGCAGAATATCGGGCGAGTGCGTCCTTATAATGTGGCTGGTAAAGGTTTTGAAAAAATGGCAAGTTAATTTTTTGGGCTGTTATGGATTTTGAAGGATTATTGGAATTAGTTGAAAATGAGCGATTAAGTGTAACTGCCGATTCCCGAAAGGTTACCGCTGGCGGAGTTTTTGTCGCGGTAAAGGGGGGCCGTGTTGACGGGCATGATTATGTAGATAAGGCGATCGCGGCGGGTGCGAAATATATTGTCGCTCAAAAGCAGGTAAAGACGGCAAGTGCCGAGTTGATAGAAATAAGTGATACTGCACCGTCGGTTGGGCTTTTGGCGCAGGCTGGTATGGGATGGCCGGCAAGAAAGTTGTGTAATCTTGCGGTTACGGGTACGAACGGGAAAACGACGGTAGGTTTCCTGGTAAAATCGATCATTGAAACAGCTGGAAAAAAATGCGGGCTTATCGGTACGGTTGAAAATTTTATCTGCGGCAAAGCGGTTGCCGCTGATATGACAACTCCCGATGCGGTTGAGATAGCGAAGCTGCAAAAGCAGATGGTCGATGCCGGGGCGGAGTATATGATAATCGAAGCGAGTTCGCATGCGCTAGATCAGCAGCGGCTGGCGGGGATAGAATTCAAGGCAGGGGCGTTTACGAATTTGACCGGTGATCATCTGGATTATCATTTGACGATGGAAAATTATCTTGCGGCCAAGACGAAGCTTTTTACCGGTTTGGGGGTGGACAGTTACGCGATATTGAACGGTCAGTCGGAGTTTGCGGAAAAAATAGCAAGATATTGTGAAGCGAAGGTTATGTATTACAGCGTAAACAGCCAGGGGGATATTTACGCGGACAATATAGAATATTCACATAGCGGGACGAAATATGATCTGCATGTTGAAGATCAGTGCGAGAAAGTGAGTTCGCCGCTTTTGGGACTTCATAATATCAGCAATCATCTGGCGGGGGCTGGGTTGGCGTTTGCGGCTGGTTTTGAAATAAGTGAGATAGCTCAAGGGTTGGAAAATGCTACGGTACCGGGAAGGCTCGAACGTGTTGATTGCGGTCAGAATTTTGCGGTGCTTGTCGATTATGCTCATACCGATGATGCTTTGGATAATGTTTTGAGAACACTTAAAGCGATATGTAAAGGCAGGCTGATAGTGGTTTTCGGCTGCGGAGGTGACAGGGACAAGACCAAGCGGCCGAGGATGGCCAGGGCGGCCCAGGAGTTTGGAGATATTGTTATTGTGACCAATGACAATCCGAGGACGGAAGATCCCGATGAAATTATCAAGGATATAATGGCTGGATTTGAAAGGCCGGAGAAAGTTATTGTTGATGCTGACAGGGCAAGTGCGATCGGTGTGGCGATAGAAAAGGCAGGCGATAAAGATATAATTTTAATCGCGGGTAAAGGGCACGAGGAATACCAGATAATCGGAACACAAACCAGGCATTTTAGTGACAGAGAAGAAGCTGAAAAAATATTAAAGATCAAAAAGAAAAAATGAATTTGAAAATGTCAGAAATTGCAAAGGTTCTGGATGCCCAATACATTGGCGACAATGATTCGGTAAGCGGCTTTTGTATGGATTCGAGGGCTGTGAAAGAGGGTGATTGTTTTTTTGCTATCCAGGGCAGTAAATTCAATGGGGAGAATTTTCTTGGAGATGTTTTTACAAAGGGCGCTTCATGTGCGGTAGTCAGTAAAGGTTGTAAGTTTGAAGGCGGCAATCTTTTAAAGGTCGATGATGTTATAAAAGCGATGGGTGAGCTTAGCAGTTGGTGGCGGCAGAGGTGCGGTTTTAAGGTCGTGGCGGTTACGGGCTCGGCGGGAAAGACGACAACGCGGGAGATGATTTATCATGTTTTGAGCGGGTTTTATAAATGTCATAAGCCGGTTAAGAATTTTAATAATGATATCGGCTTGCCTATGACGCTGCTGGACGCGGTTGAAGATGTTGAAATATGTATTGCAGAGCTTGGCGCTAATGCGCCGGGCGAAATCGGGTATTTGTCGAATATAGCTCAGCCGGATATTGCGGTTATTACCAATACTTATCAGGCTCATTTGGAGGGGTTTGGGAGTTTAGAAAATATCATTCGAGAAAAAGCCGATATCAGTGCGGGATTGAAGGACGGGGGACGATTGATAATCAATGAGCAGATGGGCGAGCTGAAGAAATATCTGCAAACGCAGAGTAAAGCGTTTGAAACATTTGAGATCAATGGCGTTAGTTTCAATGGTGTTGTTAAGATCGGTGATGATGAGTTTGAATTGGAGATTATTGGGCGGGCAAATTTGGAGAACGCGGCGGCGGCATGGGTGGTGGTCAAGGATTTCGGGATAAGCGCGAAACAGTTTGAGCAGCGGATGAAAAGTTTCGTTGGAGTGGATATGCGGTTTGAGATATTCGAGTCGGAGGGGATAACGGTTATTAATGATTGTTATAATGCGAACCCGGCGTCTATGCTGGCGGGTCTTGAGGTTCTGGTTGATATAAGCCAATCGAAGTGCCGGCGGGCGGTTTTTGTTTGCGGCGATATGTTTGAGCTGGGCAGCGAAAGTGAAAAGCTGCATGAAGAGCTTGGCAGGGAAATTGCTCAATCGGGTATTGAAGTTTTGCTGGCAGTTGGTACAATGGTAAAAAATACCGCTGAGACGGCAATGGAGATGGGGGTGGAATGTTATTGTTTCGATAGTGCCGTGAAACTGGCGGATGACATTTTCAAGTACGTTCAGGATGAGGATGTGGTTTTGATTAAGGGCTCGCGAGGAGTTGGGCTGGAAGTGGTAACCGGAAAATTCAGGTAGAAAGATATTATGAACGAGCAGATAGAATTTGTAAGGCTGGTTGGAAATGAACGCAGGGTAAGCGATGACCTCAAAGGTGTTTCGCATCACTGGCAGGGAGATAAGGAAAAGTTTCTGTTTATCAGTCCTCACGATGATGATGTGGTTTTGGGCAGTGGTTTATTTATAAATCTGATGCGTGAGGAAAATATTCCCATTTATATTTTGATAGTAACCGATGGTTCTATGGGATACTGCTCAAATGAAGAAAAGGATACGATATCGTCGATTCGACAGAAAGAGACGCTTGACTGTTACAAGAGCCTTGGCGTGCCTGAGGAGAATATAATATGGTTGAAGTTTCCCGACTGCCGTTTGAATTTTTACCGGGGGCGGTTTGCGAGTGACACAAATGAGGAAAGTTCTGTTGCAGGTTACGGCGGGCTGGAGAACAGTTTTACATATTGGCTTAGGAAGATACGGCCGACACAGTGTTTTTTGCCGACGTCGAGTGATCTGCATCCTGATCATAAGATAGTTCATGAAGAGTTTTTGATAAGCTTGTTCCATTCGGCAGGTGCGATCTGGCCCGAGCTTGGCGAACCAGTCGAAAAGGTGCCTTATGTACACGAGATGGGTGTTTACTGCGATTTTCCAGAGCCGCCGAAGCTGCGGGTTAAGGCGACCAGGGAGCATCTGGATAAAAAGCTGGAGGCGATCAAATGTTATGTGTCACAAAAGCAGATCGGTTCGCTGGTGGATATTGTCAGCCGGTCGGGGCCTTATGAGTATTTCAGGGCGATTGATTTTAAATTATATCAGCCGGCGGCGTACTATGAATTGTTTGAGAAAAAATATTATATGCCGTTTATGAGCTAAAGGAAGGTTTGGAAATGAAAAATGAAAGCAAGTACAACCGGTTTGCGCTGGTTAACGAGATGATGGAGACGCCGCAAATTGTTCGCAGTTACAGTTTGCCGGAAATTGGGAAAGTCGCGGAAGTTATTAAAAAGATGGGTAAATTGTTTTTGACCGGTGAAGGTTCCAGCAGGATATTTCCAGCGAAAAACGCGATTTATAGTTCTATGCGCGGTGGATATAGCTTAAATCTGATGACTGAAGGTTCCAGGCAGGCGACGGAGTATGATTTGAGAGAATATGCGGTTTTTGGTGCTTCAAATAGCGGCTCGACCAAGGAACTTATTACTCTTTATGATCGGTTGAAAAAGATCGGGCATGAGAATCGTTTCGGATTGACGGCCAGGGAAAATACGAAGCTTGCAGAGGTGGCTGATGAGTGTTTTGTACTTAGCTGCGGATGGGAAAATGCGGTGGCTGCGACCAAGAGTGTTGTTGAGCAGGCGTTGTTTTACCAGATGCTTTTGGCAGAGGTTGAGGGCAGGAATCTGGAAGGTAAGCTGGCAGAGCTTGGGGATGCTATTGAAGATGCGCTGATTGTAGAGATTGATGGCGGTATAGTTGAGAAAATCGCTAATGCTGGGACGATATATTTCGCTGGGCGAAATGACGGGGTGGCAGAAGAGCTGACGCTTAAGACTAATGAGATAGTACGCAAGAAAAGTGATTATCTCGAGGGAACTTATGCGGTTCACGGGATCGAGGAGATAATGGAGGCGGGCGATGTGGTGATCGTGATCAATCCGTTTGGCAGTGAGCAGGAGAAGTTTAAGGAAGTTCTGGTCGATGGTGTCGGTTTGAATGTTGTGGCGGTCAGTGATGAGGAGACGATTTTTCCGACGATAAAGGTAAAGGATATTGGCGAGATGCAGAATTATGTTTATCTTGCGGCTGGGTGGAATATACTGGTTGAGGCGGGAGTGAAGTTGGGGATCGATCTTGATAAGGCCCAGCGTGCGAGGAAAGTTGGTAATGAGTTTAAATGATTATCTTTCGCCCTTTCAGGGCTATAAGAAGGATTCCGGGGGCTTGCGCTCCCGGCTAATCAATTTTTGACTTTTAAGGTTAGGGTTTAATGCCTGCTTCAATCTCTTGTTGCTGGGGGTTGTGGTTTTGTTGGATTCCTATCCGGCTACTTCCGGAGTTCGGCTTTTATGAGATTTCTATCTCATCGCTGCCGCGATTGAGCTTTCTTTTTTTTTGGAAATATTATTCTTGTTTGGGTTTTCTGAACTTTTTGAATATGCAGATAGTGAATATATCAATGATGATTACGGCAAGTATGAAGGCAATTATTTCAAGGTAACGGGGCATTGGGAGAGTTCCTTATTGATTATGCTGCATATTTTAAAATCTCGATTTCTACTCCTTGAGCGAAAGCATGCTGAGCTAAATTTTGAACTTTTTGAGTAACTTCTTCAGAAAGATAATATTCACCGCAATTTTCACAAATTTCGGCAGGAACATCCTTAATAACCACAGTTGTAGCACCCTTTTCAAGGGTTACAGTTGTTAAGCCGTTTTGAGTTTGGCCCTGTCTGCAAATTTGACATTTCATTGATTTCTCCTTGATTTGAAATCGTTATTCCACAATTTAGGATCCGGCACATACGCAGTAATGACTATCAAAATTTTGTCATATTCATCAAAAGCACATACAACATGTATTGGGAATTGACTTATTATATCAATAAGCGGTATTATTTCAAATAATTAGAAATTTTGAATGCTGCAATCAGAGATATTCTGGCAGTGGGATCGATTTTAAAAAGGGATTTTCATTTGGGGTGTTTTGGGTTATAATCCGTTTTTTATGGATGAAAATTGCGGTTTTGGGCCGTGTAAGTGGTTAAAAAGGCTAAAAAGAGAGTATTATGGTTGAAATGACATTGCTGGAGACGAGGGGGCTTGTTAAGAAATATTCCGGGCGTACGGTTGTTGATGAGGTTTCGATATCGGTCGGTCAGCGCAGTATTGTCGGGCTTTTGGGCAGGAATGGAGCGGGCAAGACGACGACGTTTCGGATGACAGTTGGGATGATCGAGCCGGAAAAAGGCGCGGTGATCTTCGAAGGTCATGATGTTACGCGGATGCCGATGTATAAGCGGGCGCGGCTTGGGATGGGTTATCTTTCGCAGGAGCCGAGCGTTTTTCAGCGGCTGACGGTTCGGGAGAATCTGATAGCGATTCTTGAGACGATGTCGCTGACCAAGGCGGAAAGAAACGAGCGAGCGGACGGATTGATCGAGCGGTTCGGGCTGAGGGAAGTTTATAAGTCGCAGGCGAAGTTTTTGTCGGGCGGTGAGAGGCGAAAGCTGGAGATAGCACGGGCGATGGTGACCAATCCATCGCTGATAATGCTGGATGAGCCGTTTAGCGGTGTTGATCCGATCGCGGTTGAGGAGCTGCAGGAGGAGATTCGGCATCTGGTGTCATCGGGTGTGAGTATTTTGATAACCGATCATAATGTTGAGCGGACGCTGGAGGTGGCAAATAAGGCTTATATTCTGGATCACGGTAAAGTTATAGCGTCGGGCAGCCCGGCGGATATAATAAAGAATGAACAGGTTAAGAAAAGTTATTTGGGTTCAACGTTTAGAGGTGATGAGTTTGATCAGTAGAACGCTCAACATCGAACTTTTAACGTTGAACTTTGAATTTTGACATTTGAAATTGGTGAGTTATGAGAATTGATGTTGAGAAGTGCCGAATAACGCGGTATCCGGAAAAGGTTTTGGCTGTGAAGGCTGAGCCGGTTGAGGAGATCAATGAGAATGTTCGGCGGCTGGCTGATAAGATGGTCGATATAATGATCGAGACGAAGGGGATTGGTCTGGCGGGTCCGCAGGCGGGGGTTGGTTTGCGGATATTTGTGATATCGCTTGACGGGACGCGGGAGAATGCGAGAGTTTATATTAACCCGGAGATAACTCCGTCGGGATCGCTGGAGCCGTCTGAGGAAGGTTGTTTGTCGATACCTGGGCTTAATGCGAAGATCAAACGTTACAGCAAGTGCCGGGTGACGGCGCAAGGTCTGGACGGCAAGAAATTTACCGAAGATGCGGAAGGTTTATATGCGATAGCTTTGCAGCATGAGTATGATCATCTGGAGGGGACGATGATAAAGGATCGGCTTTCGCAGGTGTCCAGGATCGGGGCGAGGAGAATTTTAAAAGAATTGGAACAGAAGTCTGAGTAAGTGATATGAGATTAGTATATTTCGGCAGCGGTGAGATTGGGTTAAAGTGTCTGGATGCGATAAGGCGGTCTGGGCATGAGTTGGTGCATGTATATACTCAGCCGGCGAGAAAGGCAGGACGTGGTAAGAAGTTGACGGCGACGCCGGTTGCGCAGTGGGCCCGGGATAATGGGGTTGATTGCAGTGAGTCGGCAAATGTTAATACATCGGATTCGATTGAAGAACTGAAAGGGTTGGGAGCGGATTTGCTGGTTGTGATCGCGTTCGGACAGAAGATATCTAATGAGGTGATCGAAATATTTCCAAAGCGAGCGATAAATGTTCATGCATCGATATTGCCCAAGTACCGGGGGGCAGCGCCGATAAACTGGGCGATAATCAACGGGGAAAAAGAGACGGGTGTGAGTATTATTACGCTGGCGGATAAGATGGATGCGGGCGAGGTTTTGGGGACGGGTAAGGTTGAGATCGGGCCGATGGATACAGCGGATGTTGTTGCTGATAAGCTGGCGGATGTTGCGCCGGGAGTATTGCTGGAAGTGATCGATGAGATCGAGGCGGGGACGGCGGAGTATAAGGAGCAGGATCATTCGAAGGCAACCAAAGCCCCGAAGTTTACCAAGGAAGACGGTTATATTGACTGGTCGAGGCCGGCCCAGGAGATACGCAATAAGATTCGGGGGATGTGGCCGTGGCCAGGCGCTCAGGCATTTTATGCGGCATCGAGCGGTAAGACTTTCAAAGTTACCGTTGCGCTGGCGGAGGTGGTTGATGGGGATGATGATCCTAATTATCAGACGCCGGGGACGCTGGATTCGAATATGAATGTTGTTTGCGGAGAGGGAGCTTTGCGGATTTTGAAATTAAAGCCGGCAGGGAAGAATTTGATGGACTTTAAGTCTTTTGTGAACGGTCGCGGTGCGAAACCTGGTGACATTTTCCTGCCAATTGATATGATAGAGTGAGTAGAGATTAAAGCGAAGTTATCAATATTTTTTTTGGGATAGATTTTGAAAATATCGTCTGCGCGAAAAACAGCTGTTGAGGTTCTTGACAGGTATGGGTTTAAGGATCAAGATGTTGGTTTAATTTTGAATAGCAGGATTGGTGAGACCGATGATAAGGGGGTTTTGCGCGACCTGGTGATGGGTGTTGTTCGTAATAAGGCGGCGATAGATAATATTACCGAGGTGGTTTGTAAGGTCGAGGCTGGGCGGATGAATAAGCGGGTGGCGAATGTTGTTCGTGTTGGGGTTTATGAGCTTGTTTATACTTCTAGTCCCGCCGAGTATGCGGTGATCAATGAAGCTGTGAATGTTGCACATGAAGTATCGTCGAAGAAGTCGGCGAATTTTGTGAATGCTGTTTTGCGGAATGTTCAACGTGCGATTTTGAATTTTGATTTAGATAAGGCTGTAAGCCAACGGCGTGATTTGCCGATCGAGCCGAGGCGGTTTGTGAGTTTTAATGTGGGGCTGCTGCCGGATCCGAAGGAGAATCCGACGGGGTATCTTTGGAAGGCGTTTTCGATACCGCCGTGGCTGGCGAATGAGTGGGTGGCGGAATACGGATTTGTGCGGGCGGCGGCGATAAGTTTGGCACAGAATCGCAGGCCGAGTGTTTATGCGTGGGCAAATAAGCTTGTAACCGGTGTTGATGAGCTTGCTGGGTTGTTCAGTGAAGACGGAATTGAGAGCACAATTACGCTGGATGGGAACGGGCTTAAAATAAGGACTCACAAGGCAATAAATTATTTGCGGGGGTTTAGTGAGGGGCTGTTTACGATACAGGATTTGACGGCGGCGAAGGTGGTTTGGGATTTGGAGCTGGAGCCGGAGCCGGTGATCGTTGATTTGTGTTCTGCGCCGGGTGGGAAGACGGCGGGGCTTGCGATGCGGTATCCTGATGCGAGGATAATTGCGACCGATACGAGTGCAGAGCGGTTGAAGATGGTGGGTCAGATGTGTCAGAGGCTGAGTCTGGGCAATGTGGAGGTTGTTAAGTATAAACATCTGGCGAATGAGGTCAGGCGGCTGGGGAAAATTGATCTGCTGGTAGCGGATGTGCCGTGTTCGAATACTGGTGTGATGGCGCGGCGGGTTGAGGTTCGGCACAGGCTAAGGCCAGAGTCGATCGATATGCTGAGCAAGATTCAGGGGGAGATTTTAACGTTCGCTTCGACGTTGGAGCCGAAGCAGATATTGTACAGTACGTGTTCGATTGAGCGGGCCGAGAACCGGTCGATGGTTGAAAAGTTTCTGGGGCATTTTAAAAAGTATAAGCTGATCAAAGAAGAACTTACGCTGCCATCGGCGAAAGATTTTGATCACGACGGCGGGTACTTTGCCTTGTTGAGCAAGTAAAATAAAAAAAAGCAAAGTTAAAAAAAACGAATAAAAATTATTCTAAGGGTCCGAAACGTTCTTTGGGTTCAACGATCTTGTAAATCTTTCCGATTATTTTACCTTTTTTAATAGCACCGAAGTATCTGCTGTCCAAAGCTTTTTTGCTGTTATCGCCCATCATAAAATATTCATCTTCGCCGAGTACAATCTTATCTGATGGGGAATTTAAAAGGCCTTTACCGCCGAAAGAGTTGAAATATTTTATTTGAGAATATTCCAGCTTTTTACCATTTATATAAATATAAGGGCTATCAATGCTTATCGTTTCGCCGGGTAGACCTATAATTCTAAATAGGGCTTGCTGAATAATCTATATTCAACACTTTATTATTCTTAGCTGTGG
>CAZITB010000091.1:0-12236 GCA_964542055.1 uncultured Candidatus Kuenenia sp.
CTATTTATTATTGACTATTCTAATAATTATAGTTACAATAACACCGCAACAAAGGGGATTTTTCGGTATTGGGAATTTCCTTGAGAAGCATTGAATTTTTTGGACACCGACTGACACGGATTTCGAAAGAAGGATTGAAAATGAAACAAATGAAAAATAAGTGATTGCATGTTTGAAGCAGCTGTGCAAGATGAATTGTATATTGTTAAAAAAATAGGTGACTGTCCCCTATTTTTATAACCACTTTACCCGAACCATCAGGGTTGACATAGAATTCATCCTTTTCCTCGAGGCAACCTGAAACAAAAATAATACTGATAACTAAAGTAATTGAAATAATCTTCTTCATAGTTAAGTTCTCCCAATTAAAATTCTGTAAAAATTTTCTCTTTTACAAACGCTAATTGCCATCTTATAATATACCAGTTCGTTTAGGCTGGTCAAAGTAAAAATATTGTAACAACCAAATGAGCTAATAAGCTATAAAAAAAGATTTTACTCTGCCAGAACTATATCATAAATGTTGATATTCAAAGGAGATATGAGCCATTATGGCTTTTCGTGTCAAAACACTAATTATTGTTACTGTGTTGTATAGGGACAATAGCTTATGATGAGATTTTATTGTGAAAGTTGCGGCCAAAAGATCAGGGTTCCCGAAAAGCACGTCGGTAGAAAAGGCAAGTGCCCAAAGTGTAAAAATATAATCAACATTCCACAAGCAGGAAAATTGGTAAGTTTCAAATGTACAATGTGCAATGAAAACATGAAAATCTCGGAAAGTTCCAGAGGAAAACTCTTGGAATGCCCAAGTTGTGGATGTTATGCAGAAGTTCCGACAAGAGATAATGTTAAACTCAAGCCATCTATATCAAGGAATAAAAATCAAGTTCAACACAAAAACGAAAATAAAAATAATAGCAGTAATTATTCGACATCAAATACTGGCAAAAAGATAAGTAAAGAAGTAAAAACATGGATATTTGTTTTTGTTTGTTTTGTTTTTATTATCATATCATTGATTTGTTGGTCCTTTAAAGAGCATGAGAAGATACGGAGAATCTCTAAATCAACAGAAGCGGTAATCATCTCAAACCGTGTTGAGATGAGACATCATGGGGGGCGTTCCTCAGGGCCTATAGCAAGCACAACTTATAAGCCAATTATAACACTTGAATATAAGGTAGATGATACAATTTACAGCTACGAACATGAATTGAATAGACCATCTGGGGCAAAGAAATGGGAGGCGGAACATCAAGCACGTCAATATTTACAGCGTTTCTATCCTAAGGGTAAACACATAAAAATATTTTATAATCCAAACAATCCTAATGAAGCACTTCTCGTCCGAAAAGTCACATCTGTGCCACAATGGATAATCGGATTTGCTGTTATTTGTTTTTTTACAGCATGCTTGTGCCAATGGATGGCAAAGAAAGGATGGATTAATTTTACTCTTTATCGAAAAGATTAATTTAGCAAGCAAAATTAAATGGCACCTCTAAAATTTAACTTTTAGAGGTGCCTTATTAGTTAACAGTCGCACTCAATTCTAAAACTTAATCAACAACCACCACCGGTGAAAACAGGGGACAGTCACCTATTTATTTATTGACTTATGTTTTTTGATTTTGTATAGTTTTAGTTATGCCTAGAAAAGCCCGAATAGTTGTGCCGTCAGTGCCGCATCATATTACTCAGCGAGGTAATAATCGACAGGATGTTTTTTTTGTTGATGATGACCGTGAGGTATATTTGCATTTTCTTAGAGAACAATCGGATATTTATGGCCTCGAAATTTTAGGCTATTGCCTGATGACCAACCATATTCATCTTATAGCTACCCCAAAAAACAAAGAATCGCTCGCCAAGGCTATTGGCAGGACAAACTTTTATTACACTCAATACATAAACCGGATGCACGGAAGAAGCGGGCATTTGTGGCAGAACCGTTTTTACTCCTGTCCTCTGGATAAGCCACATTTCTGGCTGGCCTTGCGTTATATTGAGACTAATCCGGTTCGAGCAAAGATGGTTCGCGACCCAGCTAAATATAAATGGAGCAGTGTGGCAATTCACCTGGGAAAAAAACAGCAAACTGAGTTGATTGACGTTGCAAAGTGGAGGCAAATATCTGCCAGGATTGATTGGGAGCAACAGTTAAAAAAAGGGTGCAACGATCAGGAAATGAAACTTGTTAGAAACGCAACCCATGTTGGTCGCCCACTTGGCAGGGATAGTTTCATGAGCAAAATGGAAAAAGTTATAGGAAAGAGACTGAGACCTTTACCCGTAGGAAGACCAAAGAAAATAAGCAGTAAATAGGTGACTGTCCCCTATTTATTTGTTTTCTAAAAAGATAAAATATCAGATACAGGTTTACGTTTTTTTTGTAGCTGAGAGCATATCAATTACGGCATCGATGGGAATCGCCGGTGCCTTTCGCTCAAGCCGCCCATCCATACCTGTAGAATGGAACAGAGCATTTAAAACCGCTTCTTCGGTGGCTTCGACTGCAGCTTCGTATAAGGCATCGACGTATTTATTGGTTAAGAATGTCATGTTGAGTTGTTGTGTCTGCTCTTTGGCTTCTCGGGAGGTGCGGTTAGCTGTTGAGAAAGCGAAAACAATTTCACCGCTAGTGGTCGCAGCGTGTGTTCCAACTCGGCCCAATCCCAAAGCTGCACGTTTTGACAGATCTGTAAGTTGTGTTGAAAGCAGCGGAGCATCAGTGGCGAGAACAACTATTACTGAACCTCGATCCGTAACTCGCCTATTTTCATAAGGATACAAAAGATCCAGCTCTTTGCCTACTACTTTACCTTCCACGGTCAAATTGCGCATTCTGCCGAAATTAGATTGCACCAGCACCCCCAGCGTATAGGCTCCTGCCTTGTTTTCCAGAATCCTGCTGGAACTTCCGATCCCGCCGGCAAAATCAAAGGATATCATCCCTGTACCGGCTCCTACTGATCCCTGCTCAACAGGCCCGGAGGATGCCTTTTCAATAGCGTCTATCGTATCCTGGACTTTGTTTGTGCCGATCCTTACATCGTTCAAAAAAGAATCATCCGTCTCACCGATCAGCGGAATGGTTACCGACAACTTGCGTCCCAGTTCGGGATGTTTTTTAAGCATGTAATCTATAATTCCCTGATGAACAGTCCCGATAGAAAGTGTATTAGTAAGCAAAATCGGCGTTTCAACCCATCCCCACTGCATGGCTTGGGTCAATCCGGACATTTCACCGATTCCGTTGAGGATAAATCCTCCCGCAACCAGGTGATTGTTAAAATAATCCTCAGTCGCAGGTACTACCGCAGTAATACCCGTGCGCACCTTGGTTTTTTGTGGATTTCCGTTTTCATCATGACTATCCCTGTCCTCAATATGTGTAACATGACCTACTTTAACCCCTTCCACATCGGTTATGGCATTATGATGGCCGGAAGGGAATCGACCTATGTTTATACCCATATCCCGAGCTGAACAGGCCTTTTTGCTATATGATCCTCGTGGCTGAGGGGATGGCGTAATCTGAAGCCGGTATCGACGTGCAGCCGAACGAATCACCAGAGCCAGCACCTCCTCAAAAGACAAGCCCGCCTGACGTGCCGAAACCATCATCGAAAATGACGGTCTCAAACCCGGCAGTGCATTAACTTCCAGCAGATAAGGCTTATTATCTTTTTCTCCGATCCTCACGTCGATTCTTCCCATATCCCGCAGATCCATTAGGCGTATAGTACGGTCGGCAAGAGCCAGCACATCCTGTCGCTGCTGTGAGGTTAAATCCGCAGGACATTCGGAAGAAATGGCGTCCTTGTCACCATCTTCCTGTTTTATTTCATAATCCAAGATATCATGCTCTCCGGGATGTGAAATTTTCCATTCCACTATTTCCAAAAGCCCGCCGGGATGGGCCTCCAGCCATGGAATTGTCACTTCCCTTCCTTTTATATATTGCTCGACCATCACACCTTCGGGGTATTGTTCCAGTTGTTTTTTAATCTGTTTTTCGGCTTGGTTGCGGTCTTCTACAATGGAATTTTGAGAAATCCCTTTGGAGGAACCTTCGTAATTGGGTTTAATGAACAGCGGAAATGGTAAATCATCCTGCAAATCCGGATAGTCACGTGTAATAAGTGCCCCGTGCGGCACTCGAATGCCGTTTTTTAAAAGAATCTCCTCCAGCAGTCTTTTATCTAACACTCCGTAAAGCGTTGAAGGCTTGCTTCCGGTATATGGCAATCCCAGCATATCGTAAATGGTTGGAAAATATGCCTCGCGAAAGACGCCTGTAGTGCCCTCGGCAACATTGAATACAAGATCAGGCCTGGCTTTTGTTAATTGGTTAACGATCTGTTGGGGTGTTCCGGTCATTTCCATTGGAACGATACTATGGCCGAGGCTTTTAATGGCCTTTGTTAGTCGCTCGATATCGTCGTCAGTGAGCAATTCCGCTTGAGATTCGCTTTCGTTCTGCTTCAAATTATATGCTAAACCGATACGCATCAAAAACCAGTATAAGAAATTACCGCCCGTTAGTCAACCATAACTTCTTTACAGATTGTGGCATCGCGGTTTTTAATTTGGAATGGCGGGGCTATCATATTCCTTAATTGCATTACTTAAATTCCTTATTTAAAAAATCTTAAACCGTCTATATACTTAAACAACATAAGTAATCAAGAATTTCACATTATTTTTTATTTAAGAAAGGAGATTTATATGAATCTACTTGGCACAAAAGGTAAAAGGAACAAGATACTTTTGTTGGCATTAGTGAGCCTGTTGTTTTTGAATGTAACAGTTCACTCAGCAGAGTGGGAGTGGGACCCGACATGGGGTTATCACATTGAAGAATGGTATGATCCTTCTGACTGGTTTAATGACGACTGGACGATCGATTATGAAGACACCTTTTTAGACGACTATTACGGGGGCTATTATGAAGAAGGTTATTACCCCACTTACGGTTATTATGGAGAGGACTACGTAGATGATTATTACTATGATGAATATTATGATGATGATATCTATGACTATGAATATTACACCTATGACTGGTGGGATGATGAAGGCGTTTTTTATGATTGGTACTAATTAAGCAAAATGATTTTTCCCGAAAGGAGCAAAACTATGAAATTAAAGAAATTAAAACTGTATTCTCTATCGATACTTATTCTGGGGTCGGGTTTGGTGTTTGCACAGAATCAACAGCAACAAGATCAGCAGCAACAGCAGCAAGCGGAATATAAATTGGATCCTACAGGCTGGGTGTCAATTTCTGTAGATTATGATAATGACGGTCAGTACGAAGGCCGAGAGACGATATATTATTATGACCTGGTTAAAGCTCGTGAAACGAGTAAGCAGCGTAAAGATCAGGGTCAGCAGCAAAGACAACGTCAGGGACGTCAGTACGGTCAGAGGCAGCAGGAAGATAGACAGCAGCGTTCTCAGAGGCAAAGACAAGGTAAAAGACAAATGCAGCAAGAGAGAACTGTTCAGGGTGAAATTACAAATCTTCATACTATTAAGCTTACTGAAAATCAGGTTTTTGTTGCGAAAGTCCGAATGCAGGATGATCGTGTTGCGAATGTATTGCTTGGACCTAAATCTCAGCTTGAACAGTTGAACCTGCAAGAAGGTGATCAGATTCAAGTAAAAGGTTCTCCTGGCCATGTGAATGACAAGACCATGTTGGTTGCTAAAAAGATTCAGTCGAAAGGTGAACAGATAAGTGTCGATTTGCCTCAAAGCCGGTATTTGAATCGCGTACGCGGAGAGATCAAAGAGATGCGTACTGCTGATTTTAAAGGTTTTGCCGATGAGTTTTTGATTGCACGAGTTAAGCTGCCCACCGGCAAAGATCAGCTTGTTAACCTGGGACCAAAATCTAAGGTTGAAAAACTAAATTTGCAAAAAAATGATAAGATTAAGATGCTCGTTCGTCCGGGACGGATCAATGGTCAACGTGCTATGATCGCTGAGCAAATTAGAGCTAATGATAAAACAATTAAACTGGTTCGGCCTAAAAATACACGTCGATTCGGCAGTTAATTGTTTTAGTTGAATTTTTCAAACGAGAATACCTGGTTTTCAATTGCCAGGTATTTTTTTATTTCATAATATCGGGGTCTTTGTGGATCATGGGGGTGATCACGAATGGAAAAACGAGAGTTGTCACCAGTGCCATGATCACCAATGATGAATAGAGTTTTTCGGAGAGTAGATTGCTTCGGTAAGCGACAAGAGCCAGTGCCATTTCCAGTGCTCCTCGTGAATTCATTGACCAGCCGATGAGGTGGAGCTGTTTAAAGTTGAAGTCAAGGAATGGTTTGGTTGCGAAGACCCCGATGAATTTTCCGATTGTGGCGATTACGATTATTATTGCAAGTGTAGATGGGTTTAGCAGGAGCGAGCGGTAATCGAAATGGAGGCCGATTGAGACGAAAAAGAACGGGATCAGCAGGTAATTGAAAAATTGTTCGGGGACGGCTATCAGAAGATTTTCTCGCCCTGCGAGGCGTTTTACTGCAAGTCCGAGGAAAAAACAAATTAGCGAACCTGCGACTAGAAGCTCTTCGGCGGTTCCTGCGGTGTGCATAAAATAGGTTAGCAGGACAAATAGAGACAGGCCCAAAGCATCGTCGATCAGGCCGGCTCCGATCAGCGCGGCGCCGACGCGGGTTTGGAGTTTATTCATTTCCATTAAGACCTTTGCGCGGGTGGCTTCAGCGGAGATGCTTATTGCGATACCGATTATAAGGGCGGTCTGGAAAGAATAATTGAGCATGTAAAATGCTGCGAATCCAATTGCCATAGGTATAAACGCTGCGAAAATGGCGATATATGCGGCGTCTTTTTTTTCCTTGTTTAGCAGGTGCCATGAGCTTTCGACGCCTGCCATGAACATAAGTGCAAGCAGTCCGATGTCGCCGAGGATGGTAATGAATTCGGTATGGCCGTGGATGAGGAGTTTCTCAATGGGTGGAAGGCCGATCACCAGCCCAAGTAATATTAAAGCCACGACAGAGGGGATCTTTATTAATTTGGAAACCCGGGTGAAGAGATACGAACTGATTATTATGATAATGGCACTAAATGCAGGATTCATGTTAATTCCTTTTTTGACTAAACCAAATTTTATTTTAGAGTATTTTGTTTTTATGTCAAACCTTGAAAAAGAGTGAAAATTGGGGTGTTTTCTTGACGGGGGTGGTCTTATTTGGTTTAATAGCGGATTAGTGTAGAATTATCAAAAATACTGAAAATTTTGAGTTGGGAAAAATATCATGAAAGTTAGCAAAAGAGCACAATCAGTACCGCCATCTGCGACAATGGCAGTTGCGGGCAGAGCTAAGGAATTGAAGGCCCAGGGCGTGGATGTCGTGAGTTTTGGAGCGGGTGAACCGGATTTTGATACTCCTGATTTTATCAAAGAAGCGGCTTACAAGGCGATCAGGGAAGGAAAAACCAAATATACGGCGACGCCGGGAATTCCTGAGCTGAAAAAGGCGATTGTCGCAAAGTTGAAGGCAGATAATGGGCTAAATTATACAGTTGACCAAGTAATAGTGAACTGCGGGGCCAAACATTCGGTATATGAAGCGATGCAGGCGGTTCTCGATGAGGGCGATGAGGTTATTATGCCGGCTCCTTATTGGGTGACTTATCCTGAGACGATCAAGCTGGCCGGAGCAGTGGCGGTTGTTGTAAAGACTGATAAGGAAAATAGTTATAAGCTTACCCCGGAACAGCTAAAAGAAGCTATAACGGATAAAACGGCAATGCTTTTGTTGAATTCGCCTAATAATCCGGGCGGATTTGCTTATAGCGAAGATGAGATGATGGCGTTGGCGAAGGTTCTCGAGGGGACCGATATTATGGTCTTGAGCGATGAGATTTATGAAAAGCTGGTATATGGAAAGACGAAGTTTAAGTCTTTCGCAGCGCTTAGCGAAGATGCTTATAACAGGACGCTGACGATCAATGGCTTCAGCAAGGCTTATTCGATGACCGGCTGGAGGCTTGGCTATACGGCAGGGCCAGTAGAAGCCATTAAGGCAATGGGCCGTTTGCAGGGTCATATGACTCAGAACCCTGTGAGTTTTTCTCAATATGCTGCGGTCGAGGCTTATACCAATCCAAGAGGTGGCGAAGAAGTTGAGAAGATGCGGATAGAATTTGAAAGACGCGGCAAGTATATGGCAGAGCGTTTGAATAATATTGATGGTATTGTTTGCCCGGAGCCAACGGGTGCGTTTTATTGTTTCCCGGATGTGAGCTCTTACTATGGTAAGGAAATCGGCGGGGTGAAAATAAATAACAGTATGGATTTTGCCAAGACGCTGCTGGAAAAGGGTAATGTTGCCCTGGTGCCGGGCGGAGCGTTCGGATGCGAAGAAAATGTCAGGTTGAGTTTCGCGACGAGCCTTGAGCAGATCACGAAAGGAATTGACAGATTAGAACAATGGCTGAAAAGTTAGAGATCAAACAGAAGAATCCTTTTTCGGGCTGGCCGATGTTTTTTGCATGGGCGGCGGTACTTATTTTTGCCGGTCATTCGATAACTCATATGGTGGGTGCGGGTGATACGTGGGTTGCTATGGCTTGCGGTCGGCATTTTTTGAATCAGGGATTCAAGGATGTTACGGTTGAGCCGTTTAGTGCTAATTCGCATGAGGCGGGGCCGACGGTTGAAGGGATGAACGAATATGCCCAGATGCTGCGTGGTGAAGCTCAGCGTCAGCGAAGAATGGCCGATCCTGATTATTTCAATTCTCAGATACCCCGGGAAGGGAATCCTGTTGTTAAGGGCAGTAACTTTAAAGCATTTGTGCTGGATGAGTGGGCGGATTTTGCGGATAGTTATGAAAACTGGCCGGAGGGATTTAAATCTTTTGCCAAGTGGATACATCCTACTGGGTGGGTCAATCAGAACTGGCTGACGCATGTGATTTTCTATTGGCTGACGCATGATGCTTTCGGCAGTGAGGATGAGCCGTTTTATAATGCGCTGGTTTACTGGAAGCTGGCTATCTATATTATTCTTGCGGTTTGTGTTTATTTCAGTGCGAGGATAATGGGCGTTACCAATGTGCTTGCGGCGGCGGCGGCGTGTCTGGCGGTGTTTGTCGGGCGGTCGTTTTATGATGTTCGCCCGGCGGGTTTTTCGAATATGCTCACGGGCGTTCTGCTGCTGATTTATGTTTTAACGCTTTATAAGAATTATCGTTATATATGGCTGCTTGTGCCGCTGATGATATTCTGGAGTAATGTGCATGGCGGATTTATTTACGTATTTATCACGCTGGTGCCTTTTATAGGTACTAATTTTCTGCTGATGTTGAATAAGAAGTGGCGGATAATTGCATATTCTGCCGGTGCGTTGTTGCTGTTTATTTATACGCTGATGAAAGTGGCGGGGACGAATTATATAGCCGCAGAGTCACAGAAGGTTTTCCTGGGGATACTCGGGCTGGGGCTTTTGCTGATAGTCGGCGGATTTGTTTTTGCAAAGTATCGTGAGAGATTTATCTTCCTTCCTTTGAGAGGGTTGATTCATACTGTGGCGGCGTCGGCAGTTACGCTGGTTGCGGTTTTGTTTTTGAATCCGTTTAAGCTGACTAATTTTACTCATACGCTGATCGTCAGTATAAGCGAGCATGCTGAGATGTGGCGTCAGGTGCATGAATGGCATCCGGCGTTTGCGTGGTCAAATCCGGTTGGTACTGCGGTGCCGTTTATGATCGCTCTTGTGGGGCTGATCGGTTTTGGCGCGGTTTGCCTGATTGGTTATATTTACCGCGCCAGGCTCGAAGGGGTTAACAAGGTTTCCGAAGGCGGATATGGATTTTTCAGTTCGCTGGTTCGCGTTCTTACGGCGATTGTTGTTACGTGGATCGTGTTTTTGAGTTTGCAGCTTATGAATGCGGATTTGGGCGGGTTTTTTGCGTCGGCGGTGTTTGCGATAATTGTGATGCTGGCGGTTGATGTTTCGAAATGGCTGATCGGGACGGTTGTGTTTTTGTCGCTGTTTGGGGTTTTGATGACCGATAGCGGAAATGCTCATCAGGGGATGTATATATACCCGTTTGCGGTAATTCCTTTTTATGTTGCTTTCAGGAAGTTTCTGGCTAAGGACAAGGGCAATGATATTTCAGGTTTGGCAGTTGCGGCTGGGACGGCGGTTGTTGGTTTTGTGGTTGTGATGATTGTAGATGGCATTGAAGTTAAAGAAGCGGGTGGAACTAATTGGCTGCAATCAATGTTCTTAACTTGGAAAAACTTTTTGACTATGACGGTTCCGTTTAAGCCTAACTATTATGCAGGGGGTAACACGGATGCTTTGGCGAGGTATGAGGCGTTTTTCGGTTGGGCGGTATTGATCAATGTTGTTTGTGTTGCGGGCTGGTTTTTGGTTGATGGACTTAGAAAGATGGCGGCCAGGGAAAGGTCTGAAAATACCGAAAGCGGAGTTGTTTATACTTTGCCAAAAATAGATCTGACGCTGATAATTGTTACACTGCTGACGGTTTATATGGCAATTGAAATGCGAAGGTTCGTTACGGTTGCCGGTGTTTTGATGAGTCCGTTTATTGCATTGTTTATCGAGCAGGGTATAAGGATTTTCAGTTCTGTGTTTAACCGCAAGCATGTTGGCAGTTTTATTGTACGGCCTATGCCGATGATAACGCGTAACAGTCTGGCGGTTGTCGGCAGTGTGTTTGTGATCGTGATAGGATTGTTCTGGGGCGTTAAATATCACAGGATTTATCTGTCACCGTTTGTCGGTGATAACGAGGCCAGATTTTCGACGGTGTTTATGCGGATGACCGCTTCAAATGTTAAGCCGTTCAAGGCGTGCGAGTTTATCAGGGAAAATGAGCTAAGCGGCAATATGTTTAATTACTGGACCGAGGGCGGGTTTATAGCTTATGGCCAGAGGCCCGATCCGAATACTGGTATGACCCCGCTGAAGCTGTTTATGGATGGTCGTGCTCAGGCGGCGTATGATCCGCAGGCTTACCAGAATTGGATGAGCATTATGAGCGGCGGGCCTGAGCTATATCAAGCCAGAAGAGCCGGTAAAGCTCCGACGGCGGCAGAATATAAAGCGGCTGGTCAGTGGATCGATAATGAATTTGATAAGGATGGTGTTTGGGTTGTTCTGATGCCGGCTGGTCAGTTTGATTCCGCATTTATGAAATCGCTGGAATCGCTTGATAGCTGGAAAACGGTTTTCCTTAACAATAAGCAAAAGATTGTTGTTGATACAACTACCGAGAAGGGTCAGAAGCTTTTCAATGGGATATTTGACGGCAGTACGGAATTTCCGGATGAATTTTCGAAAGATGTAACCATTGCCCATACTCTGTTGCGGACGCGAAATCCGGAGTTGTTTAGAAAGGGTTACCAAGCGGCTAAGCGTGCAGTAGAGTTGAATCCCAGTTATGCTTCGGCGAGGCTTTTGGAACAAGCGGCGGCGTTTACACCGCTGCGAGATGACTTGATTGAATTTTGCAAAAGCATCGACACCAGCTTCAGGGAAAATATGGATCAGTATAAAGATGAGCATGGTTATCGCGGATGGATAATAACTGAGATCACGGCTTTGCAGATTTTGATGACGTTTGACAGCAGTTATAAGACATCGGAGAACAGGGAGTTTATGATGGAGCTCAACAGGGAGCCTTTGATAAATATTGAAAATATTAAATGGTAATCTATGGCAGATAAGTATTCGATAACTGTTTTTTTTCCCTGTTACAACGAAGAAGCCAACGTTGAGAAGGTTACTCGCAGCTGCCTTGAGGTACTGCCGAGTGTAAGTGATGATTTTGAGGTTATCATTGTTAATGACGGCAGCAGTGACAGGACCGCGGAGATTGCAGGCAGGCTGGCCAGCGAAGATTCTCGGGTAAAGGTTATCAATCACGAGACGAATAAAGGATACGGCGGGGCGCTGCAGAGCGGTTTTAGCGAGGCAAGTAAAGAGCTGGTGTTTTATACCGATGGTGACGGGCAGTTTGATATTGGTGAGCTGCCGGGTATCGTTAAGTTTATCAATGAGTATGATATTGTGAGCTGTTATCGCTTGCAAAGGCAGGACAGTTTTGTTCGCAAGCTTAACGCGTTTTGCTGGGGGACGCTGGTAAATGTTCTTTTCGGGTTGAAGTTAAAGGATATCGATTGCGCGTTTAAACTTTATAAGCGTGAAATTT
>CAZITB010000092.1:0-11551 GCA_964542055.1 uncultured Candidatus Kuenenia sp.
CCTGATACCGCCACCGTCTGGATGAGCCACGGCGACCAGGTAAACGATATCCACAGCGACATTATACCCCTGGCACAAACCCCAAGCTGCCCGTTCGCCGCACTTAAGCACAAAACAAAACCGTTTTATGGTGTACAGTTCCACCCGGAAGTAACTCACACCCCGCGCGGCAAGGATATGCTCAAAAACTTTCTCTACGATATCTGCAAATGCCAGGGCAACTGGCAGATGTCAAATTTCGTCGAGGAATCAATCGAAAAAATCCGCCAACAGGTCGGAGACGCAACCGTCATTTGCGGCCTAAGCGGCGGCGTCGATTCAGCTGTTACCGCATCTCTGATCCAAAAAGCCATCGGTGACCAGCTAGTTTGCATCTTCGTCGATAACGGCTTGCTCCGCAAAAATGAACGTGAAGATGTAGTGGCTACATTCGGCGACCACTTCCACATGGACCTGCACGTAGTTGACTGGAGCAAACAGTTCATAGACAAACTAAAAGGCGTTATCGATCCCCAGAAAAAACGCAAGATAATCGGAGCCGAATTCATTGAAGCATTCAAATCCGAAGCCGACAAAATCAAAAACGCAAAATTCCTCGCCCAGGGCACCCTTTATCCCGACGTCATCGAATCGGGCAATAAAGACGGCAATCTCGCAGCCAATATCAAACTCCACCACAACGTCGGCGGACTGCCCGAACAACTCGGCTTCGAACTGGTCGAACCCCTTAGAGAACTTTTCAAAGATGAGGTTCGTCTGGTCGGTGAATACCTCGGCTTGCCCGAAGACCTTGTATGGCGGCATCCTTTCCCCGGTCCCGGACTGGCGGTAAGAGTCATCGGCGAAATAACCGAACCGCGTCTGGAAGTTTTGCGAAACGCCGACGAAATTCTCATCGATGAGATCAAAGCGGCAGGGCAGTATAGAAAAATTTCACAGGCTTTGGCAGTTCTCGTTCCCGTCGAAACGGTCGGAGTAATGGGTGACGAGCGAAGCTATGAAAATGTTCTGGCCATAAGGTGCGTTGAAACCACCGATTTTATGACAGCCGATTTCTCCCAGATACCTTATGAGGTTCTTGGCACCATTTCCACCAGGATCATCAACGAAGTCCGCGGCGTAAATCGCGTCGTTTACGACATCTCATCAAAACCCCCAGCCACCATCGAATGGGAATAAAATTAATTCCGGAAGCGTGGATCGCAACCGACACGAATAAAAGCTCAATTGCGGTAGCAATGAGATCGAAATTATCACAAACGTTTCTGACTTTTAGCCCCCTGCTTTTAGCAGGGGGTTTAGACCACCAAATTAAATTGAACCCCGCCAGCGATGAGATAGGATACGCAACAACATATCCACAGCCCTATTTGCCAATTAATTAATTAATCACGGATGCGAAATCGACACGAAAAAAAGCTCCCACTATAATCAAGTCAGGCGAGTACCGACTACCGCTATTTGTCCGCAGACACAATTTCAACAGTAGGGGTCGTTCGTGAACGACCCGAAAAGCTCAATTCCGGCAGTATGAGAAGAGAATGAATAAAAGCAATATAGCGCATGCGGGCCGAATTAAGTCAAATCCACGTGAGACTGAAAACCGGGGCCAGAATCCAGCCGACGGCCGATTTAACCCTATCGAATCTTTAATGATCAATAAACAATAGAAATAATTTGCAACTCACACAACATCGCTTACAATTAAATATAGAGGGTATTTCTAATATGGGAGTTGGATATGGATTTTAAGAAAAAAAGAATTGCCGTACTGGCACCGGTGGCATGGCGAACACCGCCAAGGGCATACGGAGCATGGGAAACCGTCGCCAACAATATCACCGAAGGGCTTGTGGCCCGCGGCTGGGACGTGACACTCTTTGCCACCAAAGATTCCATAACATCAGCCAAACTCTGCGCCGTTATCGAAAGAGGCTACGAGGAAGACAAAACCTGCGACCCCAATATCGTATCTTGCCTCCACATCGCCGAACTTATGGAACACGCCGACCAGTTCGACCTGGTCCACAACAATTTCGATTACCTGCCGCTGACCTACTCGAAAATGATAAACACCCCCATGCTTACTACCATCCACGGTTTCTCATCCCCCAGCATATTGCCCGTCTATCGAAAATACACTGACACCTACTACGTCTCCATAAGCGACTCCGACCGCGACGCCCAGCTGCCATATCTAGCCACTGTCTATAACGGGATCGACATTTCCAATACCACTTTCTATTCCAAACCTGGCGACAAGCTGGTATTCCTTGGCCGCATACATCCCGACAAGGGAGCGCACCTGGCCATCGAAACCGCCCAGCGGTGCGGCATGGACCTTATCATTGCGGGGATCATTCAGGATCAGCAATACTTTGACACCCTCGTCAAACCGTATTTGAACAACTCCTCGGTACAGTACATTGGCCCGGTCAATCCTATCCAGCGAGATGCTCTTTTTAAAGATGCCTACGCCGTGCTCCACTTAAATACCATCCCTGAACGGTTCGGGCTGGTACTTGTCGAATCCATGGCTGCCGGCGTACCGGTTATCGCTATGGACCTCGGTTCCTGCCGTGAGGTAATAGAAGACAAAAAAACAGGCTTTCTGGTGGACAGCGTCACACAGGCCGCCAATGCGGTGGCAAAGATTCACACCATCGACCGCAAAAGCTGCCGCCGTCACGTTGAAAAATACTTCACCATAGACAAAATGGTAGCCAGCTACGAAAAGGTCTATGTCGAGATATTCCGCCGCCAGACCGAAAGAAATCAGAAAATAAGGAAAATCGTATGAAAAAGCAATTCGTCGAGAGATACTCAAAAAACCCGATCCTTACCATAGATGATGTGCCCTATCCCGTCGCAACCATCCATAACGCCGCCGTTGCCAAATATAACGGCACTTACGTTATGCTCTTCAGGTCACATACGGACACCGGCCGCTCGATAATCGGCATCGCCGACAGCGATGACGGGTTCGAGTTTCAATGCAGGAGTGATCCGTTTATGACACCGGCAAAGCAGCCCGAATTTTACGAGTACGAAAAGTTCGGCGTAGAAGACCCGCGTGTCACACTGCTAGAGGGCGCGTACTATATTACATATAGTGCATATTCCGATCACGGCGTTCGCATCGGCCTTGCAAAGACGACCGACTTCAAGTCCATCGAACGCATCGCCTTTATCACCGAAGCCGACCATCGCAATATTGTCCTGTTCCCCGAGAAGATAAACGGCCGATACGTCAGGCTCGACCGCCCTCATTCGGAAATTTGCCCCTGGTCGATCTGGATCAGCTACTCCAACGACCTGCGGCACTGGGGCGATTCGACCGTTTTAATTAAGCCCGCCAGGTACCACTGGGACGAAATGAAAGTCGGGCCCGGAGCTCCGCCGATCCGCACCGACAAAGGATGGCTCAACATTTTCCACGGCGTCTTTCCCACTATGGACGGGGCTATCTACCGGCTCGGCGCGGCATTGCATAAGCTTGAAAACCCCGCCGAATTGATCGGCGTCTGCGACCGGTGGATACTTCAGCCGCAGGACCCCTGGGAACGGGTCGGCTATGTGCATAACGTGGTATTTTCCTGCGCTGCCATCCCCGAAGACGATGGGACGCTAAAAATTTACTGGGGCGGAGCCGATACGGTGATGTGTGTCGGAACTGCGGTTATCGATGAACTTGTCCAGTTGTGCATCGACCATCCACGCCCGCCTTATTGAAAAAGCCAATTAGGATAAAGTATTGACTATCAGGGTATCAAACCTTTATAATAAGCTCAGAAGCACTTAATTAAGTATAAGAGGTGCATTATGGCTGATGAAAAACTTCATATCCTTTTTTTATGTCATTCCAACGCCTGCCGCTCGCAGATCGCCGAAGCGATGGTGGACAAGTACAAATCCGATAAAATAGAGGCTTACTCGGCAGGGGTCAAACCCGCTAACCGGCTAAGCGAAAACGCCGTCAAGGTAATGCGCGAAGAGGGATTTATGATCGAAGATTATTACCCCAAGCACATCGACGACCTGGCCGGGCTCAAATTCGATTACGTGATAACCCTTTGCGATTCAGTATGCGATTTACCCGGCCTCTATCCAAAAAATGCCAAGGTAATAAACAAAACCTTCGATGACCCGTCGGCACTTATCGGCACCGCCGAACAGACGCTGGATAAATTCCGCTCTGTTCGCGACCAGATAAAAGATTACGTATTAACCCTGCCCGAATCGTTGGAATAAACGACCGCTAAAATATAAAAAACCCAGACCCTCAAGGGGCCTGGGTATGATTTTTAGTACCGATTTCGTGGTCCACGGCTGCTGCTGCCGCCACCACCACTGCCGCCTCTTGAACCACCGCGTCCGCCACCGCCGCCTCTTGGGCCGCCTCTGAAACCACCGCGTCCGCCACCGCCGCCTGGACGGTCGGTTTTTGGCTTAGCTACGTTTACGGTAATTTCACGACCCATCAATTCCTGGCCGTTCAATTCTTCAATTGCTTCTTCTGCCTGAGCTTTGTCAGGCATTTCAACGAAACCAAACCCTTTAGATCGGTTTGTGGCCTTGTCGATGATCAAACGGACTTCCGTTACCTCTCCGAACTGCTCAAACGCACTTTTGAGGTCGTTTTCTGTCACATCGTACGATAGATTTCCAACATAAAGATTCATTTGTTTTTCCCTTTTAGATTACATTACTTTTAACTACTGCTTTTTTGGAACGAAACATCTTCATTCCTTACGGTTTTCTTAACAGAAAGTGCATCAGATAATTCCTGCGATAACGTTTCGACAAGTTTTTTTACAGGCACGATTTCGGTACACCTGTAAGCGTTCGATCCGGCAAACGCAAAAGACTCATCGAGCTTGCCCTGCGAAGCGTTTGCAAGCACCTGGGCTATGCAGTAAGGAGCCTTGTCCGGCTCACAGGTCCTCAAACATTGATACTTGCACTCGAAAGGCATCGTTTTGCCCTCTTTTATTTTTTCAACGAAACTGTTGTTGATAACCCTGCCGGGCAGCCCAAGAGGACTGTTGATTATGTTCAAATCATCTTTAGTGGCATCAATATAAGCTTGCTTAAAATTGTCATGCACATCGCACTCATCAGTACATACAAACCGAGTCGCCATCTGGACACCGCTTGCGCCAAGCGACAGAAAATGAGCGATATCTTCACCCGTAAATACACCACCCGCTGCAATAACAGGAATCTCGGCATCAAAAGATTTGGCCGCTTCGATAACTTCCTTAACAGTTTGATCCAATTTAGTCGAACTGCAAGCCGAAATTTCATCCTTTGTGTAGCCCAGATGTCCACCAGCCTTGATACCTTCGACGATTACCGCATCGGGAAGTTTATTATAGCGGCTTTTCCACTTTTTGCAGATAATCTTAAATGTTCTGGCAGATGAAACAACCGGCAAAAGTTTGACATCTTTGCCGTTTAAATATCCCGGCAGATCAAGCGGCAAACCTGCACCTGATATTATCAGGTCAACTCCTTCATCTACCGCGGCCTTTACAAGAGTGTCATAGTCGGTAAGGGCCACCATGATGTTCACGCCGATAACACCACTGCTTTGAGACCTTGCTTTTCTGATTTCATATCTCAAGGCCTGTTCATTTTGTTCGGCGAATTCACATCCTGGGAAATTCTCGAACTGACCTATTCCTGCACCTGCTATTATTCCCGCGCATCCTGTATTTGCTACAGCTGATGCCAGATTTGCCCTTGAAACACGGACACCCATGCCGCCTTGTATGATAGGCGGACATATCTTAAGGTTCCCAATGTTAAGGGCCGGTATTTGACCTTTGTACATATAATTCCTTGCTATATCAAAATTAGAAAAAGAGAAATGATGATAGTAAATACATAATCAGCAACCAAAAACAAACAGGATACCGTCCCTATCAAAAAAACTCAATTACGAATAACATTTTACCGTCTGCCGCAAAATAATACAATAGAATCTTTTATATGAAGCCAAAAACTCTATTTTTTTACCTGTTAATAGGCAATAAACGCATAACAACAGTGTTTTGAGCATGTTGCATTAAATATTAACTGGAAGTCTATGGAATTTTTTTTTAGAAATAAAAATCTACCTCAAATAATAAAAAAAAGATAATTTCTCCAAGAAACTTGTTAAATCTCTATAAAACAATAAAATAGAGGGGGCTCTGAGATTATATTAAGGTAAATTAAAGGCTTTTTAAAGGCAAATTACAAACAAAACAGAAGGTGAAAAATGCAATTTGACAAGATAAAACTCGAAAAATACTCATCAGCCATCTCGCTTTCGGATATGGAGATATTCGTCTTTCCAGAACTCATGTATGCACTGCTTCTGGCTAATATCATGAGCCCGATACTGTGGCGATGGCGAGAGGACGAGACTTTCAAAAAGCTCGAAGGTAAAACGTCCTACCGCAAGTTCATGCGAATGAAACAGTACATCATGGACAATTACGACTTCAACTTGGACCTGGAAACATGGGGTTTGACCAATTCCGAAACCGAACTTGACCGCTTCAAGGACGTCATCAGCCCTGACGATATCGCCCGCTCCAACGCGCTTTTCGGTTATACAGGCGACAAATATTATTTTGACGTCGATATCCGCAAACACTTTGGCCTCGACAGGTACACCGGCAACATTATCCCCTATTGGAAAACCGAAACTTTAGAAGCCATGGACGCTTTCCGCTACAAACAGGGCTACACTATCGGCGCTGGCGAATGCGTCTCCCTGGCAGCGCTCTATGCAGCGGCGGCCTTTGTCGTCTGCGAAATACCGCTTGACGAAATCTTCATGATCCTCACCCCGCTGCACTCGCAAAACTATATCGACCTAAACGGAGGGATCATCACCAATAACCGCAGAATCGTAACCAAAACCATGTGGTTCAACGGAACCGCAATCTCCGAAAAGGCCCAGCGTGCCATTCGCAACGAACAGGTAACCATCGTCGCACACCACACAGGCCACATTCACACTTTTTATGATCAGGCCACCATCGACCAGAAAGCTTACCAAAGATTCTGCAACGAACTTTGTAGCTTTCTTACCGCCGACCTTGACCTGCTCAACCTGGTAAATTTCCTGCGAAGCCATAATCAGTATCATAAATATTTCCAGTTCTGCAGGCATTTCCGCGGTACGCCAAAGTTCGTCAATGCCGAAACGATGTTCCATTATGAACACGGTTCCAATTACCGCATCGCAGATGACACTTATGACAAACTTCTCGAGGAAATCGATGAAGACGATTTTTCTTCGTACAAAGCCATCGATCGTGTCTGCTGCGAACAGCTTCGCCAGTTTCTAAATAAGAAAAAGATAGACCTGCGAAACCCCAAAGACAAGAAAGTTCTGTCAAATCATTTGAAGCCGTTCATAGAGGAGTCCGAAAAGTTAGTAGATGAGCTTGCTGATTTTCTCACTATCGAGCCAAAGCTGCCCTCGTCTGACAAAAAATATATTACCACCAAGCCGCTTGAAATAAACCCTGATATGGAACGCCACGAGATAATCGAATACCTCCAGGCGATGCGAGACGAAAGCCCGCTTGCCGATCTTGCCTTTTATGCTTATCGTGATATGGACCGATGCGATTGGCAGCCGTTCTTAAAAGCCGCCCTCGAGCGCAATCCCGTTTCGTTGGAAATGGCCCGTAATAAGGATATCGATAATGTTTACCTCTGGTTGAAAGGCCTGGACAAAGTTTCTATCTATGATGGCAACCGGCTCGCTCAGCCTGACGAGGTGGTAAATTATTCACGCGGCGACGGCGAGGAAAAGGCCATCGCCCTTGCCAATATCATCAGAAATGGAAAACCTGATGCTAAAATGAAACTGACTATCGACAACAGTAACGTTGTGTTGACCGCCGCCGAAAAGCAGTACGAATTTACTTCCGAGAAATCCATTCAGAAAGAAATAGAGTTGTAAATTTTAGGAGAACTAAAATGTTTAGATGTTCGATTCATGTAGTAACAATGTTTTCAATGCTCACACTGACAGGCTGTTCGGATAAGCCCCAAAATGATGAACCGGTCGATTCCCCGACAAAAAACGTGTATAATTTCGATGTAAACGATATCGATGAAAATTCCGTATCACTTTCAAAATACAAAGGTAATGTTCTCATGGTAGTCAACGTCGCCAGCAAGTGCGGAGCCACACCCCAATATGCCCAGCTTCAGGACATCTATCAAAAATACAACGATAAAGGTTTCTATGTCCTCGGTTTCCCTGCCAATAACTTTGGCAAACAGGAACCCGGCACAAACGAGCAGATCAAACAATTTTGTACCGGCACCTACAATGTAACTTTTCCCATGTTTTCAAAAATATCAGTCAAAGGCTCCGACATCCACCCGCTCTATCAATTCCTCACCAGCCCCGATACAAACCCTGAATATGCTGGCGAGATTACATGGAATTTCAACAAGTTTTTAATCGATAAAAACGGAGAAATTATAAACCGCTTCCCCACCAAAACAAAACCCAACGACCCAAACGTAATCGCCGCAATAGAATCCGCTCTTAGATGAAAAATCTATAAAAGCTCTATCGCGGAAGCGATGAGATCAGAATGCTTCCCATGCCACATTTTTTACGTAGGGGCGGTTCGCAAACCGCCCGCAAATGTAAAATGTAGGGTGGGCACCTGCCCACCATTGAATGACTAATTTCAAACTTCCAAAAGCGAATTGAAGTCCCCGTAAGGATTCATCTCTGCCTTTTCATTATATGGGTCCTGCTGCCATTGGCCGTCAACTACCAGGCGATACCGATACGAACCCGGCTCAACCGGAATCGACAACTGCCACTGACCCTTGTCACTGACCTTCTCCATATCCGAAGACTCAGGATTCCACCCGTTGAAATCGCCTGCGAGCTGAACCTTGCTTGCCCGTGGATACAACGTAGAGAAAATAACCTTCCCGTCGACTCTGCGGTAACCGTAAAAATCGGCGATCTTAGAATCAAGTTTCTCAACCGCTTCTTCCAGAGTCATCTGCTCAACTGCCGTTTCTTCAACTTTGGGCTTGCTTGCTTGCTCACCGAAACTTTCCAGAATTTCGCTCGCTGATGCTGATATCGCGTCCAACTCGTCCGAGATCGAATTAACCAGCTGGTTTCTCTTTATCCTCGTATCGCTTGCCATAAGCTCCTGTGCCAGCGACTGAAAATCCCTGCTGCCCTTGCTCGAAGGATCATATTCGCATACCGGCTGACCAAGGCTTGCCGCCTCTTTGAGCTTGGTATTGAAATTAACCGCCGTCTTGAACATCTTATTGCCGAACTGCTTGCGAAGCTCTGCCAGAATCTCCCTTGCCATCTTGGTCCTGATATCATACATACTCGCCAGAACCATCACGTTAAGGGGCTGATTACACTGCTTGCTGAGCAAATCAACCGTATCAAGCTGCTTGGACAATCCATGCAGCGAAAAATATCCAGTATCAACCGGCACAATAATATCATTAGCCGCTCTTAAAGCATTGAACGTCAAAAGACTAACCGCTGGCGGACAATCAATTATCACGTAATCGTAGTTCTCAGATACCTGCTCAAGAACACTTTTCAAACAGTTCTCCCTGCCGCTAACACCCGCCATCTGCTGCTCAAAAGCAGAAAGATCGATACTCGCCGGTGCCAGCTCGAAATTATCCGAAATCTGCCAGAGAATATCGCTGATCCTCTTCGGTTCACGCGTAACACTGCTGATAAGCACATCGTAGATGCTCTGTTCGACCTGTTCTTCCGGCACTGCCAGCCCGACCGCACAATGTCCCTGAGGGTCCATATCTACTAGAAGTGTTCTTTGGCCCGCCATGGCCATCGCGCTTGCAAGGTTGAGTGAAACTGTCGTTTTCCCGCAACCGCCCTTTTGATTGATTACCGCAATCGTCCTCATAAATTCAGTCCTTTAAATTTAACTTTGGCCCTATATGTGGATTCATTTAACAGCAAAATACCACGTATAGTAGAAAATCGGCATTAAACTATCATTTACTTTAGAAAATTATCGGACTTCAGGCCTAAAAAATCCTTTTTTTTAGCACAGATACAGCAATTTTTCAGCAATTCTTACAAAGTCCGGTAATTTTTGGCTTGATTATACAAGAGATTGTGGATTTTCCAATGTTTTTTTGACGAAATCCAGAAATTGCGCTGCGTATGCCCCGTTGGCAATCCTGTGATCAACGGAAATAGTAATACTCATCTGTTTTCTGGTCTCAATATCCTTGCCGCTGACAACTAAACTGTCGGTTATCTCCCCCGCCCCCAGTATAAAACACTGCCCCGGTATTACTATTGGTATAAAACTTTCCACCCCGAAACTGCCCAGATTTGTCAAACAGCAGCACCCGCCCTCGAGATTATCGCCTGCAAGTTCGAATTCCCTGGCTTGCTCTGCCAGGCTTTTCGTCTCGCCGGCTATCTCGCTTACGCTTTTGCTGTTAACCGCCTTGGCTACCGGCGCGAAAAGGTCATTCCCCGCAGCCACCGCAAGGGCGATATCGATACTGTCATCAAGAATTATCTCATCTTTTCCCAGCTTTGCTCCCATAACCGGGAACTTTTCAATACCGATCGCCATCGCCTTTAAAATATAGTCATTAAATGAAATCTTGGTTTCAGATTTTTCGTTCTGCTCACTGCGGAATTCAAAAAGATCGGTCATATCCACAACAGTTGTCAGGTAAAAACAAGGTATCTCTCGTTTGGATTGAACCATCTTGTCGCCGGTTAGCTTTTGCAGTCGTGAAAGTGGTATTTTATCGCCCAATTTTACCTGTGAAAGGTCCGCAGTTCGAGCCGGCAGTTTACTTAAATCCGACATGGAAGGTCTTTGAATTTTTTGCTCAAAATCGGTTCTTTTCTGCTTGTTTTTGAGTGAAATAATGTAATTTTTGTCAATTTCTTTATCATTTTTACCCAGCAAAATCAGCACAAAACCCTCAAAAAGTCTATCTCCCGGCTGGGCAATAACCGCTTTTACTACACCCTCACAATCGGCATGAACTTCCATTACCGCCTTGTCAGCCTCAATTTCAGCGATCTTGTCCCCTATTTTAACCTGGTCTCCCTCACGCACACAAATATCGACCACCACCGCATCTTCTATTTTCCCCAAAGCACTTTCTACCTTAATGACATCCATAATTTTCAATCCTAAATGAAATATACTATCAGCTTTTGAAATTATTGCTAAATTTTTCTATAGAAACTGCAATTAAATTTAACAAGAAAGCTATTGTAAAAGATTCTAAGGGTAATACTTTGTCGTATAGGCTAAAAAGAAGACGATGTTTATTCGATAAATGGTTAAATTTTTGAAAAAAGTTGACTTTTTATGATTTCGAATTAATATATTGTTGGAGAAAAAATGTGGCATTCAAAACACAAATATGGTTTTATCTCTGTATGGGTTGTTTGTCAAGGACAAATTTAATTATGAATAATTCATTTTTAAAATTCCTTATAAATGCAGATTATGCCTGTTACCTAAGTAGCGGA
>CAZITB010000093.1:0-11472 GCA_964542055.1 uncultured Candidatus Kuenenia sp.
GTATGTCTTTCGAGACAAGGACCATTTCTGGAAAGTCTTATCCGGTCCAATAGGGCAGAATATAAAATCAAGGGGCTCAGATGTTAAACTTTATGGGCTTTGTTATTATGATTCCGGGAGCAGAAGCTTCTATACCGCAAATAAAAAAATAGAGAAACCCGAGGATTTACGCGGTTTAAAAATAAGAGTTCAACAAAGCAATACAGCAATAGAAATGGTTAAGGCATTAGGAGGCTCTCCGACACCAATTGGATTTGGCGAACTTTACACTTCTTTGCAGCAGGGGGTAGTTGACGGAGCTGAAAACAATCCTCCAAGTTTTGAAACCTCCCGCCATTACGAAATTTGTGATTATTATACTCTTGATGAACATTCCATGGTACCTGATATAGTGATTGTGAATTCTGATTTCTGGTCCAGCCTGACACCTCAACAGAAAGAAATGGTACAAAAAGCGGCTGATGAATCATCTTTATATCAAAGGCAACTATGGCAGGAGAAAACCGTGGAATCTCTGGAAATAGTCAAAAAAGCTGGTGTCGAAGTTATTTATCCTGATAAGCAACCTTTTATCGATGCAGTCAGAACAATGCATGATTCATACAAAGGTACCGAAACAGGCGAATATCTCAATAAAATCAAGGATGTTAACTGATGAAAATTTTGCTCTTAAAAATTAAACATAAACTAATTCTATCTTTGGAAATAGCAGTTATTATCATAACCGGTTTACTTGTGTTAGATGTTGTCTGGCAGGTCTTTACAAGATATCTGTTAAAAAATCCCAGCACATGGACCGAAGAACTTGCGACTATGCTGTTGATGTGGATGGCTTTGCTGGGGGCGTCAGTTGCTTTTGCGAGAAAAGGCCATCTTGGTGTAGATTACTTCGTAGGGAAATTGTCTTTTAAAAATAAGGCCCTTGTTGAAATTGCCGTTCACATTTTCGTGTCATTTTTTGCATTTATCATGATTTATGGAGGTTACAAAATAGTATCATTTACCCTCAGCACAAATCAGGTTTCAGCTGCCTTAGGAATCAAAATGGGCTATGTCTATCTGGCAATTCCCATAAGTGGTTTTTTCATTTTAATACTTTCTATTGAAAATCTGTATGAAAAACTAAGCTCTTTGAAAGGAAAGAATTGATGGATATTCCCGTTACAGTTATGATCTTGTCGTTTGTTTTGTTGCTGGTTATTAATGTCCCTATTGCTGTGGCAATCGGAATGTCAACTTTTCTAACTGTGCTTTTTGTAACCGGTTCAACAGGAACAACCGACAAAGCTATGACATTGATAGCACAAAGAATGGCAACCGGCATTGACAGTTTTTCACTACTTGCGATTCCTTTTTTTATTTTATCAGGAATTTTTATGGGAAGAGGAGGTATCGCTTCAAGACTAATAAACTTTGCATCTTCTCTAGTGGGTAGGTTCAAAGGCGGACTGGCATTTGTGAATATCCTGACATGCATGTTTTTTGGAGCAATTTCGGGTTCAGCCGTTGCAGCAGTCTCGTCTGTTGGAGGTTTTATGATTCCTGAAATGAACAGAAAAGGATATGGAAATGATTTCAATGTTGCCGTATCTACGACAGCTGCCACAACCGGACTTCTTATTCCTCCAAGTAATATAATGATCGTTTACGCACTTGTCTCTGGTGGAGTGTCAATTGCAGCCATGTTCATGGCAGGATTCCTTCCAGGTATAATTTCAGGGATTGCGTTGATGATTGTTGCCGGCATAGTAAGCAGAAAAAGGAATTACGGAGCTGGGGAAAAAGCAACTATAAAAGAAATTCTTATTTCGTTCAAAAGAGCGATTCTTAGTTTGTTACTGATAATAATTGTCCTTGGTGGAATTCTTAAGGGAATATTTACTCCCACCGAAGCTGCCGCAATCGCTGTTGTTTATTCTTTTATTCTTTCTGTGGTTGTTTACAAAGAAGTCAAAATTAACCAAGTCCCCAAAATACTACTCGACTGTGGGATTACAACTTCTGTTGTAATGTTGTTAATAAGTACATCTTCTGCGATGAGTTGGGTTTTAGCTTATGAAAACATCCCCCAAAATGTCAGTAGTGCTCTTTTATCGCTATCAGATAATAAGATCGTAATTTTTCTCATCATTAATATGGTTCTGCTTTTTGTTGGAACCTTTATGGATATGACTCCAGCAGTATTGATATTTACTCCTATCTTCCTGCCTGTTGCGATTCAGCTTGGAGTGCATCCTGTTCATTTTGGTATAATTATTATTATGAATTTATGTATTGGACTTTGTACCCCACCTGTCGGAACAGCCTTGTTTGTTGGCTGCGGAGTTGGTAATACAACGATTTCAAAGATTACAAAACATCTTCTCCCGTTCTTTCTAGCCATGGTTGCAGCATTGTTACTTGTAACATATCTACCGCAAATATCACTTTTTATTCCAAAGCTGTTGAAATTGATATAGGAAATTTTCCTTTTAGATTAACGTACTGACTTTTATAAAATAATGAAAAAATTTATATTAATTTTAATTTTTTCTTCAGTTCTTATGGCTGATGTTCGGATACCCCAAGAACTTCAGAATAGAGAACCCATCATAGCCTGTACTTTCTATCCTGATATATTAACCGGAATGAGGTCGGTGGCTAAAGATTTTACCGCGGAAACAGGTATAAATGTCAGCGTTCAAAGTGTCCCTTACGAACTTTATGAAATGTGGCTGCAGTCAAGGTTTTTAGCAGGACAACCTCCCGAAGTGATGATTTCAGAAAATACCGAACTTTTCTGGCATTATGGCCAAAATGAACAGATTATTAATTTTGATGAATTGGTCTCTCAGCAGAACCCTTTTGATACAAAAAACAGAAAGTGGCGGGATTTATTTTATCCTTCCGCCATTATGAAATTGTTGGATCCTGCCGGAAAACTGTACATCCTGCCGTTCACACAATATGGAACAGGTTTTTTTTACAACAAGGAAATATATCAGAAAGCAAACGTTGATACTCCAAAAACATGGACACAAATGATTGCAAATTTCTCAAAGATCAAGGAATCCGGCCTTCCTCCCCATGCGGATACTTTTAAGAATGATTATATTACTACTATCTGGGTAGCCGATAGAATTCTTGAATGTTTCTTTAGAAGATATATCCCTCAAATAAACTTACTGCCTGCCGATCCAAATTGGCAGTTCGATCCTTATGATCCGTTTAGTGTATCAAAGGAAAAGATAGACCTGTCCGAAAGAATTGTTGCCTTTGAAAAAGGTATCATAGATCCTGCCAAATCACCGGAGTACAGGGAAACTGCAAAAATGTTGTTTGAATATGCCATGACTTGGAACGATAATTTCATGGCCCAACAAGGCGATGAAATGTATTACATGTTCGCTAAAGGCAATGCAGCAAGCATTTACAACGGAACCTGGTATTTTCATGTTCTCGAAAACTTTCAAAACCTCTTAGGGGAGGTAGCTTCGGAAAAAGTATTTGACTACGGAATATTCCTGTTTCCGCAAATCACTCAACAGTGTTCCCGGTTCGTTACTGCCGGGGGTATAGATCAAAACTCCGCTGTCAGGTCTTTTATTGTCGTCCCTGTACAAAAACAACAGTGGAGACAACAGGCAGGATTGTTGTTTGCGAAATATATTACTGCACCTGTAAATGCTCAAAAATTATTTGATGATTCTAAAGCTTATGATCTTCCTGCTGTTATTGATACTTCACCGAGAAAAGAATCCGCTCCATTGCAGGTATCAAAGGACTTTGCTTCATTGTCAGTAACGGAACTTCAGGGTTTTGACAAACAAAGCTTGAATGAAACTATCGTTCTTTCTCAGCAATTCTTCATGGAAAAAATCGACCTTGATGAGTATCTCCAAAAACTAAGTATAATTCATCGGAATTCATTAATAAGATTATCAGAAGTTTATAAAAATCAGATTGACATCGATTTTATCAGAACCCAAATCGGCCGGGATTTCAAATAATGTTAAAGCAAATTAAACCATACCTCTTTTTGTTGCCTGCTTTTGCGATAATGGCGGTCTTTTCATACTGGCCATTGTTAAAAGCTTTTAAACTTGCATCGTTCCATACAAACGGCATGGGTTATAAGGAATTTGCAGGATTGGAAAACTTTATCCTGATATTCAAGGATCCTCTTTTTTATCACAGCCTGTTTGTGCTATTGCTTTTCGCCTTGGCTTTACCGCTAAATATCTTTGGTCCGTTATTTGCCGCCAGGCTAATACATCAGGTGAAAAATGAATTTGTCTCATACGCATACAGAGTTCTTCTGGTTATCCCTGTAGTGGTTCCTTCTTTGATAATTTATTTGATTTGGAAAGAGTTATACAGCCCGGATGGAGCGATTAATAAATTTTTTGATTTGATAGGATTGTCTTTTCTTCAGAGATCATGGCTAGGTAATGAAAAAACTGTTATACCCGCAATTATATTCATGGGAGTTCCATGGGCCGGAGGAATAGGTCTGCTTATTTATCTTGCGGGACTGCAAAAAATCCCCGCCAGTCTCTATGAGGCTGCAAAGCTTGACGGCGCTTCATCGATAAAAATATTTTTCACAATAGAACTTCCCATGTTAATACCTCAGATCAGGGTGATCAGTGTTATATCCATGATAGCTGTGATACAGTCATTTGAACATGTGCTGGTGCTTACCGGCGGAGGGCCGGGCAACACAACTTTGCTGCCCGGACTTTATTTGTTTGTCAACGGTTTCACATACAGCAAAATCGGTTATGCTTCAGCTATAGGTTTTGTACTCTTTTGTTTTTGTTTTTCAATTACTATTCTCCAATTTATATTTCTGAAAAAAAGGCACTAGATTTTGAAAATAAATAAATTTATTTTACATTTAATTTTACTCATATTAGTTACGCTGACACTGTTTCCGTTTATATTCATGGTCCTTACCGCCGCAAAGGACCCTGCGCAGATTTTTGCTAAATTCTGGCATTTGCCCGACCCTGTCAGATGGCAAAATTTTGTACTTGGCTTCAAAGTGACAGCTAAATACATATTGAACAGTGTCATAGTAAGTTCAACGGTATGTTTCTTGACAATTGTCATCGGTTCTATTTGTGCCTACGGGTTCAGCTTGTATCATTTTAGAGGCAAAAAAATACTGTTCTTCTTGATCATTTGTTTGTTAATGGTACCTGGTATCCTTACTTTGGTTCCAACTTTTCTCGTGGTTCGCGATTTGAACTTAATAAATACTTATTGGGGAATGATTCTCCCTCAACTATCTATTTCGCTGGTGTTCCCTATCTTTTTGTTCCGCACATTTTTTGAAGAAATTCCTCATGAACTTTTTGAATCCGCACAGTTGGACGGCGCAAGTGATAAACACATAATATTTTGGATTATTTTTCCTCTTTCGGCTCCTGTGATCAGCACCGTAGCTGTTCTAAATCTTCTGGCAACATGGAATAACTATATCTGGCCACTTCTTGTAGTAAACAGCGAGCAACTGCGTACAATTCCGCTTGGACTGGCCTTTCTTGAGATTGAACAAAATCTCGTCTTTTCTCCAGGTAAAATGATGGCCGCTTATACAATGGCATCTTTGCCCATGTTGATCTGCTTTCTTGCTGCGATGAAGACATTTTTAAGAGGCTTATCAGCAGGTGCTATCAAAGCTTAATTCAAAAGACGGATAATGGTCCAATTTTTAACTAAATTATATCAGGAAAATAGATGTCTCAGATAACACTGGAAGGAATCTGTAAAGTTTACGGTAAAGATTTTGAAGCCGTGAAAAATGTCAATCTTAAAATTAAAGATTCTGAATTCATGGTAATTGTTGGCCCCTCTGGTTGCGGAAAGACGACAATTCTTCGGATGATTGCCGGTCTCGAGCAAATAACTGCCGGAACGATTACCATTGGAGATCGAATCATAAACGATGTCGAGCCCAAAGATCGCGACTTAGCTATGGTATTTCAAAATTACGCATTATACCCCCATATGTCAGTATATGGAAACATGGCATTTGGGCTCAAGCTTAGAAAATATCCGAAACAGGAAATAAATAAAAGAGTAAATGAAGCAGCCGCTATGCTTGGGATTGAAACTCAATTGCAAAAAAAGCCAAAGCAGCTTTCCGGCGGTCAATGTCAGAGAGTGGCTCTTGGCAGGGCGGTGGTCAGAAATCCTGCAGCTTTTCTCTTTGATGAACCATTGAGCAATCTAGATGCTAAATTGCGTGTAAGCACCAGGGCGGAACTCAAAGCTTTGCACCGTAGAATGAATACGACTTCAGTTTATGTAACCCACGATCAAGCCGAAGCGATGACACTTGGTGACAGAATATGTGTTATGTACGAAGGAGAAATACAACAGGTGGCAGAGCCTATGCAGTTGTACAATAAACCTCTTAACAAGTTTGTTGCAGGCTTTTTAGGTACTCCTCCTATGAATTTTATTAACGGCAGGGTACATAATTATGAAAATAAGCACTTTTTTGTTTATGGAAAAGAGAAAATAGAATTTCCGCAAAAACATTTTTATAAAATAAATGATTACGTAGGCAAAGAAGTAACCCTGGGAATAAGGCCGGAGCATTTTTATTTGGATCAAATGGAAGGTAATTCTTTTGATTACATCACTGCAAATGTGCATGTAGTTGAGCCATTGGGCGATAGAATGGATGTATATTTTAAAACTTCATTAGGTGAACAGGTTATTGCTAATTTGAGCCCTGAGTTTAATCTGACCCAGGGGGATGAAGTCAAATTGAAAATGAAAACTGAAATGATGCATGTTTATGAATCCGGCGAGAATGGATCAAACATCATACTGAACGATTTTGAAAAAAACCTGACTAAAAGGTAAGCACTTGACGCAGACTATAGACTTAATATATAATATCATGATATATGAATTAAAGGATAATGGTTATGAAGCTTAAATTTCCATGGAAAAAGATACAATTGATCAATGCCTGCAAAGAATTTGCGGATATGCGGTTATGGGAAACTTATGAAAATATGGATTTTTTTGTGGTTGAAACTCCTCTAGAAGAACCGGTTGTAGTATCCATAATGGGTGCCGGCGGAGAAGAATATGGTATCAGTGTTTTCAGAGGAGCAGATGCTTTCAAACAGCCGATTATGGTAACCAATGAAGGCAGATATGCTTCTGAAAAAATTGACACTATCGGATTTAGTATGTGTTATTACAGAGACATGCAATATGAGGAGAAAAAGTGGTATAAATCATGTAATTACCGCGCCCAAAAATCCGATTGGCTGCCATCTATAATTTTAAAGAAGCCGGGGCAAATGATGCAAATGATTACTAAAGACCACGATATAGATTTGATGCTCTATATTGTAAGGGGTATCTTAGGTGCTCATCGAAATGGCAATTTCTGCCCGTCAATAGAAAAAACATCCAGCTCAAAAATATTTACAGTACAGGTTTTTGGTGACATTGAAAAACCTGATATAAAAGTAGCTCACAAATCATTTTCAGGCTCTAAAGAACTGCTGCAATTTTTCAGATTCGCAATACTAGATGGAGATGTTTCATCGCTGCCAGACCTTTCCAGCCTGCCTAAACTTAAACAAACATGGGTTATCGTGCCGGTGTATGTGACTGGTAAAGATGGCGGGGATGACGACTGCATTTTTGCTATTGCCGAGGAAAAAAGTTATTGTATTTTGCATGCGGAGCTTATTGAAATGGATATTGCTCAGGCTCTTAATGTTTTATTCAGTGTTTTCAGTGGTGACAATACATCGGAGAGCATAGGTATTCCTGAGAAAATTATTATTGCTGAAAAAAACTTATTTAAGGCATTGAAATATATTGAGCAATTAGGCATAAATGTTTGCTGTCAAAGCAACCACCCTGTAGCAAAGGATATTCGAGAAAATATCAGTAATGACCTGCTTGGTTTTGTCGAAAAGCATTTTGCACGCCAGCTTTCAATGCCTGATATAGACCTTTCAGTGGTTCCAGATGATGATGATCTTGAGAACTGGAAACTTGTACAAAAAGCTTTAACAAATCAGTTTATCAATTTCTGGCATGAATCTGATTTTTTGCGTAAAGCAAAACCTTCTAAAAAGTTTTTCGGTGATTCAGACTGGGATTATTATATTGATGAGTATGACAGTGTTGCAGCTTTGCCGTCTTATGTTACATGGGCGGCTCTTGATTATCGGAAATCAAAAAAGGCACTCACTTTTGCCCAAAAACTTCTCGCTGGAGATATACCTGAATCTCTTAGAATATCACTTGAGTCGCTGAATAATTCATATCCCAGTTTGTATCAGGTAAAACAGGCAGACCCTGATACAGGTTATATCGTTCTTAATGATTTGATTTTATCTAAGACAATAACAGTTCATGACCAGGGACTGTCTGAGACAACAAAGCAAGGCTGGATAGTGCCTTTATGGGTTTATGCCATTGGTAATTATAACTTTATAAATATTGCCGGGCCGGTGTTCAGTTTTTTCAATATATCCGATGTGCTGGATGAGCTTGAAGATTTAAAACTGCCTTCAAAACCTACTGCTAAGTGGCTTAGAGACAATGCTCATTTATTTGGAAGGCTATGGCCTTTGTATGATGAGATTGTTCTCGGAGATGATCAGTTGCCTCAATTGACGAATACTGATGGTCATCTGTTGGAGTTTATATCCGCTTATTTTAAATGCAATGATACTCATTTATGCCGCAAGGAGCTTTTAAAAACGGATGATATTGATTATGATCAAGACCGTGATGAGTATATATGGTTCAAGGACAATCCTGATGATTCTTTGATGGGAACCACCTTGCTTGGCAGGATAGTTTTTCAAGAGGATAAAATCGTTGCCGAAACAAACTCAAAGAAAAGATTGGATGTTTTGATTGGTATTCTGGAATCTATAGATGGAGTTTGTTACATAGACCATGACAAGGAAGGTATTGAAACACTGTTGAGACAAGTCCCTTCAGATAATCATGTCGATGAGTTGGAATTGCCACAGGAAGTTAGAGCGGCTGTTCAGGGCCAGATGAAAAGCTTTTATATGGACTGGCTGGATAAGCCCAATCCCGCACTTGGTAATATGACACCTAGGCAGGCAGCCCAGAGCAAAGATACCGCTCTGAAAACCAGAATTCTCATAGAAAGCATCCCTGCTCCAGCCAGCAGTAATGATATAAAAATCCCTAAAAAAGAAATGCTAAAAAGTATCGGCTTGGAGACTAAATAGTCAAATAAGGGAAGTTAAATGTTAAATTTGTAGCTTATAATGCGGATATGACAAGTGGGAGTATTAGGCGGAATTTTTCAAGTTCTTTGCCTTCAAATGTAACCAGAGACTAGAGCGACTTTAAAAGTATAAGTTTTGAGATCAAGTAATCCCATGTCCCAAGAGAAGGAAATGGGTTTGAGGCCGATTGCCAGCGTCAACCGTATCAAAATCTCCGGGGTATTATTTTATTGATTTTCACTTTCTAAACGGTTATTATTTCGTAACTTATCAAATTAAAGGTGATTGATGAAAAAGCTCGATATAAAGAAAGTTTCAGCTCTTATAGACATGGCCGTTGAAGAAGACTTCGGCAATGGCGACCCTACATCTCAGATTACAATCCCCCAAGACGCCGAAACTAAAACATACCTCATAACCCGCGAAGAAATCGTCATCTGCGGTATGGATATCATCCCCGAAATCTTAAAACGCTATGACGATAGACTCAAAATCAAAATCCTCAAACAAGACGGCGAACGGGCAAACGTTGCTGACAAAATTGGAACAATAGAAGGCCCCGCAAGGTCCATGCTAAGCGCCGAAAGAGTCGTCCTGAATTTTCTCCAGCGTCTAAGCGGCATAGCGACCATGACGTACAAATATGTAACCGCGATCCGCGGCACCAGTGCCAAAATTTACGATACACGAAAAACAACCCCTGGCTGGCGAGAGCTTGAAAAATACGCTGTCCGCTGCGGCAAGGGCCACAACCATCGCTACAACCTCGGCGAAGCGGTAATGATAAAAGATAATCACATCGCACAGCTAAACCGCGAAAACAAGCTGGTGCAATCTTTAACTGAAATGGTCGAACAAGCCAGAAAAATCAAAACCGTCAAATTCGTCTGCGTTGAAGTTGACCATGTCGAAGACCAGCTCAACTACGTCCTGCAGGTCCCCGGCATCGATATCATTCTGCTCGATAACATGGGACAATGGCAATACAAGCGAGCGGTCGAAATGAGAAACGAAATGTGCGGCAAAAGACCCCTGCTCGAAGCAAGCGGCGGAATCACTCTCCAAAACGTCAGGCAAATTGCACAATGCGGTGTGGACCGTATTTCTATCGGGGCAATTACCCACAGCGCGATTTCTGTAGATATTGGACTTGACCGCCAGGCAACGGAGTATTAAGCTTAACCGTATGATGCAAGATTTCCAATCTCTAGATCCCGACCTTATATCTGATTCGTTGAAAACCGAACGGATCGGATCAAAAGTGGTGGTATTCAGCTCAACCTCAAGCACCAATGACATCGCATGGAGCTACGCAAAAAACCCTGACAATGACGGCTTGGCAGTTTTTTCCGAATTCCAAAATGCCGGCCGCGGCAGAAGAGGCAATCAGTGGCTTAGCGCCCCCCGGCAAAGCCTGCTTCTTTCGGTTCTCTTGAAAAAGACAAATATCAAAACCGAGTTTTTCACCTTACTTTGCGGAGTTGCTCTTTCGGAGGTTCTAATCGCAATATCCGTCAAGCACGTCTCCATAAAGTGGCCCAACGATATACTCGTAGATGGCAAAAAAATCGCGGGCATCCTGGTCGAATCCAAAAATGATAAAGTCGTTCTGGGAATCGGGATCAACATCCATCAGCAGCCCTACGATTTCCCCCCCGAAATCTCGAAGGCAGCCACAAGCCTCGATATACAAACTGGTAAAATCTGCGATCGAAATATTATTGCAAGCCAGACATTGAATTTGATGGAAAAATGGGTCAAAATTGCCCAAACCGATAAAGATAAAGTCATCAGAAAATGGAAATCTTTCAGCAGTTTACTTGGAACCAGGGTCGGAATCGAGTATAATAATCAAAAATACTATGGAAATTGTATAGGTCTCGACCCTGAAAGTGGACTAATACTCCAAATTGAAGGCGGCGGCGTTCGCATGTTCGAGGCGGCTTATTCAAGCATAATTAAAAAGATATAACAGAAAAATGACAGCTAACCGAAAATTGCCCCAATGGCTCAAACGACCGGCCGGCGGCGGAGACATATTCAAAACTACAATTGACACGCTCAACCGACTCGGCCAGGAGACGATCTGCACAAATGCAAACTGTCCAAACCTAGGCCAGTGCTGGAGCAGGGGAACCGCAACCGTTTTAATTCTTGGAAACATCTGCACAAGAAATTGCAAATTCTGTTCTGTCGGCAAAGGCAAACCTCTCCCACCGGATCAAAACGAACC